>DATAJQ010000192.1:0-1946 GCA_036262095.1 Chitinophagaceae bacterium | reverse complement strand
TGACGCTGCCAGTGCAGGTGTGATCCGCTCTGCCACAACTTATCCCACCAGCATCTCTGATGTGGAAGGATATGATGAAGCAGGGCAGGGATATTTTATTACCAACCCCGTCATCTATTCCCGCGATGTGCTCAACCAGGTGAATGGTGTCAATATCTTTTCATCCAACTACCTGGAAGTTGCGTTGATGAAGGGCTTGAAGTTTCGTCAGAACGTAGGTATCAACTATGGTACCACCACACGGGATCAGTATTATCCCCGTACGGTTTACGAAGGATACAGTGTAAGAGGCTGGGGACTAAAGGCCGACAACCTCTGGAACAGCCTTATCTCAGAAAGCATCCTGAACTATAATACTACCATTCATGATGATCACAGCATAGGAGGCATGGTTGCTGCTACCTATGAGCGTACAGATGGTCAATGGAAAAGAGCAGAAGCCAAAACATTTCCCAATGATCTGCTGAAAAATGAAAATCTGGCTGCTGGCGAAATGATCATGCCGGTTATTAACAGTCGTTATCAATCTACACTGATCTCTTTCCTTGGCCGGGTGAATTATGCATATAAAGACAAATACCTGCTGAATGCTTCTTACCGCCGCGATGGATCAAGCAAGTTTGGCCGTGAAAATAAATGGGCTGGATTTTCTTCCTTTGGTGTGGCCTGGAAGCTGTCGAAGGAAAACTTTATGTCCCGTGTGCGTGGCATCAGCGATCTGAAAGTCCGTTTCAGCTATGGCCAGTCCGGCAACCAGGGAATCGGTTCCTATGCTTCTTTATCCAAGCTGGCCGTATACAATTATGTGTTTGACGGTGCTTTGCAAACCGGTCTCGCTGATGATGTATTTGCCGGGGCTGCCAATGAAAACCTGAGATGGGAAACCACATCGGCTTACAATGCCGGTCTGGACCTGGCTCTTTTCAAGAACCGGCTTACGTTGAGTGTTGACGTGTATCAGAAGAAAACAGAGGACCTTCTGCAGTTTATTACCACTCCTGCTTCTACAGGATTTGAGCGTCAGTTGCGCAATTCCGGATCTGTGCAGAACCGGGGTATAGAAGTGCAGCTTGGCGGTGATATCGTCAAAGGCAAAAATTTTGAATGGTCTGCCAACTTCAATATTGCGTTCAACCGTAACAAGATCCTTAGCCTTGGCAGTGATGTGCTGGAGCAATATGCTGGTAATATATCAACCGGTGATGCGCCATTTATCCAGATAGCCGGCAAGCCCATTGGAGCACTGTATGGTTATATGGAAGATGGTTATTATGACAATGAAGCTGAAGTGCGTAGCGATCCCATGTATGCAAATCAGTCAGACGCCATTATCAAACGTATGATCGGTGAGGTGAAATACCGTAACCTGGATAATGACCCTACTTCTATCTCTGTAACCGACCGCACGTTTATCGGCAATGTAAACCCTGACTATACATTCGGTTTCACCAACAATTTCAAATACGGCCGTTTCGATCTCAGCGTTTTCGTGAATGGCGTGCAGGGAAATGATATTGTGAATATGAACACCCGCTTCAATGGCAATCTGGGGTCATTCAAAAATATTTCCTACGATATGTATGAAACAGCCTGGGAAGCTGGCAAGGACAATAGTGAAGCCACTGGCCCAAAGATCATGCGCCAGTTCTGGCGTAACATGCTCTTCTCCCGCCGGTTCATTGAAGACGGTAGTTTCGTCCGGATCAAGAATGTGACACTGGGCTATAATGTACCGGTTTCATTCCTCAAGGGAGTTACATCCATTCGTGTTGCATTTGGTGTAAATAACCTGTACACATTCACCAACTATTCAGGCTTTGATCCGGAGATGAACAGTTATGGCGACAATCCTGCTTTGTTTGGTGTGGACCTGGGTGGTTATCCCAATGCACGTACCTATAACCTAAGCATT
Organism: Chitinophagaceae bacterium; assembly: GCA_036262095.1. Taxonomy (GTDB): domain Bacteria; phylum Bacteroidota; class Bacteroidia; order Chitinophagales; family Chitinophagaceae; genus Terrimonas_A. The sequence continues at coordinate 34 of DATAJQ010000192.1, read as the reverse complement.
CGCTGCAATTTTTAATGCCAAACCGAAAAAGAAG
>DATAJQ010000191.1:0-9451 GCA_036262095.1 Chitinophagaceae bacterium | reverse complement strand
CTGATGCCTCAACTGAGGGAATACCAGGGCCGGATAATGGTATTGTATATGAACAATCTTCCTTTCATCAATGAAAAAGGGCAGATCTTTTATCCTTCCTGGCTGCATGAGATACAACCCAGGGAATTCCTGAAAGCAAAGAAACTGGCACGCCCCGTTACCCTGAGCGAGTTTGAAGTAGATCCTGACGAATGGAAAAGGCTTGCAGATGAGAATGCCCTAGTGCGTATGCTGGAAGGCGGCAAAAAGATAGCTGGCAAAGGAGAAGATTTTTATGACGGCGAGATCATTAAAAACCTGACCGGCGAATGGCAGAAAGCCAATCGCGTGCTCACGAATACGCTCAACCGGATGAAGATCAAAACCGGCGATATATTCCTGATGTGGCGCATGCGCAATCTTATCAGCCAGGGCAGAATAGAAGTGACCGGCGATACTGGCAAAGGCTGGAAAGATTTTGATATAAAACTGTCTGGCGCTTCAAAAGCTGAAGCAACGGCTGCTACTGCCGCTACTGCGTAATCATACACCATACAAAGAACATAACAACCTAAGATAGATGAGTGCAGCAAAGAACAAATTATCGGATGTACAAAACAACGACAGTGGCTTGCATGGCCAGTACAAGACCTGGTTTCTCGATTACGCTTCTTATGTAATACTGGAAAGGGCCGTACCTGCTGTGGAAGATGGTTTGAAACCGGTACAACGCCGCATCCTTCATGCGATGAAGGAAATGGACGACGGCCGTTTCAATAAAGTAGCCAATATCATCGGACAGGCCATGCAGTATCACCCGCATGGTGATGCTTCCATTGGCGATGCGCTGGTGAATATGGGACAGAAAGACCTGCTGATCGAGACCCAGGGTAACTGGGGCGATATCAGGACAGGAATGGACGCGGCTGCTCCGCGTTATATAGAAGCCCGCTTAAGCAAGTTTGCACTGGAAGTGGCATTTAATGCCAAAACCACCGAATGGCAACTTAGCTATGATGGCCGCAAAAACGAACCTGTTACATTGCCGATGAAATTCCCGCTGGTGCTGGCGCAGGGCGCTGATGGCATTGCAGTAGGGCTTTCAACCAAAATATTACCGCATAACTTTTGCGAACTGATCGATGCTTCCATCAAATATCTGCGCGGAAAGAAATTTGAACTGTATCCCGATTTCCAAACCGGTGGTATGGTTGACGTGGCAGAGTATAACCAGGGAAAAAGGGGAGGGAAAGTAAAAGTAAGAGCCCATATTGAAGAAGTGGACAAGAAGATCCTGGCAATAAAAAGTGTGCCTTATGGAGTAACCACTTCCCAATTGATCGAATCAATCGTAAAAGCTAATGATCAGGGAAAGATCAAGATCAAGAAAGTAACGGATTACACGGGCGCCGATGTCGATATCCATGTTGATCTTGCACCCGGTATTTCGCCTGATATCACTATTGATGCGCTGTACAAGTTTACCGATTGCGAGATCTCTATTTCACCTAATACCTGCGTGATCGTTGGGATGAAGCCTGAATTCCTGGGCGTGCATGATCTGCTGAAGCTTTCCACAGACCGGACAAAGGACCTGCTGGAAATGGAGCTGAAGATCAAATTGAATGAACTGCAGGAAAAATGGCATTACACTTCACTGGAAAAAATATTCTTTGAAGAGAAGATCTATAAAGAACTCGAGAAGAAACATGATACATGGGATAAAGTGATAGATGCGATCGACAAGGCTTTCGTCCCCTTCAAAAAGCAATTGAAAAGAGAGATCACCCGGGAGGATATTCTTAAACTGACAGAAAAGCCTGTACGCCGGATTTACAGGCTGGATATTGATGAACTGAATGCACAGATCAAAGGACTGGAAGCAGATATCAAACAGGTAAAACACGATCTGGCCAACCTGGTTGATTTTGCTGTAGCGTATTACGAGAACCTGTTGAAAAAATATGGCAAGGGCCGCGAAAGGAAAACAGAGATCAAACAGTTTGAAGTGATCGAGGCCAAGCAAGTGGCTATCGCGAATACCAAACTGTATGTGAACCGAGAAGAGGGCTTTATCGGCACAGGATTGAAAAAAGATGAATACCTGTTTGATTGTTCTGACCTGGATGATATCATCGCTTTCACAAAGCGTGGCATCATGAAAGTGGTGAAAGTGCATGACAAGGTTTTCATAGGAAAAGACATCCTTCATGTGGCGGTGTTCCAGAAAAACGATGAACGCACTACCTATAACATGATCTATGCCGATGGAAAAGGCGGCATGAGTTATGCTAAACGCTTTAATGTAACCGGTACTACCCGTGATAAAGAATATGATCTCACCCGTGGAGATGATAAAAGTAAAGTGCATTATCTGAGCGTAAATCCCAATGGAGAAGCAGAAGTGGTGAAGATCACGCTTACTCCCGGCAGCTCTGCACGCATCAAGGAATTCGATTTTTATTTCGAAGAGCTGGCGATCAAGAACCGCAACAGCATGGGTAACCAGGTAACCAAATACCCGATCAAATCTGTCAAGTTCAAGGAAGCCGGCCGCGCTACGCTCAGCGGAAAGAAATTATGGTTTGATGATAAATTCGGAAGGCTCAGCACTGAAGAGAAAGGCCTTTTCCTCGGAAGCTTTGAGGCCGAAGACCAGATACTTGTTGTTTACCGCGATGGATACTATGAAATCACTGACCAGGAACTTACCCAAAGACTGGATGCAGAGAATATCATCCTGATCGAAAAATTTGACCCGGAAAAGATCATTTCTGCTGTATACCTGGATAAAAAGAATTTACAGTTCAATGTAAAACGCTTCAAGGTTGAAACCACCACCTTGAAAAATAAATTCTTCTTCATTAAGGAAGGTGATGGCAACTATGTGGAAGCCGTGTCAACCGAACAGGAGCCGGTGCTTGCTGTGCAAACGGGCAGGGGAGAGCAGGTCCGCAAGGCCAAGTTTAAAATAACCAAGGTAACAGAAATATCAGGTTGGAAAACTGTCGGAACCAAACTGCTTGATTTCAGCAAAAGCGTGCAGATGGAATGGGTGAAATCAAAAACAGATAATAACCAGCCAGAATTGTTTTAATAACCGGGATCTTCCTGTTCAATCCCTCTGTAAGTTTGATGGAAAATAAACAGGCTTACAGGGGGATTATCATTCCCTCCTCAGCCACCTTAAACCCTTTTGCAGAAACCTCTTCTTTTTCGGAAGATACTTTTTTGCGCAAAGGATTGGTATGATTGAAATGTATAAAAACGATCTTTGATCTCACTGTATCAGGCAAGCCTGCAAACAATTGCATGCTTTCTTCTACGAATGGATGCGGCACTTCTTTCATATCCCTTCCCGGCAATTCCCCATTCTTATAAAAAGTCCCGTCCAGGAAGGCAATATCAACTTTACTGACCTCTTCATTAATATTCCTGTTCCATTTTTCCCATTTATCAATATCGGGGATAAACAATACTTTTTTACCCGCACGCTCAATAATAAATCCAACTGTTTCAGAAAATTCATCGCGGTGAGGCACCCTAAACGGTTTTACTTTTAGAGAAGGGCTGAGGGTAATACTACTATCTCCCTTTAGCGCATTCAATTGGATATTTTTCAACTCCACCAATTGGCTCCAGGGTGCATTATACCGCAGAAAAGAATCCATACGTGGCATAGCCCATACAGGAACTGATTTCGCACCCATAGCTTCCCTTCCCAGTTGCAGCAAACCTGCATAGTGGCCTATATGTGCATGCGTAGTGAATATACCGGCAGGAATATGATCAGCCGGGCTGCCGAGATATTGCTTCACTGAATGAAGCTGGGTGATAATATCGGGTGTAGCTTCGAAAAGCCAGTACTGGTTTGCTTTTCTATCGACCAACGCGAGACAGGTAACCAGTTTTTTTTCTTCTTTTCCATTCCAGTAAGCGTTACAACATTCTTTATCACATCCGGCCTGGGGATAGCCAGCATCCTGCATAATACCGAGAACAGCAATAAACTGATCTGGTAATCCGGGTTGTTTTACGGGGGAGGTTTCATAACCACAACTCTGTGCGAAGCACAATGCATACAACATCAATCGAACCGGTATTCGTTTCAGCGCAGGTAGCTTGGTCATATAAAAGAGAGGTTGTAAGTTAGGCGGCTATTTACGCTTTCGTCGTATCCGTATTGTCGCATTTTTTTCGAGACTGCTCGATAGCCGGATCTCATATTGCTTCTCTCCGTCAGAAACGATCATCAATGCTGTATTGGGAGGAATGGAACCAAGATTATCTGCAAACATACTCAGTTCATTCACTTCCTTTGCAGTATCAAGCGCCAGGTTAAAATGAATGGATCGTGTGCTCAGCCGTTGCGAGAAAGCGAGCAATTGATCATTGAAGAAAACGGAAATGGAGTCGCCATCTATTTCGCCATTATCATAAAAATCCACCTTGATGGAATCCGAATTCACTTCTATTTCGGAAGCAAGGACCGATTCCCTTTTCCTGAATTCGTCTTCTACCACGTAGTTCACTACTTTACGCTGCTGAATGTTCACTGCCAGCAAAGTGTCGGAAGCAGATGGCGTCCATACCTGGTAAGTCTCTTTATATTCACGGATAGCTCTCAGCACAGAGTCCTTCTGGCTTGCATCTTCATTCAACGAAAGATTGAAATTGATATCAAAGCAGGTATAGCGATTTTCCGGTAACCCCATAAAAGCCCCCACCAGGTTAGAGCCTGCTTTTGCGGCCCTGAGGCTGGCACGAAGGTTCATGATACAGTCGATCTCCATGTTGTTGTTGGAACCGAAATAAGTAACAGGGATATTATACAGGTTCAGTTCGCGGGTGGAAGCATTGTAATTACCTTTCACCTGAACACTACGATAGGTATTTTTAAAATAATAGTTCAGTACACCTTTTACATACCCTTTCTCTGGCTGCAGGATCATTTCCACCAGGTAATTGCTGGCCGAGCTCTTGATCTTCACATTTCCGTATCCATACCAATATCCGAAAACAGACTGTCCATGCCCTTGAATGGCAAAGAAAACAGCGATAAACAGGAAGAGTTTTTTCATGTTGGTTTGGTTTGTCAAAAATCGTGCTAGGTAAACTAGTCAGGAGTCTTTAATCATAAGTCGATAGTCAGGTCTGTCAGTAAGCATGAACCGGTTTTACACTATCGGAATGATTTTACTGATTTTATTAGTTTTGCTTCCAGCTTCTAAGCAAGACTCGCAACTCAGAGCCGGCCCTGCTTACCGAAGGTACCGCTTCATTTCTCTTTCCACATCCTTCTGCTTGATGCTTTCACGCTTATCATGCAGTTTTTTACCCTTGGCCAGCCCGATCTCTATTTTGACCAGGTTCTTATCGTTGAAATAGATACGCAGGGGAACGATGGTATAGCCCTTTTCCTTCAGTTTAGCCTCAATTTTCCGGATCTCCTTCTTCTGAAGCAGCAGTTTCCTGTCGCGCAGGGGATCGTGATTATTGAGATTGCCATGCGAGTATTCTGCAATGTGTAAGGATTTAACCCATATTTCCCCCTGGTGAAGCAGGCAATAGCTATCATTAAAGCTGACTTTTCCACTGCGGATCGATTTCACTTCCGTTCCCAGCAATACCATACCTGCTTCATATTTTGCGTCAATGAAGTATTCATGATAAGCCGATCTGTTTCTCATTTCTGCCATGCACAAAAAAATAAGAGGCAAAAATACCTCTTAGCCGTCAAATTTAGGGGATGATATTAATTCCTGAATAAACCGATCACTTTGGATAGTTTGTCCTTCAACTCTGTTCTGGGCACGATAAAGTCCAGGAAGCCGTGTTCCAGCAGGAATTCACTGCGCTGGAATCCTTCCGGCAGGTCTTTCTTGATGGTTTCCTTGATCACGCGGGGGCCGGCAAAGCCGATCAGGGCGCCGGGTTCTGCTATATTAAGGTCGCCCAGCATCCCGAAAGAAGCGGATATGCCCCCGAAAGTGGGGTCGGTAAGCAGGGAAATATAGGGGAGGCCTGCATCGCTCAATTGAGAGAGCTTGCCGCTGGTTTTAGCCAGTTGCATCAGGGAAAAAGCACTTTCCATCATCCGGGCGCCACCACTCTTGCTGATCACCATGTAAGGCATTTTATGGGCAATACAGTGGTCTACGGCGCGGGAAAACTTTTCTCCCATCACGCTGCCGAGAGAGCCGCCAATGAACTCGAAATCCATACAGGCGATTACAATATCCTGGCCGCCAACCTTGCCAACGGCAACACGCATAGAGTCTTTCAGGTCTGATTTGCTCCAGATCTCTTCCAGTCTTTTCTTGTAAGGTTTCAGGTCGGTAAATCCCAGGTAGTCCTTTGAGCGGATATTATCAAACAGTTCCGTGAAAGAAGCGTTGTCAAATAATATATCGTAGTACTCGCTGCTATTGATCCGGTGGTGGTAACTGCATTTGGGGCAAACAAATAAATGTTCCCGCAGTTCCGTCATTGTGCAGATATAGTTACATTCCGGACATTTGGTCCATAAGCCTTCCGGTGTTTCCTTCTTCTCAGAGGTCTTTGTATTAATCCCTTTTTTTATCCGTTTGAACCAGCTGCTCTTGGTTTCTTCTGTCTTTCCATCCTCACCAGCCAGGTTTGCATCAAAATCTTCGAATTGCTTCGCCATAACCTAAGTTTGTTAGGGTACAAATATAGAGAAGTTTGGGTTTATGTCTAATCGATGGCCGATGTTCGATCGCCGATGGCCGACTTCTATTTTAAATATCTTACTAAAAAGAAAACTCCCAGCATAAGGACATCTCTTTTTAGTGAAGACTCTACAACCAGACATCGGCCATCTGCGATCGAACATCGGCCATCAATTATCCTTAAAATGCTTTTTTCGACGGACTGCCTGCGATTTCAATCATCGCAGTCAGTTCCTGCATCAGTTTATCATCACTTCCATCAAAGCCTACAGCTTTGAAACGGATCTTGCCTTCTTTATCGATCACGAATTTGGTGGGAATGCCATCTACTTTGAACTGGCTGACCACTTTGTCTTCGTTATCCATTAACACATCAAAAGTGTACTTGCTTTTTGTAATAAATTCCTGTGCATTTTTCTGTTTCTCTTCAACCTGCTCCCAGGTATCAACAAATACGAATTTGACATTAGGATCATCTTTGTATTTGGTCACAACTTTCTGCATACCTGGGAAAGAAGCTTTGCAGGGACCGCACCAGGTAGCCCAGAAATCAACTATTACTACTTTCCCTTTAAGGTCTTTGATATCGATCTTATTGCCTTCAAGATTGTATAAGGCAAAAGATGGAGCTGCTTCATCCAGCATGGATTTTTGCAGATGCTCCATCATTTTAAGATAAGCTTCTTTCTGCAGGCCTGAGAGATATGCATCGAACCCTTCTGTTGTTTTCTTTTGCTTCTTATACACTTTTTCCAGGATGCCGGTAATTCCTGAAGTGGATTTGCCATCTTTTACAAATTGCTCCAACTGGGCTTTGTATGTTTTTTCCGGTAACACTTTTTCTGCAAGAAGGCTGTATGTAGCGTTTTCATCGGCACTTTTTCCTTCGTTGATCACGATTGCTGCATCTTTAGCATAAGGAAAACCTTTTTTATACTTTCCAAGTTTATACATGATCATTGCGTATGTGTCTGCATACATGGCATAAGTCCCCTTCCTGTTGCTTTCCCATTGTTTTTGGGTCATATAATCAGGCTTGGGGCTTGTGGGAGTTTTCCATTCTGCTTTAGCCCTTTCTACAGCAAAGCGGGAGAGCTCTTCAGCAAACACCAGGTTGCTGTCAGTTCCCTGTATGTTCCAGGCTGTATTGTTATACAAAGAAGCAAGTCTGGAAGAATCCACAAGTGTTGCAGTTGGTAATACTTTTTTGAAACCATCCCAATCCTTCGCATTCAAATAGGCATTCAATACACTTGCCTGATAAGAGGGCAATGCTGATTTTACCGCTTTCCAGGCAGAATCGGTCTCCACTTTCTTAGCTATTTCCTGCAGCAGCTCCTGCTTTTTGGCAGGAGTCCGTTCACTGAAAAATTTATTCTGCAGGTCAGCTATCGTCCATTTCCCGGCAGGATACTTCTCCTTTTTCAGATCGCTGACGAGCTTGGCCTGTTGAGGAAGTTTGGCAGCGTTGTATAGATTTTCAATGTAAGTGTACTCTTCTTCGGTTTGCAGGCCTGCTTTCAGGGTCGCTTCAATTTCTTTCTGCATTAATGCATTGCCTTCAGCAGGTTTTTCTGCATTCAGCAAACGCAGGTAGGAAGCCATATAGTTCTTCTTACTGGCAGGGAATAAGGCAAATTCGTCCTTATAGCTTTCAAGGGCTTTCCCATTATCTCTATCGCCACCTGTTTCTGTAATATAATACTGGTGATACAATGCTTTCAGGGCATTACTGGTCTTCTTTACACTGTCGCCACTGTACAGGAAAGTCCAGTACCCCTTGTTGAAGTTATTGTCAAACTTCTTGTCGGCCGAAAAAGAGAAATAAAGAAAAAGGCCTTCATTGCCTGTTTGAACAGTGCCCTTGAATTTTCCATAACTGCGGGCCAGTTTGATATCAATGGCTTTCTGACTGCCTTCGCCCATCTGGTAAGCAACAGCTTCCACCATTGCAGTCGTATTTGCAAGATCGCCTGCCGGCTCATAGGTGATCGTTACCAGGTCGCCAGGCTGAGGTTTTTCGGGACTGATCGTAAAATTGGTTTGTGCGCAAAGATTGATCGTTACACAACATAACAATAGCAGTAAAAGGTTTTGATGCTTCATAGTCGTTCTTTAAGGATTATAAAAAAACAAACAATGACCGGGGAGTGTTACCCGAAGTTATGGCTTACTTTTTTAAAGTATTCTCAAAAAGTTTGAAAATTCTTTTGTACTCGTCCGTCCAACTGCTGGGTTCTACAAAGCCATGGTCTTCCATTGGGTAGGAGGCCAGTTCCCAATTGTCCTTACCCAGTTCTATAAGACGTTGTATCAGTTTCACAGCATCCTGGTAATGTACATTCACATCCACCATGCCATGGCAGATAAGCAGGTTGCCTTTCAGTCCATCGGCAAAATAATAGGGTGAGCTTTTACGATAAGCGATGCTGTCAGTATAAGGCTCATTCAGGATATTGGAGGTATAGCCATGATTATAGTTGGCCCAGTCTGTAACAGGACGCAGGGCTGCACCGGAAGCAAATACATTGGGTTCGGTGAACAGGCCCATCAGCGTAATAAAACCGCCATAAGAGCCGCCGTACAGTCCTACATTCTTGGGGTTCACTCCAAAATTTTTGACCAGGTATTGAATAGCATCCACATGATCTGTCAGGTCCTTGCCTCCCATATGGCGGTAGATACCCGTTCTCCAATCGCGTCCATAACCTGCGCTGCCGCGATAATCGATGTCCATTACATAATAGCCATTATCGGTAAGCAAATTATTGAACATATAC
>DATAJQ010000190.1:0-2820 GCA_036262095.1 Chitinophagaceae bacterium | reverse complement strand
ACGAACAATCTGGAACGAGCAAGAATTACTGCAAACGGAGGAAATTTATTGCTGGGAACTACGACTAATTCGGGATATAGGCTCGACATCATCGGTAGTTTGAGAACCTCACTCGATGCCAGGATTAATAATATTAGTATAGGTAAGGGTTCTGGCACTGGTGCAAACAATATTATTGTTGGAGATAATGCCCTGGTAAATAATAATACGGGATATCGAAATGTGGCCATTGGTACAAATGCCCTGGCATATAATACAATTGGCCATTCCAACACGGTTATTGGAGCAGAAGCATTGGCAAATGCTTTAGATACGAACGTAAGAGGTGCGGTTGCAATAGGAGCTTTATCAAGGGCTTCAGGTGACCAGGGCATTTCTATAGGATCAACTTCCACAGCCGCAGTATATGCCATTTCAATAGGCGCACAGGCAATGGCAAACGCGCAAGGAACGATTACAATTGGCCGGACCAGTGAGGCAAACGTTCTTGGAAACATCAGCATAGGTTACGATGCAAGGACCAACAATGTCGGCGGCATTTCTATTGGATATGGTTTACAGACAACAGGAAATTATCAATTGCTATTTGGTAATAGAAATGCGGGTTATGGAACGCGGGATGTTTATTTCGGGGGTGGGGTTACCCAAACAAATGCTTCTAGCTATGGTCCGCTTACCATTCAACCAACTGGTCAGTCGGGTACCAATCAAACGGGCCAAACGATCCGCATAGCAACCGGTAAAGGAACGGGCACCGGCACTTCCGGCGATATTCACTTTATGACCAGTGTGCCCAGGAGCAGTGGAGATACCCTGCAAAGTATTGCGACAGCAATGATCCTGAAAGGATCAACAGGCAATGTTGGAATAGGTACCATTAAAGTGACTGATACAGCCTATAAATTATTTGTTGAAAAAGGGATCCGCACAAGAAAAGTAAAAGTGGATATAAGCAGCTGGCCGGACTATGTTTTTGATGAACAATATAAATTACAGGACCTTGCCGGACTGGAAACGTATATCCGGAAGAACAAACACCTTCCTGAAGTTCCTTCTGCACAGGAAGTAGAAAGGGAAGGAGTAAATCTTGGAGATAATCAGGCTATCCTGCTTAAAAAGATTGAAGAACTAACATTGCATTTAATTGAAATGGATAAACGTGTTCAACAACTGGAAAGTGAAAACAAGGTACTGAAGGAAGAAATAAATAAAGCAGGTAAATAAAATTTATAAGATCAAAAAACAAAGTCGCTGGTCAACGCCTGCGGCTTTGTTTTTTGACCGTTCGAACCAAGATTAATAATAGTATTTATTGCACATAAGAAAATAAAATTAACTTGTTTCAATAGTCTAAACAAACCACCAAACAATGATAAGCAAGAGACACTTTTCAGCGTTAAGCGTATTCTTAGCGCTCAGCTGTGCAGCCACCGCACAATCCTGGAATGTTACCGGCAACAGCGGTACAACCAGTTCTAATTTTGTTGGAAATACTGATAGTGTAGCCTTGATCTTTCGGACGAACAACCTGGAACGTGGAAGGATTACACCTAATGAGGGGAATTTACTGTTGGGAGTAACAACCAATGCAGGATATAAATTAGATGTCAATGGAGGTATGCGTGCATCTACTAATGCCTCTATACATGGATTTATTATTGGGAGACCCAATTCGACGGACAATTTTATCATTGGAAACAATGTATTACCCAATATCACTACCGGAATCAGAAATATTGCAATTGGAACAAATGCTGGTAGGTATAACAAAACCGGATCAAACAATGTTGCTATAGGTAATGAAGCAATGAATAATGTAGATGACACTGCTATGATTGGTGGAACTGCTGTTGGAAGTTCAACAAGAGTTACTAGTTATTACGGTAGCTCCTTCGGCTCTTTTGCATTAGCTGGTATATACGGCACAGCTGTAGGAAGCTCGGCATCTGCATCTGCACAATCAACAGTTGCTATCGGGAGACTAAGCGAGGCTAACTTGCGAGGAGCTATAGCACTAGGAGCCGAGTCCAAAGTGAACCATACAGGAGGAATAGCAATAGGTAATGGTCTCCAAACGACAGGTCTTTATCAATTACTGATAGGGCACACTTCTCCTGGTTATGGAACCCGGGATGTTTATATCGGAGGTGGTGTTACTCAGACCCTTGCTTCTAACTATGGCCCACTTACTATCCAACCAACCGGCCAGATCGGCACCAATCAAACCGGTCAAACCATCCGCATAGCAACCGGTAAAGGTACCGGTACCGGCACATCCGGTGATATTCACTTTATGACCAGTGTGCCCAGAAGCAGCGGAGATACCCTGCAAAGTATTGCAACAGCAATGATCCTGAAAGGATCAACAGGTAATGTTGGAATAGGTACCATTAAAGTGGCAGATACGGCCTATAAATTATTTGTTGAAAAAGGGATTCGCACAAGAAAAGTCAAAGTAGATATAAGCAGCTGGCCAGACTATGTTTTTGATGAACAGTACAAATTACAGGACCTTGCCGAACTGGAAACGTATGTCCGGAAGAACAAACATCTCCCCGAAGTTCCCTCCGCACAGGAAGTAGAAAGGGAAGGAGTAAATCTTGGAGATAATCAGGCTATCCTGCTTAAAAAGATTGAAGAGCTGACACTGCACTTAATAGAAATGAACCAACGCGTTATTGAAATGGATAAACGTGTTCAACAACTGGAAGGTGAAAACAAGGTACTGAAGGAAGAAATAAATAAAGCAGATAAATAATTTAATAGAACCTATAATAAAGCCGCAGGTCAACTCCTGCGGCTTTATTATTTTTACAGTTC
>DATAJQ010000189.1:0-14901 GCA_036262095.1 Chitinophagaceae bacterium | reverse complement strand
AAAAACAGAAACCTTAGAATGCACAAAAAAGCCGCAATGATCAGCTTTGTGGGGCTGAAACATTACGGCTTCAATCGTTTTATGATCTCGTTACTATTTCTTCGTGATCAGCTTTGCGAAATAATGAACAGTGCGCACCAGCTGGCTCACATAGCTCATTTCATTATCGTACCAGCTTACAGTGCGTACCAGTTGAGTGTCGCCAACCGTTTGTACCCTTGTTTGTGTTGCATCAAACAGGGAACCGTAGTGGATGCCGATGATATCGCTGCTAACGATCTCGTCTTCTGTGTAGCCAAAGCTTTCATTACTGGCAGCTTTCATGGCAGCATTCAGTTCTTCAACAGTTGTTTTCTTACCCAATACCGCAGTTACTTCTGTAAGTGAACCGGTAAGGGTAGGAACACGCTGTGCACTGCCATCCAGTTTACCTTTCAGGTTAGGCAATACCAGGCCGATCGCTTTTGCAGCACCAGTGCTGTTGGGCACGATGTTTTGCGCAGCAGCCCTTGCGCGGCGAAGATCACCTTTGGGGTGAGGGGCATCCTGTGTGTTCTGATCATTGGTATAAGCGTGAATGGTGGTCATCAGGCCGTTCACAATACCGAATTTCTCATCCAGTACCTGTGCCATTGGCGCAAGGCAGTTGGTGGTGCAGGAAGCGCAACTGATGATAGTTTCGCTGCCATCCAGTGTATTGTGGTTCACGTTGAATACGATGGTCTTCAGATCACCGGTGGCAGGAGCGGAGATCACCACTCGCTTGGCACCTGCAGTAATATGTGCTTCTGCTTTTGCTTTATCAGTAAAGAAACCGGTACATTCCAGTACTACATCCACACCATGATCTTTCCAGGGAATTTCGGCAGGATTTTTCTGCGCATAAATTTTTACCTCATCGCCATTTACAACGATGGAGTTTTCCGTGGCTTTTACTTCAGCATCAAAACGGCCCTGCGCGCTGTCATATTTCAAAAGGTGAGCAAGAACTTTGGGGCTGGTAAGGTCATTAATGGCCACTACATCAATTCCCTGCATTTTATATATCTGGCGATAAACGAGGCGGCCGATTCGACCGAAACCATTGATAGCAACTTTAACTGTGCTCATTTCGGAATGTTTTAGTTTTAAAAGAGGGCCGAAGTTACAGGATTGCGGGGAAATGCGAAAATCCGGGAAGGTGGATAAGCCGGAAATCAGAAGCCAGGAGCCCGAAGCCGGCGGTACCCGTTTTTTAATGAGCGGGGAACAAGCAGGGAAAGCAGGGAGCCAAAGAGTCCGCCAAGAGTGTTGAGAAACAGGTCGTCGACATCGAATATACCAAGACCGGTATACAGTTGTATCGTTTCAAAGAAAAGACTGATAAGGAAAATGGCCAGAATGGTTTTGAATATCCTACCATTCCGGAATAATAGTACAGACAAAAGAAAGCCAAGCGGAACAAAGCCAAGGATATTACCACCGATATTCCAGTATTTATAACGATCGTTCATATGGCTGTTGCTGATACGATGGATGGTTGCAAACAACTGGAGATTCTTTTGATCAAAGCGGGGGCCATGTTGCCGGAAGCCCGTTTTCTTTACATGTATAACAGATCCGGGTGATTCTTTGAAAAGGATATAGCTGGTAAGCACACATAGGTTGGCGATCAGCAATATCCAGCAAATGATCTTCAGGAAGGGAATATTTTTTTTCATCATCATTATTATCGCCATCAAAACTGCGGTATGCAGGCAAGCCGGGCAAGCCGTTTCTGCCAACTGCCATATTCCATCTACCAACTGGCGTGATTTTCTTTTGCAGGTAGAGAGGAAATACTGACCTTCCGCCCCAATAAGTAGTTTTGATGATGAGTAAACGATGGCTGTTATTTTCCTTTTGTTTTATTGCTTTCTATTACCTGCTGCATCTTGCCTATGATATGCCGAATATCATTCATGGCAGTTCAGGGTTTATGGCCTGGCCTAACAATGTGCGGGAACTCGCTTTACGGATTGCAGACATTGCCACTTCATTTTTATTTGCGCTTATCCCTTACCTGATACTATTTCATTATTTCCCTAAAAAGAAAATCATTGTTGCTCTATGCTGCATATTGCTTGCTTTGCCGGTACTGTTCTTCTTACGTTACTGGGCAGAAGAAGCAGTGACTATGCAAGACAGAACAGCCCTGTTCACTCCTTCAGTGAGATTGCGGTCCTATTTCCAAAGCCATATTTTTTACACCATACTATACGCAGTGTATGGGATGGCATTTTATTTTATCCGTTATTCTTATTTCAAAGAAATGCAGCAAAAAGATTTGCTGCTGCAAAACCGGGAATCGGAGCTTTCTTTTCTCCGATCGCAGATCAATCCGCATTTTTTATTTAACAGTCTGAACAATATCTATTCGCTGGTATACCTGCAATCGCCTCATTCGCTGGAAGCCATCGCAGGGTTTTCTGATCTGCTTCGTTATATGTTGTACGACACGTTGCAGGATGTGCCGCTGGCAAAAGAAGTTCATTATATCCACCAATATATTGCTTTACAAAAACTGCGTCATGAATCGCCCATCAATGCAAACTTCAAAACATCGGGCCCCCTGGAAGAAGTGTTTATTCCGCCCCTGCTGCTGATCCCATTTATAGAAAACGCATTCAAGCATGGTGCAGCGGATGAAGAAGAGATCATGATCATGCTGGATACCGATAAGAAACAAACAAGGTTCTATTGCCAGAATAAAAAAATGGCCGGTAAGAAAGACAGCACCGGAGGTATTGGTCTGCAGAATGTGAAACGGAGGCTTGAGTTGCTTTATCCCGGCAAACACCATTTATCTGTTATGGACGGCCCTGTGCTTTTTATTATTAAATTGGAAATAGATCATGTCTGAAGTCCTGAACATACGATGCATTGTGGTGGACGATGAGCACCTGTCTGTAAAACTGGTCGCCGATTATGTCCGCAAAACCCCGGGGCTTGAACTGGTGCTCGAAACCACCCGGGTGCTGGAAACTTTGCCCCTTATCCAGACAGGGGCCGCCGATCTGATCTTTCTTGATATCCAGATGCCCGAAATGACCGGCTTCCAGTTTATGCAAATTGCCGGCGACCGGTGCAAGGTGATCTTCACCACGGCCTATCCGCAGTATGCGGTGGACAGCTACGACTACAATGCGGTGGATTACCTGCTGAAGCCGATCACGTTTGAGCGGTTCCTGGCCGCCGTCAAAAAAGCCCGCACCTGGGTAAGCAGGGAAAATCGGCCGGCTGCCCCAAAAGACCACCTGTTCATTAAAACAGCTTACCGGATACAGAAAGTGGACCTGAATGATATCTATTACCTTGAAGGTTTGAGGGATTATATTGCGGTACACCTTCAATCGTCTAAGATCCTGACCCTGGAGAGCATGAAAAATATGGAGGAATTATTGCCGGGCGGCCAGTTTATCCGGATCCATAAGTCGTATATTATTAATAAAAACAAAATAGACTTTCTGAGCCGGGGAAAAGTGATCATCAACGGAGCCTATCTCCCTGTTGGCGATACTTATAAAGAACGTTTCCAGCAGCTTATCGGGATCTGAACCAGGGGAAAGGGAGGTGGGAAAAGAAAAAATTCCGCGGATATTTTTATAAAAAACTTTTGGAGACAAACCCTTCCCCTCTTATCTTTGCACTCCCTTAAAACGGCCCGTTCGTCTAAGGGCTAGGACACCACCCTTTCACGGTGGTGATACGGGTTCGAATCCCGTACGGGCTACAGGAAGCCTCGCTTTTCAGCGAGGCTTTTTTTATCACTATCGTCTTTTATTGAAACGGAACTGCACCTCCATCAACAAGGTTCTTATGGCAATTCAATTTTAGGATTAGTGGCAGATATTGGTTTATAGTACCAGGCATTTTGGAATAGCGTATTGGTGCTGTGCCTGCCGTCACGGAATGTTTCCTTATCGTTTTGCAGCACAAGGTTTGTTTCTTTTATGCCTGCGAAATGCTTCCTTTTTTTGTCCAGCTTTGGGTAACGCCAGTTGTTGGTGTAATGATAAGCTTGTTGCCGGCAATACTGCACTTCCCGTTTTCTTTTGACAAAATAATGTGGCTTATGTTTTGCGAAAACGTTTTGGTCACATACTGGTAGCATCGTTGCCTGGTCTTTAACAAGTACCTAAAATCGTCTAAATTTTTTCTGTAACCATTTGAGATCAAGAGATTCGATATTTGTTCCTGGGGGGACTACCGGAACTTATGTAATCTTCTGCGATGCGATGTAAAGGCAGGCCTGCTCCTGCGTATAATATGAAAAATCCCTATACCGGTGATGAACATCAATGATCTCCTCCAAAGCATCGGCAACAAGCTCCTTATTCTCCCATGTTTTCAGATCCTGAACAACTGTTTCCAGGCAGCCTTTCTTGTAAGCGATCTGGCCAAGCACATGCACTAATGTGTTCCTGACCCTTGCTTTTTTATCATGCTCGAGCATTTTGAGCATTGGTAGAATATCCTGAGGATATTTGCGGCCCCGCAATTCAATGCCATGACATATTTCCCTGCGGATCTCCGTTTCCTTATGCTGAAGGTATTGGGCAGCCCATTTCAAGACAGGCCTGGGATTTATTTCTCCCATTTTCTTAATTGAACCGATCACCGCATTGCGTGGAGAGTGATGCTGATCAAATAATCCTTTATCAAAAATGTGCTGAACTACAGGGAAATCAATTTTACCGATCTCTCCTGCGGCATTGATGGCAGTTTGTCTTATTTTAAAATCCCCGTTCTCAAGAAGGCTGTTCAGCATTTTAATGATCCTGCCGCGAATAGCCTCATTCCCATTATAGATCCTTCCTACAGACAGGTAGGCTGATTTTCTTATATAAGTATCTTCATCCCCGAAGAACGTAATCGTTTTTTTTAACGGTGGCTTTTTGAGTTCGTGAAGAATACCATTATAGATATTCGCAACCACTTCAGCCCGTTCTTGCTTGGGTAAATCATAAAAAGCCATGACAGCGAAACAGGGATTGGTTTAATAATTTGCTATCTCTATCAATTTCTTTACTTCATATACAATGATCTTCCGCCCTTTCGTTTCCAGGATCCCTTCCTCCTTAAATTCTGTTAGCAGCCTTACCACATTTTCTCTCGCCGTACCTACGAGATTAGCCAGGTCAGGACGGCTCATATTGATCTCTACCGGCATGCCTGGTTGAAAGTTGTCTTTGTATTTTTCGCGAAGCACGATTAATTGAAGCGCCAGCCTTTCCCTTACTGATTTTTGGGAAAACAGGCTAAGGCTGTTGGCCAGCACAGCAAACTCATGGCTCAATGTTTTCAAAAGGCGGCCGTTCAGCACAGCCGATTGCTGTATGGTATTCAGGAAATCTTCTCTTGGAATGAAAGCGATCCTGCTTTCCTCCAGCGCTGCCGCAGAGTCAGGATAATGGTCTTCAGAAAGAACAGCATGATATCCCAGCAGTTCGCCGGTATTGGCTACATAAATGATCTGCTCCCGGCCATCTTTATCCACTTTATATTTCTTTGCTTTCCCTTCTGTGATATAATAAATACCGGCCGGATAAGCACCTTCCCTGAAAATGATCTCTCCTTTTTTATATACATGTTCAGTTTTGTGGGAGGTAAGCAAAGCCAGATCAGTTACAGGCAGATCACTCAGGATGGATTCGCTTTTAAAATCCCATTTATCAATTGGAAAAAGGCCTTTAATGCTCATGCTGGCACCAAATTTAACCTTTAAAAACTGATAAAACTCACTTTTGTGATTGATAAGGTTTACCGCAGGGTGGGCATCTTTAAAATAATTTTGCAAACTGAAAACACCTTGAACCTTATGACATTGATCAAACAAAAAACACATGCCTGGAAATGGCTGGCTTCCGATCAGCAATTTAATCAGCTCTATCCCTCATCTATCGAAAGGTTGGCCAAAAGGCACTGGACCCCATTAAGTGTTGCACAAAAAGCTGCTGCCTTTTTAGCGGCAGAGAAAGAAGCAAGAGTGCTTGACATTGGAAGCGGAGCAGGCAAGTTCTGCCTGGCGGCTGCTTATCATAACCCCCATGCACTCTTTTATGGCGTTGAGCAACGCAAAAGCCTGGTAGACCATGCAGAAACTGCAAGAGCAATGCTGGGCCTGGAGAATGCCTCTTTCATTCATGGCAATTTTACCCAGTTGGACTTCCGGGATTATGACCATTTCTATTTCTATAATTCATTTTATGAAAACCTGGTGGGAACAGATAAAATAGATGATAGCATTGATTATTCCGGGGAATTGTACAATTATTACAACCGGTATCTGTATAAGCAATTGGATCAAAAACCGGCAGGTACAAGGCTTGTCACTTACCACAGCCTGGAAGATGAAGTCCCGGCGAACTATCATGTTGTGCAGGCTGAAATGGACAACCTGCTGAAATTCTGGATAAAAATATAACCGGACCGTATAAATAATATTTCAGTGAAGGTATTAACTAACATAACGGAGATATTCAGGCCAAAGCTGTGGGATACATTGAAGAGCTATGACCGCCATCAGTTCACCAAAGACATTATGGCCGGACTGATCGTGGGCATTGTGGCCCTCCCTTTAGCCATCGCATTTGCGATCGCTTCAGGTGTGTCTCCTGAAAAAGGATTATACACGGCTGTTATTGCAGGTTTTATTATTTCTGCATTAGGAGGCAGCCGTGTTCAGATCGGCGGCCCCACAGGGGCTTTTATCGTTATCGTATATGGCATTGTGCAAACACATGGAGTAAATGGTTTGATCATTGCCACATTTATGGCCGGTGTAATGCTGATCATTATGGGCTTTGCCCGGCTGGGAGCCATCATAAAATTCATTCCGCATCCTTTGATCGTCGGTTTCACCAGCGGTATTGCCCTGATCATTTTTTCTTCACAAATGAAAGATTTCTTTGGCCTGGAGATGGGAGCTGTGCCGGCGGATTTCCTCGACAAATGGGCTGGTTATTTCCAGGCATTCGGGAGCATAAATATATATGCGTTTCTTATCGCAGTTGCCACAGTAGCCATCATCCTGCTTTGGCCGAAAATAACACATAAGATACCGGGTTCATTAATAGCGATCGTGGTCACTACTGCTGCTATGCAACTGCTGCATCTTCCGGTGGAAACCATCGGCAGTAAATTCGGAAGCATCCCTTCCTCTTTACCGTCACCAGCTGTTCCCCATCTTGATTTTGCCACTATTAAAACCCTGGTGCAGCCTGCATTCACCATTGCTTTACTGGGAGGTATTGAATCATTGCTTTCTGCAGTAGTGGCAGATGGTATGATCGGTGGCAATCACCGGTCAAATACTGAACTGGTAGCCCAGGGAACAGCCAATATATTCTCTTCCATCTTCGGGGGCATTCCCGCCACCGGTGCTATTGCCCGGACAGCCACCAACGTAAAGAACGGCGGCCGCACACCTGTTGCCGGTATGATACATGCGATTGTATTATTGCTTATCATGCTGTTCATTGGCAAATGGGCAGCATGGATACCAATGGCAACCCTGGCAGGCATACTGGTGGTAGTAGCTTACAACATGAGTGAATGGGAAAGTTTTGTTTCCATATTAAGAGGACCGAAAAACGATATGGCCATTCTGCTCACCACTTTTTTTCTGACAGTGCTCATTGATCTCACAGTTGCAATTGAAATAGGTATGCTGCTGGCCGCTGTTCTCTTCATGCGCAAAATGATCCAGTTCAGCGGTGTGAATATGCTCACGCCAGATAAAGAGAGCAACGGAAAAGAAGAGAAGGTCGAAAATTATTCCATTCCGCGGGATGTAGAAGTGTTTGAGATCACAGGTCCATTGTTCTTTGGAGCAGCTTATAAGTTTAAAGATGCCATGAAGTTTATAGAAAAGCCCCCAAAAATATTGGTGATACGGATGAAGCAGGTACCTATTATAGATGCTACGGGAATCAAAACACTGGAAGAAGTGTATAAAGAATGTAAACGGAGGAAAACAAAACTGATCCTGTCGGAAGTCCATAGCAAACAGGTGACCCAGGAATTAAGATCTGCCCGCCTGCTTTTCGCTATCGGCAAAGCCAATGTTACAGATAGTTTTACTGAAGCAATAGACAGGAGTGTTACTCTTTTAAGAGAGCAAACCGAAGAGCAGGAACGAAAAGATCATGACTGATCAGTTGGTATAAACAAGATCAATGCACATCCATGGCCGGGTGCCGTTCTTATCTCCATCTTGCCGCCGTAAATATCCAGCCTGTTCCTGATATTATTGAAGCCAAGTCCTTTTTGTTTTTGTTTTAAATCAAAGCCCTGCCCGTCATCACTGATAGATACATTAATGCCGGCAGTGGTCTGTTCAAAACTGAGCCATACCTGTGTGGCTCCTGAGTGACTGGCTATATTGTTCATTTGCTCTTGCGTAATGCGGAAGAGATTGAACTGAATATCTTCTTCCGGCTCATCAGGCCCCAATTCATAATGCAGGTGTGTTGCAAGCTTGCCTACTGATGAATAAGCATTCAACATATCTTCCAGCGCTTCTTTCAACCCGATATCTTTTAAACTGGGCGGTGTTAAGGAATGGCAGAGACTGCGGATATCATTGATCACTGTGTTCACCATCGTTTCACTTTTCGCGATCAATTCGGTTTGCATGGACGCATTGGTTTTCGCAAAATCGAG
This sequence comes from Chitinophagaceae bacterium, assembly GCA_036262095.1. Lineage (GTDB taxonomy): Bacteria > Bacteroidota > Bacteroidia > Chitinophagales > Chitinophagaceae > Terrimonas_A. The sequence goes on along the minus strand of DATAJQ010000189.1, from coordinate 6,216 downwards.
ATAGATCTTTGCCGTGGTCAATTGCTGATTAATACTGTCATGCAATTCTGTACTGATGAGTTGCCGTTCTTTTTCCTGCCCTGTTATCTGTGCTTTAAAAATATTCTGCTGCTCTGTCAGTTTGCGTTTTGCAGAATGTTTTACATAGCGCACCACCATTGCAATTGCAAGAAGGCCCAGGGCCAAGCAGGTTATCTTAAACCAGGTTGCCTGGTAAAAATGAGGCAATACCTTAAACTGCAAAACAGCCGTGGGCGACCAGTAACCATACTGTTCCGCCTTTACCTCAAAGGTGTATTTGCCCGGAGCCAGTTCTGAGAAATAAGCGATATGGCGATTCCCTGCCTGCGTCCATTGATCATCCAATCCTTTTAAACGGTAATGGAATTGAATATCCGATGCTTTGGAAAAATCAATATTGGTATAACGAATCTCGAAATTGTAAACGCCAGGCGGCATTTCAATAGATGCTGAAGGCAGGTATTCCTTATTGCCAAACCGGAGTGATTGCACCTGGATATTCAGGTTATGTGATTCCTTTCCTATCAATCCATGATCTGCTACAGCAATCCCTTGTACTGTTGGGAACCATAAAGTACCGTCTTTCATGGCCCAGCCTGCGGGAAAAAAGCCTCCATTAGTTTCTGAATTAGGCATGCCGTCCAATGTATTGAAAAGGCGTACGGCCAACCGCACCCTCGATGAGGCAGTATGTTTCACCGCCAGCAGCTCGCTTAAAGCAACACGTTGCAACCCAAGGTTGCCGCTCAGCCACACATAGCCCTGCGGATCTTCCAGTATCCGGTAAGTTTCATTAAAGAACAAGCCGGCTTGTTTATCGAACACACGGAATTTACCGTCATTATAAACTATCAGTCCTTTTTCTGTCGACATCCAAAGATCACCTTCCCCGTCTTCAAAAAAAGCGTATACGATATCAGCCGGGAAATTTTGCTTTTGATGAAACTGCTCCACCTGGTCATGCTGATTAATGCGCAACATACCTGCTCCCCTGGTACCGATCCAGATATTATGCTGCTTATCTTCATAGACACAAAGCAGGTTGGGATGTATTTGCATGCTGTGAAGAGGAAAAGCCTGTATGATGCCGTCTTCTTTCATCCTGTGCAATCCACCCATACGGGAAGTGATCCAGAGGCGATCCCTGCTATCATTAAAGAGGCAAAGAATGCCATTGCTTTGCAAGCCATCCTTCTCTGTATAATGTTTGTCTATTTTTTGCGTAAGCAGATTGAACCGGTCAAGCCCATTGGAAGTACCGATATAGATATGATCTTTTCTTCCGTACACAGATAACACAAGATTGTTCGACAAACCGTTTGCTTCAGTATAAGTATCCGCTCTGCCATCTTTTAAGCGGCTTATCCCCTTGCCTGCCGTGCCAACCCATATTTCTTCATTAGCATGCTGGTATACGGGCAGGATGATCTTACCGGCAAGACCTGAAGCAGGTGGCGCCCCTTCTATCAGTGTTGGTTTCAGCTGCACCAGCCCGGATGAATTGGTACCCATCCATACCAGGTTCTCTTCAACCGGCAAAATGCACCTCACCGCATCTGAGGCAAACTTGCTTTGGCCGGGCGTGATCAATTTCCCCTTGTCCAATACCTGGTAGCCTGTACTGCGGAAACCGAACCATAAACGCCCTTCTTTCGCCCAATAAACGGAGCTGATAAAATTCTCTTTTAACCCGCTTTCTTCTGTATACTGAACTGTGTCTGCAGCTATATGAAACAATCCCTTTGTAGCCGTGCCTATCCAAAGCTCATCACCTGCTCCACGGGTGAAGCAATTAATGGCGATGTTCCGGAAACGGGGTATGGACAGGGGCTTGCTTACAGGATCATTCATACGAAACAATCCACGCGCAGTGCCGATGAACATTCCCTCTTTTGTATGGTTGAGTGTTTGGATAGAACCGGCAGCATTGATATCCCAGTAAGGACAGACATGGATCGAATCCTTTTCCACATAATATAATGCACCGGTACTGGTACCTGCCCACAAACGTCCGGCAGCATCTTTTTCCAGGGATTGGATCCATCCGCCTTTCAGGTAATTCCTGAAGTCCAGGATCTGTTCCACTTTGTTCCGGATACGCAGGATCGAATTCCGGCTGGAGGCCCAAAGGTCTTTGCCCGAAGCAAGCACATCATAAAAAGTATTGGAATAAAGACCGGGTGTATTGCTTTCATTGACCAGCGTGAACTCCGCCCCATCAAACCGGAACAGACCTTCTTCGGTAGCGCCCCAGAGATAACCGGCACTATCCCGGGCCATATCATACACGGTGTTTTGAGGAAGCCCGCTTTGATTGTTCCAGCATCTGTATACAAAATTATAGGAGGCCGGAAGTTCCTGCGCCCGAACAGCGTTTACTAATAATAAGAGCATCCCCGGCAGAAAATAAAAACCGGACCTGGCTTTCAATATCATCTTGCTAAGTTCACTTGGATAAAAGGTTGTCAAAAACCATTGCCCTGCTTTTAGACAATCGATAGGAGGAAGTTAGCGCCTGCCGGAGTATTGTAAAAGAAGTAAGCGTTAGTTTTGGTCGGTGAACTTAAGACATTTGCAGGAAAATAAGTGGATACTATTAATTTTTTGATTTTTTTGGAAATAAAAACTGCCCTGACCAGAGTCCGTTTCGGGAGTTATTGAGGGATTTTTGTGTTCAGGGTTTTTGAAAGTTGTTTTGATACCCGGTGTTCCAGGCTGTTCAGATACACGATCTTGTTATCTTTCAATCGCCAGTTATCACAGTATAACATTGAATCCTTTACACCATTGGCATTCCTCCATTTATTCCAGGTCCATGCGATTACCCAGTCTTCCTGGAGGTCTTTATTATGCAATGAAATAATAGAGAAAGGAATATTGGATGTTTCCCTGAACAGGCTTCTCCACTTCCGGAGCTTTGCCTCTGCAGTTTGATTAGTGGTAACCAGCCGGGAGCCATCCGGAAGATCGTAGACACTTGAGTCGGCAAAATAAGTGGCCATATCGGCCGGGTCTTCAGAATCCCAGGCTTTATATACATCCACTATCATTGCCATTCTTTGCGGATCGCCTGGTTCCCAGTTTTTATAAATAACAGAAGCGGGCAAAGCAGGGAGGGCAGGAGTTTCCGCCGGTTTCTGAGCAGAGGCGATTGTATCTCCAGTGGCAGGTTGTTCAGTTGTTTTGCTGTTGTTGCAGGCACACATGAAGAAGCATGTGCCGGTAAGCAGGTAAAAAAGTTTCATGGATGTTGACTGGTTTAATAAGGTGAATGATATTTAAATATACTTATTTTAATTTTCTTGTTGCTACCAGTTGAAGTATAAAGAGATGTTCCCTGTTTCATGGCTGTCCATGCCTTCCACAATTGGGGATAGTGTGGTTTGAGTAAAAGATATACTGAAGTTACGATGAACGAGGGTCAATCCATATTCTACAGAGCCGACCATATTATGTATTTCCGGTGAAACCGGTCTGCTTTTATTAAGTATAAGGCCGCCTCTCAGTAAGGAATTATAAGCAACGATCTGCAGCATCGGTTTTACGCGCACATACAATTGTGTTCTCTTCTTGCCGGCAGATCGGGGAACGCCGTTCTGCGATAGTACGCCTGAAAAGTAGGGATTCATTTTTCCGGCCCTGGCCAGCAGATAAAGCCCAGCGCCATTGTACATACTTCCTGCCGAAGCTGTTGCTCCGCCAATAAGTTCAAAGCCGCGACCCGTATTGGTCATTTGTTTTTCGGCCGACATCTGAAAATTGACCAGTATGTCGTTGGGCAATTGATTACCCCAGCCCATCGGCTTTTCATCGCCAATAGCGCGATGGATGAATACCTGGATATCTTCTGCCAAAGACATCGGCCCCATCACGCCTAATACGATCTGCGATTGCAGGTTGTATTTGCGGATAGCATTGGAAGAGTTTAATGAATACCTGCCAATCAATGCTCCGGCATACGCATAGTTGCCTGGCAAAGGAGCGGGAGTGGAAAGGTCTGTAGGGGTAAACATAAGGTGGCTGAGCCCTATTCCATACGTATTGACAGCTTCTGTTCCCGCCTTAGGCAGCCATCGTTCAAGAAAGAAATCAGCCTTTTGAGGTATGTACAGGTAATCAAGGTGAAGGCCTCCGGTGTACCCTTTATCAGTACCCTTTCCACGGATATTGATAAAATCTTCATCAAGAGATATTCTGAACTGCCGGTCATAAACCCTGTCAGGTTGGGCACCCAGGAAGGAAACAAGCAGCAATGCCATCAGGGTAAAAACTACTTTCATCACATCTACGCCAATAAGAAATAAATACCAGGCTCTTCTCTTTTTATCACTCACTCACTTTAATTCAACAATGTATTCAGTGGATTGTTCACGTTGATTTATTTGCACAGTTCAGTGGCACTCTTTATCTACATATTGTCTTTTAATTCAGCTATATCGATACAAAAAATCCCCATTAGCGAAACTTAGCCATTAATAGTTATTTGATTCTTCCTGAAATCCAGGAAGCACAAACCAATTCCAATTTACGGCACCATTCTTTCAATTCATAAAGCATAGTTCTCTTGGGGTGTTTTTCTTAATTGAAAATCTGAGATCATACCCAGGAACCTGACCCGGATAATACCGGCGCAGGAAAGAGGCTACAGGGGGTTTTGGTTTACACCAAAACCCTTGTTTATGTAATCGCTGGCTTACATAACAATAGTATCGTTCAAGAAAATCTGCCTTATGACAGCAACCGATCTGATCCTTCAAAAGATCCATGAAGAAGGCCCCATTCCTTTCAGTGATTTCATGCAGCTTGCATTATATCATCCTGAACTTGGTTACTATAATAAGAGGGGTAAAAAGATAGGCGCAGGCGGGGATTATTATACAAGTGCCTGCGTTACGCCGTTATTTGGAGAAATGATCGCCTGCCAGTTGAAAGAAATGTGGCAGTTACTGGGCAGCAGTGATTTCACTATTGTTGAAATGGGCGCCGGCACCGGTTTGCTTTCTCATGATATCATTAGCAGCCTGGAAAACGAACCCTCACTGCCGGGGAATTATGAATACATTATCGTGGAGCAAAGCCCTTGCCTCCGGGAAAAAGCACATGAAGTTGTGCCGGCGAATGTAAAATGGTATGATCAGTTGAGTGATGTTGGCTCCGTTAATGGTTGTATTATTTCCAATGAGTTGGTTGACAACTTTGCCGTTCACCAGGTAGTTATGGCTAATGAACTAATGGAAGTGTATGTTGATCATGACAAAGAATTCCGGGAAATACTGCAACCTGCCTCGCTTCAGCTAAAAGAATATTTTGCAGAACTGGATATTCAACTGCCGCAAGGGTTTCGTACAGAAGTAAACCTTCAGGCAATTGACTGGATGAAAGATTTGTCCTCCATACTTCAAAAAGGGTTTATACTGACAGTTGATTATGGTGAACTATCGGAAGAGCTGTATTCTTTAAAAAGAAGCCAGGGAACTTTGCTTTGTTATAAGCATCATGAAGTACAGGCTTGCCCTTATATTCATATCGGTGAGCAGGATATTACGGCGCAGGTCAATTTCTCCGCCCTTTACCATTGGGGAGCAAAATACGGCCTAAGACCTTGCGGTTACACAAGCCAGTCCAGGTTTTTATCAGCGCTTGGTTTGGCAGAGCATGCCCGAAAAAGGAGCGAATCGCTTACAGATAATCATCTGGCTGTTTCCTTTTTGCAGGAAATGGGACAAAAGATCAAAGTGCTGGGACAGGAAAAAGGAATGAAAGGGAGCTTTCTGAGGGGCTTTATGTTTTCATCGCCGGTTAAGCTGCTGAAAGAGTTTTCTGCATGTGATCCTGAAGGAAGATGAACTGAGTACAGGTATCAATCGCCGGCTAGCATACAGGTTGATCAGATTTTGAAACCTAAGGGCTGGGATATAGGGGTCCGACGCCAAAGATCTTGGTGTTTTTCATAAAAGGACAATTGGATTCTTCAAAACAGGATAGCTTGTTAACGGACGGGGGCCGGTTAAGCTGCTGTTTCACCCATCTCTTCAAGGAAAGGATCTCCATTGCTTTCCTTGGCCTTGTCTGCTTTAAGGAACTCCTCAAAGCGAAGGCGATGGTTCAGTTTTTCAAGGCGATTAATGCTTTCACGGGAATTGGTTACTTCTTTTCTGTAGAGGACCAGTTTGTCCCAAACACTTATAATAACCA
>DATAJQ010000188.1:0-17948 GCA_036262095.1 Chitinophagaceae bacterium | reverse complement strand
CATAGCAGAAGCCTAAGTTTGTTGTTTGCCATTTTTTGTGGAAAAAAAATTTGGGTAGTATAAAATAATTATTATTTTTACTATTGATAACCCATTTTACTAAACATTAAATTCTAAAAAAATGGCAACAAAGAAAAAAGCAGCTAAGAAAGCCGCTCCAAAAAAAGCCGCTAAAAAAGCAGCTCCCAAGAAAAAAGCAGCTAAAAAGAAAGCAGCTAAAAAGAAATAAGTTTAGATTTCTTGAAAGTAATAGCAAAGTCCTGGCATCCGCCGGGACTTTTTCTTTAGGTATACAGGAAGAAGGACAATTTCTGTCTAAGAGATCCCCTTCCCGTCTTCCCGCCTTACCGGTAAAAACTTACCGGTAAGGCGGGAAGACGGGAAGGATGTACTTTAAAAGCATGTTTTCTACTGTAAGCAGTTGAGTCAATATTGTTGTATCGCATATTATCTTTGTTGACACTACAAACATAGTTCATGGATAACGCCGCTATTGCCGATAATTTTTCGCTTCTTTCCAAACTGATGGATATACATGGAGAGAACTCTTTTAAAACCAAGACCTACTCCATTGCTGCTTATCATATAGAAAACTTACCGGTGCAGATAAAGGATACGCCACGAGAAGATCTGTTCCGCCTGAAGGGTATCGGCGAAAGCATCGGCAATAAGGTGATCGAAATGCTGGATACCGGTAAGCTGGCCTTGCTGGAAGATTACCTGCTCAATACTCCTCCCGGCGTTGTAGAAATGTTGAACATAAAAGGCATCGGGCCAAAAAAGATCCATACCATCTGGAAAGAAATGGAAATTGAATCGTTGGGGGAACTACTGTACGCCTGTAACGAAAACAGGTTGACCCTCTTCAAAGGCTTTGGCGAAAAAACACAGCAGAACGTACAGGAAGCGATCGAATTTTATATGTTAAACCAGGGCAGCTTCCTTTATGCACAACTGGAAGAAATCTTTCCGCAGGTAGACGGATACCTGAAAAAATTATTCGGTGCCGATAAAGTGGCGGTCACCGGCGCTTATCGCCGGCAGGAATTGACCATTGATGAACTGGAATATGTTGTGCTGGACACTACAGATGATATCAAACCCAAATTCCAAACAGCCCAGCCGCCTGAATTGCTGGAAGACAGTTCTGCTACCCTTCTCTACAAACTTAAAAATGGTTTAAAGCTCCGGCTTTATACAGGCGGTAAAGACCTGGCTGAGCAATTGTTCCTGACCTCCGGCTCCATTGAATTCATTGATGCGTTTGAAGAGGTATACAAATGGCGCGGAACTGGCGAATATGCAGGTACAGGCAGTAGTGGTGATGAAGTTATTTTTACCCGCGCCGGTTTGCCCTATATCCTGCCCTGTCTCCGGGAAACAGCCGCTATTGTTGAAAAAGCAAAAGCCGGCCGTTTGCCTTCCCTGATCCAGCCTGGTGATGTAAAAGGCGTGATCCACAACCACAGCAACTGGAGCGATGGGGCCAACACGATCGAAGAGATGGCAAAAGAATGTATCAGCAAAGGATTTGAATACCTGGTAATGTCTGACCACTCCAAAGCCGCCGCCTATGCAAAAGGGCTTTCGGAAGAACGGATAAAAGAGCAACACCTGTATATCGATGAACTGAACCGCAAACTCAGCCCCTTCAAGATATTTAAAAGCATCGAGTGTGATATATTGAACGATGGCAGCATGGACTATGCGAATGATGTACTGGCTTCATTCGATCTTGTTATTGCTTCTGTGCACAGCAACCTGAAGATGACAGAGGAAAAAGCGATGACGCGCATCCTGAAAGCTATTCACAACCCTTATACTACCATACTGGGGCACCCCACCGGCCGTCTTCTCTTAAGCCGCAAAGGCTATCCCATTGATCATAAAAAACTGATCGATGCCTGTGTGGAGCAAAACGTAGTGATCGAGATTAATGCACACCCCCGCCGGCTCGACCTGGATTGGCGATGGATCCCTTACGCCATGGAAAAAGGAGCATTGGTATCCATTGATCCTGATGCCCACCATCTCGAAGGATTTGCCGATATAAAATACGGAGTGCTGGCCGCACAAAAAGGCGGGCTGGTAAAAGAAAGTAACCTGAGCAGCTTTGGATTAAAGGAGTTTGAACAGTTCTTAAGCGACCGGAGAAAGAAAAAAGGAATATGATCACATACCTACTACCGGCAATTCCACATGAAAGGTAGTTCCGTTTCCTGCTTCCGTTTCAAACCAGATCCTTCCCCTTGCCTGCTCAACAATTCCTTTACACATCGCAAGGCCAAGGCCTGTACCGGATGATTTGGTGGTGAAATTCGGAATAAAGATCCGCGACTGCATTTCTTCCGGAATGCCTTCACCATTGTCTTTTATACTCACGCGGACCATACCATCTTCTTCCATTAGTTCATTCACTTCTATCCGGCAACGGCCGCCACTGCAGGCTTCCACAGCGTTGGCAAAAAGATTGGTAAATAACCGGTTCATCTGCGTCTTATCTGCATGTACCATAATGCGGCGATGGACCGGGTTCCAGATAAACTCCGTATTTGGATCTGATCCATACAGTTCCTGCAGCGAACGTATTACGGTATGCAGGTCAAACTCTTCAATATTCGTATTGCTGATATTGGCAAACTGCGAAAAGTCGGCCGCGATCTTCGACAGGTGATCGATCTGCTCCACCAGGGTGTTGGCCACATTGCTCGACAATTCCTTCACATTCGGCTGGTTATTATTGATCGCTTTCTGCAGGTATTGGATGCTCAGCTTCATTGGTGTCAGCGGGTTCTTGATCTCATGCGCTACCTGGCGCGCCATTTCCCTCCAGGCTTCTTCCCTTTCGGTTTTAGCAAGGGCAGCAGCACTCTCTTCCAGTTTGGCCACCATTTTATTGTATTCCTTCACCAGGTCGCCGATCTCATCATCACGGTTCCATTCGATCTCCTCATTCATTTTGCCGAGGTTCACATCCTTCATCTTGTTGCTGATAATGGAGAATGAACGCGTGATCCTGTTGGTGATGAATAGGGCGATCAGGCCTGCCACCAGGAGGATAAAGGCATTGAGGTTGATCACCGTAACAATGAAATTGGATATTTCCTGGTCAAGCTCCGGCTGTGAGGTGAAATAAGGAATGTCGAGATAAGCATACGCTTTACCGTCTTCATCCCTAACCGGTGCATAAATGCTGAGATAAGAAAGGTTCGCGATGTTTTCCTCCTGCACATATTCCACCAGGTTGAGCCTGCTCAAACGGTAATATGCGCCAGGTTCCATTTTTGTACTCAACACTCCCCTGTTGTATACGTTGGCCTCCGATGAAACCTGCAGATCACCCGCAAGATTGTATACGTTCACATCCACACCATGTATTTCAGAAACTTCTTCCACGAGGCTTTGAAGAGTATGACTGGTAGTGGAGTCATTCAGAGCAATCAAATCTGAGGCGGGGTTGCCCGGCCTGATCCTTTTCTCCATTTCATTCACCATGATCTTCATGGTCCGGCTCAGCTTATCGCTATTGGTACGGTTATATCTCGTTCTGAAAAAATTGATCGTGGCAATACCGATAATAATAAAGGAAAAGATGCTGATAAAAATGATGGTGCTGTGCACCTGGTTCCGGATATTGAAATGAAAAAAGCGCCGGAAACCCTCCAGGTCATATACAGCCCTTACCAGGAGCGACAATACCTGAACGATGAATATCAGGAAGAGGAAAGAACTGAAAATATAGGAAAACAGGGTGATGGTTTCTATCAGTGTGTCAAGCTTGCGGGCTATTACAACCACCTTCTGGTTACCCGCTTTATACCATAGCTCATCATAATCACCACTTACTTTCCTGGTCACTTCACCGGCAAGGCTGTTCAGTTCTGCATCATCCAGTTTGGTAGCAAAAGGATATTTATTGGAAAGCCGGGTCAGCTTTCGCTGGTTGTACACGGCATAGGAATAGATAGGTGAATTCTCCGGATCGTTCTTTTTGTATTGCTTGAACAATTCTGCCAGCAATGCATCACTGCTGTATTTTTTAGGATTGGAGATAATGAAGAAATAGCCCAGGCTCCGCCCGCTGCTGTCCATAATATCCTTCTCCGTAATGAAAGTGAACTTATCGAAAGCAGTTTCGTAATAATAAACGCCCGGTGTTGAAGTGGGGTGCGATTGCTGCAGCACGATCGTCTTCAGCGCTTCAAAGCGTGTGGCGTCGGGATTGAACAGGGATTTACCGGATGAATCATACGCATAGAAGGTTGTTTCAAACTGGTCGGCATAAGTCCGGTACAGGCCCGAATTGATGCTGTCCCGCAGTGTGGCATTCGTGCTGCTGTCGGTAAACCGGTAGAAGTTATTTTGCAGGAAATCATTGTCCAGGTAATTCAGCGCAATACTCATCAGCCGTTCGCTCGATTCATCTGTTTGCGTAGCCAGTTTTTCCGCATAGAACTTTCTTTTACCCCATTCCGCTTTCCTGTTCTCCACCAGCATGATGGCCGAAATGGAAACGGAAAAAACGAATATCCAGAAAAGTATACCGGCAATATTGATCCGTATACGGGTCAGGATAACTCCTTCCCTGTTTACCAGCCATGTATACACCAGCAGCCAGCACAGTACAGGGATATAAAACAATACGGCAGGATCGCCGGTCTTAATGGTAAGATATACCAGGCCTGAAAACGCGATCGCAAAATATACCAGCCATATCTCTCCGCGCAGAAACGGGAAGATGATACGGAAAAGTAATTGTGTGAAATAATAATACGACAGCGAAAGGGTTGCCAGCACAAAAAAACCGACCACCGTATAGCGGTCGAGGCTCCAGAAATTCGTTACATCAAATGATATTTTGGAATCGGCCACAATGCTTCTTATCACCGAAGAAATGATGAAAGTGGAATAGATCAGCATTATAAGCGATACGATACCGGTTAGCAGTTTTGTCCACTGCGGCCACTGGCTGATAAAACTTTCCAGCCGCTGCACTTTATACCAGGTAAACAAAACCAGCCAGCAGAAGAACACAGAGTTCATCAGCAGGTCGCCCAGCGATCGCTGCACAAACGTAGACCCGTAAACAGAGGGATCGAATAGTTCAAACTGACGGAGGTTGAGCAGGGAGGGCACCCAGTAGATCAGTAAACGTATTGCCAGCAGGGACACTGCCAGGAATAACACTCCTTTCCAGATCCTTTTCTGCGACAGGGATTCTGCGATCAGGTGCACAAACAGCAGCAGCATCAACAAGCCGCTGAAACGGAGCAATATCGTAAGAGCGTTATTGTAGGGAACTACACCGGTGGTCTTTTTATCAAAATAAAAAAGTGTTTTGCCAGAAACGGATTTTACAGGAAATTCTGTTACTGCATTATCTACCAGCACCACCCTGTAATCAGCCGTTTTGCTGTACACAAATTGTTCCGGCAGATAATCTGTTTCCAGCCAGTAAGCTGAACGGAAAGGGATCATGCCATAAACAATCACAGTACCGGAATTAAGCCTGATAAGCCTTTTCATTACCAGGTAATAGCCATTGGAAAGCTTCATCAACTCTTCCATTTCTTCCTGGTGGTAGGTAACAGGGGGAGGCAGTATCATCTGGTTGCTCCAGAAACGCATGGAAAGCATGCCATCTTCCGTGAGCTTATACACGAAGACCCCATACTTTTTGGAAGTCGTTTTTTCCAGGTCTTTCAGCGATTCAGCGTTTTCAGACAATCTTCCAAGCAGGGATGTATCGGTCAGCAGTTCATTGAAGTCTTTTTGCTGGCCATGAAGATATTTTTCCGCGATCCTTACTTCATCTGCAACAGAGGACCTGTTTGTATAAAGTTTATTGAAAAAAAAGGACAGCGTGAACAGCAAAACTGCCAGTAACAGCAAGCTTAATTTCCAAACCCGGCTATTTGATAGTAATGGCTTCACTGATGCCGTTGCTGTTTAATGCTGTTCCAGATGGCATCCATCTCTTCCAGGCTCATTTTAGCCAGGTCCTTTCCTTGTTTAATCACCTGTTGTTCCATCTGTGTAAAGCGGTGGATGAATTTTTTATTGGTCCGTTCGAGGGCATTTTCAGCATCCACCTGCAAAAACCGTGCATAATTGACCAGCGAAAACACAAGATCACCGAATTCTTCTTCCACTTTCTCCTGTCCCCCGTCTTCAATCGCATCTTTCAATTCCTGCATTTCTTCCTCCACCTTATCCCAGACCTGTTCTTTATTGTCCCATTCAAAACCTACCTGCTTTGCTTTTTCCTGCAACCGCATGGCTTTTACAGTTGCCGGCAATGAGCGAGGCACTCCGCTTAATACGGAGCTTTTTCCTTCTTTCAGTTTCAGTTTTTCCCAGTTCCTTTTAACATCGTCTTCATTGTTCACCTTCACATCGCCATAAATATGCGGATGGCGGGCCACCAGTTTATCGCTGATCCCGTCAATTACTTCCTGCAGGCTGAACTGGTTCTGCTCAGTTCCGATTTTGGCATAAAACACAATATGAAGCAGGAGATCGCCCAGTTCCTCGCGGATACCTTTCCAATCGCCGTCTGTAATGGCATCAGCCAGCTCAAAGGTCTCTTCAATGGTCATTTGCCGCAGGGTCTGTATGGTCTGCTTCCTGTCCCACGGGCATTTTTCCCTGAGCTCGTCCATGATTGTCACCAGCCGTTGAAAAGATTTTGTCAGATCAGTTTGATTTGTGCTCATAACAGGTGCAGGTTAAAGTTGAAAAGCGGATAAAAGGGCAAATAATACGAAGAGGAATACAAGCGAAATGAATCCTAGTAAGTTTAATAAGATAAACTTAGTTAATGTCTTGCCCCTGCCCTGTCCGTAAAAGCGGCGCATGGCCTTGTACAGATGCAGCGGCCAGGCTATAACAGCTATAAAAACAAGAATGTTCCAGAACTGCCATCCTGTAACATCATTCAATTTCGCCATTAAAACAGCAAACAGCAGTAATATAAAGCTGAAAATATAATGGTGAATGGTAAATATGCCATGATCAGCATAGTAATACACTTTTCTGCTGCGGACATAGAGTAATTTAAGGATCAATGCAAAAAAAGGCAGGGAAGCAAAGAGCAAATAAGGCAGATTGTGCAGGAACACTTCAACCACTTTTTCAACTGCTGCCCGCCTGTCATTTTTGAACTTATCGTTCATCTTATACACCTTATGGTTATAAAGGCGGGTAAGCCAGCCATCACGTTTTTTTTCGGGCAAGGCTGCCTGAACAGAATCATATTCTGCCAGTGATTGGTAATGGGTGCCTACCGAGATAATATTGAGATCGTCATCATACACTTTGTCAATATCACCCTTGCTTACAGCTTTAGTGGTATCCAGAAGCAGAGCCTTCTCCAGGAAATAAGATTTGTAGGTGGAGTCACCCGCTATAAGCTGTTCAAGCCTTTTCAGCCTTTTTTGTCTTTCTGCCGCCGTCATCGGCTCACTCTTTGCATTGATATTTACTATATCGGATGGTTTCCTGAGGCTGAAAAATATCAGGAAGAAGATCGCTGAAGTGAACACATACATCCTGATCGGGTTCAGGTAGCTCATCCGTTTGCCTTTCATGTATTCAGCAGAAAGAAAGCCGGGCTTGAAAAGAAGATCTTTAAGGGTTGTAAAGAACTTGCCGTCGAAATGCGTAATATCATTAAAAAAATGGGAGAACATTGCCCAGAACGTTTCCTTCGGTTCAACATTTTCCTGGCCACAGGCCTGGCAAAAACGTCCCTGTACGATGGTCCCGCAATTAAGGCAATCTTTTTCTTTCCGTTCACGGCCGTGCGACATGTATTTTTTTGCTAAAAATAAGTACAAACACCCAAGTAAAAGCTCGTTTTCCGGCATGGCATGAAATTTTTTACCGCTCCTTTCGTTACTGTACAATTCAAGTATTTTTGCCCCTGATCAAGATAAAAGCTAATGAAACAAAGCCTTGCTCTTCTTGCCCTCCTGGTTTCCCTGACCGGTTTCGGCCAGTTTTATTATAAAGACCTTGTGGATGCAAAAGCCAACGACGATAAAATGAAGGTCTACCTGGCAAATAAAGTGGCTTCGGTAACAGCCACCGGCTACGATTCCCGCGGGGTAAAAGCAACAGATTTTTATGAAGTGCAGGAAGTTTTTCCGGCTCAAAACATGCTCAAGGTCTCTACCCGCTCCGGGTTATCGGTTGTAAGGACCTATTACCGCTTCGATGTGCAGGGCCGGCTTATATCCATTTCCGACTCCACCAATGGCATCAAAAGCCGCACCAGCTACCAGTATGCAGGTAATAATCTTGCTTCGGTGAAAACAGAGGTGAAAGACTCCCTGAACGATTTCAGCGAAACCGAAGAACACCAGTGGATCTATAACAATGCCGGCAAGCCTGAAAAAATGTGGAAAATCGTTAACAGTAAAGACAGCATGGAATACCGCTTTACCATTGATGAAAAGGGAAATGTAGCCGATGAACAGTTATTCAGAAGAGGAGTTGGCATTGACCCTTTCTATTTTTATTACGACGATCAGCACAGGCTCACGGATATTGTCCGTTATAACAAACGCGCCAAAAAACTGTTACCTGATTTTATGTTTGAATATGATGAGCAGGGCCGGGTGATCCAGAAAATAACGACGCTTTCCACTACCACACCGGATTATCTTACCTGGCGCTACCTGTTTAACGATAAAGGGCTGAAAACAAAAGAAGCCCTGTTTAATAAACAAAAAGAACTGACAGGGCGTATCGAATATGCTTACAGCTTCCAGCCCTGAAAAATTTCTGCACTTGCCATAGGGGTGTGTCCGGTACATGTTGTTGATTGTTTGTCCATCTATCAATACAATCAACGAACAGGCGTTACCACGATTGAACGATTTACCGGACATGTAATTTAACATATCAACAGGCAATGCCTGAGAAGGTGCAAATATCTTTGCGCCGCTATCACTTACATAACCATAACCCTACTATGCAAAAGATCACATTAGCTGCACTGTTCTTCTTATCTGCCATAATATGTCATGGCCAGAAGTACACGATCAGCGGCATCATTAAATCCAAAGCAAAAGGCGAAACCCTGATCGGTGCAAGCATCCGTGCCATCCCTACAAGCCCGGCTGATAAAACTGGCACTAATGGCACGGTCAGCAACGAATACGGTTTCTATTCCCTCACTCTTGAAAAAGGGACTTATACTGTCGAAATAAGTGCCGTTGGCCTGCAAACCCAACAACAGGAAATTGTACTTAACAAAGACATCACGATCAACTTACAGCTTGAAGACGAAGTAAAGAGCCTGGAAGGAGTTGTTGTAAGCGCACAATCGCGCGGCCGAAGCATCAGCAGTCCGCAAATGGGCATTGAAAGAGTATCCACCAAGGAGATCAAGAATATTCCCGTTCTTCTCGGAGAAAGGGATATTTTGAAAACCATCCAGCTTTTACCCGGTATCAAATCAGCCGGCGATGGCAACAGCGGCTTTTTTGTACGCGGTGGCGCTGGTGATCAGAACCTCATTTTGCTGGATGAAGCGCCTGTATACAACGCTTCGCATTTGCTCGGGTTCTTTTCCACGTTCAACTCAGATGCCATCAAAGACATCACCGTGTATAAAGGAGGCATGCCTGCACAGTATGGAGGCCGGCTTTCTTCAGTGCTGGACATAAAAATGAATGACGGCAATAACCAGGACTATAATGTCAGCGGCGGCATCGGCCTGATCTCTGCCAAACTGAATGTAGAAGGGCCTATACAGAAAGATAAATCCTCTTTCCTGGTAACAGGCCGCCGCACCTATGTGGACGCATTCCTGAAATTATCAAGCGATTCTGCCATCAACAGCAACCGGCTTTATTTTTACGATCTGAATGCAAAACTGAATTACCAGTTAGGCGATAAAGACCGCCTTTACCTTTCCGGTTATTTTGGTAAAGACGTGCTGGGCGTAGGCGAAACCTTTGGGATCGACTGGGGCAACAGCACCGGTACATTGCGCTGGAACCATATTTTCAACAGCCAGCTTTTTGCGAATACCTCTATTATCTTCAGTAATTACAATTACAAGATCTCTATCCGTAGCGGTGGTGACAATTTTGATATCCTTTCAAAAATACAGGACTGGAACCTGAAGCAAGAGTATCAATGGTATGCCAACTCCAATCATAACCTCCGGTTTGGGTTCAACACGATCTATCATACCATCACACCGGGAGAAATAAAGGCTTATCAATCGGTAAGCCTGAATTCAACAGCCCTGCAAAAGAGATATTCCTGGGAAAACGCCGTTTTCCTGAGCGATACCTGGAAGGCTTCAGACAAAGTGAACCTTACCTATGGATTGCGTGCATCAGCGTTCAGCATATTAGGAAAAGGCGATTTCTATCAAATAGACAATGACGGAAAGGTAACAGATACGCTGAGCTATAATAATGGCGATTTTGTAAAAACTTATTTCAATCTGGAACCAAGGGTGGCTGCCAGTTATATTTTCAATCCCCGCAGTTCTCTCAAAGCATCTTATGTGCGAAATGTGCAGAACATGCACCTGGTATCCAATTCCACTTCTTCCAATCCCACCGATAAATGGATTGCGAATACCAATATCATCAAACCCGAGATCGCTGACCAGGTATCCCTTGGCTATTACCGTAATCTTTTCAACAACCGGTTTGAGCTGAGCGTGGAAACCTATTACAAATGGATGCAAAACCAGATCGATTACCGCGATGGAGCAGATGTTTTTGCCAATAGCGATGCTATTGAATCCGAACTGTTGTTTGGCAAAGGCCGGGCTTATGGCATCGAGTTCCTGCTGAAAAAGAAAGCAGGCAAATTCACCGGCTGGCTGAGTTACACTTTATCCAAAACAGAGAGAAAAATAGACGGCATCAATGATAATGAGTGGTACAATGCCCGGCAGGACCGTACGCATGATGTGGCCCTGGTAGGTTCTTACCAGCTCAACCGCAAATGGACCTTGTCTGCCAACTGGGTTTTCTATACCGGCGACGCTGTTACTCTCCCTGCCGGGAAATACAGTATAGACGGGCAGACAGTTTATTATTATACCAAAAGAAATGGTTATCGCATGCCCGATTATCACCGGCTCGACCTGGGTGCTACCTGCATACTGAAACAAAAAAAGCGCTGGTCGTCTGAACTCACGTTCAGCCTCTACAATGCCTATGGCCGTGAAAATGCATACACCATCAATTTCAGGGATAATGCCGATGATCCCAGCAAAACTGAAGCCGTGCGCGTTGCCCTGTTCAAATACATTCCTTCTGTTTCCTACAACTTCAAATTCTGATTTATGACAGATAAAAAATTATCCCGTTCATTCCGTTTAACAGGCTTATTCGCCCTGCTGGCATTGATCGGCCTTAGCTCCTGTGAAAAAGTGATCGATATTAACCTTAACAAAGCAGAGAAAAGATATGTGGTGGAAGCGATCGTTAATGACCAGTCTGGCGCCCGCGTACTGCTAAGCCAGACAAAAGATTTTGAAGATGACAATAGTTTTGCCGGCGTCAGCGGTGCTGTTGTTGAAATAACAGAAAATGGCGGAGCTGCCACAACCCTGTCAGAAACGACCGCCGGCATGTATGAAGCTCCCGCATTGATCGGTTCGGTTGGTAAAACCTATTCCTTATCGGTAAAAGTGAATGGACAATCTTTCACAGCAGTTTCTACTATGCCGCAAAAGGTGAACCTGGACACAATTTATATAACAGATGAATTTCTGTTTGGCGATACCCGCAAGATCGTGAACCTCGAATACAAGGACCCTCCCGGCCGCGGACAATACTACCGTTTTGTACAATACCTGAATGGAAGGAAGGAAACAGAAATATTCGTCCAGAATGATGAATATACTGATGGAAGGAATGTCACCAACAAACTCTTTTACTTTCCGGACGACGATGAGGACTATCGTAAGATCAAAAGTGGTGACCAGGTGCGCATTGAGATGTTCTGCACAGACGCCAATGTATACAAATACTGGTATAGCCTGTACAGAAGTGCTACCGGTGAAAGCCAGGCTACTCCTTCCAATCCTGTAAGCAACATGAAAGGAGGTGCCCTGGGCTATTTCAGCGCACAGACCTCGCAGGCAAAGACGATGATAGCTCCCTGATACAGATTGGGACTAATCGTTGGCCGATGTTCGAATGGCCGATGGCCGTTAACATGCAAGCCAGAGAAGCAACTCCTTTCAACAACGGGAAGTGACTATATTCGGCCATCGACCAACGATTATTAGCAACCGCCATCTGTCATCTATATCCTAATTTTGCAGATGGTCTGCGCTCTGCCGGCCACAAAACACACTACTATGCAGCACATCGTCATTATCGGCGGCGGCTTTGCCGGCATTAACCTGGCAAAGAGCCTTGCCAACAATAAGGATTTTACCATTACTCTTGTAGACCGGAATAATTACAATTTCTTTCCCCCTCTCCTATACCAGGTAGCTACAAGCTATCTGGAAACCTCCAGCATCTGCTATCCTTTCAGAAGATTCCTGCGCGGAAAGAAAAATATCCAGTTCAGAATGGGTGAATTCCAACGCTTGATTGCTGCGGAAAATAAAATAGTGCTTTCCACCGGCGAACTCAGTTATGATCACCTGGTTTTTGCCGTAGGAGCCGAAACCAATTTCTTCGGTATGGAAAACGTGAAGAAAAATGCATTGCCCATGAAAACAGTGAATGATGCATTGGAACTCCGCAACTATTTTTTGCAACGCATAGAACAGGCTACCCGCACTACTGATGAAAACGAAAGAAAAAAACTACTCACCATTGTTATTGCAGGTGGTGGCCCTACAGGCGTTGAAGTTTCAGGTGTGCTTGCAGAAATGAAGAAAAACGTGATGCCGAAAGACTATCCCGAGCTTAGCGGCAAAGGCTATGAATCGCATATTTACCTGGTTGATGGCGGCGGCAAGCTGCTGGCGCCAATGAGCGAGAAATCACAGATCGATACGTTGAACGCACTGACCAAAATGGGTGTTGAAGTAAAACTCAACCACCAGGTAAAGGACTACCAGGATGATGTGGTTACATTTGCCAATGGAGATGCCATTGAAACCAAAACAGTGGTTTGGGCTGCCGGTATTACAGGCTCTGTATTCGAAGGCATACCTGCAGAAGCGTATGGCCGCGGCAAAAGACTGATCGTAGATGAAACCAATAAAGTAACAGGATTCTCCAATGTTTATGCCATCGGCGACGCCTGTCTTCAAATAACAGATCAGAACTTTCCCAACGGCCATCCCCAGGTAGCGCAAGTGGCAATACAACAAGGGAAGCAGCTTGCAAAGAATTTCAGCGCCATGGCCAAAGGCCAGGCATTAAAACCATTCGCCTACCGCGATAAAGGCACCATGGCCATTATCGGCTGGAATAAAGCTGTAGCAGATATTCCCAAACCCAAATTGCATTTCAAAGGATTTATTGCCTGGCTGATGTGGCTGTTCATCCACCTTATATCACTGATCAATTACCGCAACAAAATAAGAACACTGTATAATTGGACAGGAGCTTATTTTACAAAGGACCAGACATTGCGGATGATTGTCAGGCCATCGCGGGGGCGGCCCTGAGTTGGAAGTCTGCGGTCACTAAAAATTTGTATAATCATTTCAATATTGAAATGATTATACAATAAAAGAGATCCGACTTAAGACTACCGACTAGCATTAACACCTGCTTAACAGCAGATTTTCCGTACTTTAACCGGGCAGCAGAAAGTGGCACCCTTTTTTCTGTTGCTACCACTTAACTTATTTGCCATGGATAGGAAATCCTTTCTTGGCTCCTTCCGAAAGGAGAATAACATTAATTGGAATTATAATCCCGGGTTGGAAGGTATTTCTTCCGGCATAGATCCAGTGAAAGGCAAATTGGCTTCTCCTCAATTGGTTCACTTGCTGAAAAGGAGCATGTTTGGAGCCAGTGCTGCAGATATTCAATATTTCCATTCAAAAAAGTTAAAGAGCATCATAGAGGAACTGGTTTACAAAGAAGAAGCTGCTCCGCTCCCCCCGGTTAATAATTATAATGATCCCGATTCAAAAAAAGCAGAGCCGAATTATTTTTTTGACGAAGATGTGCCGGCAGGCCAGACATGGGTCAATGCTACCACTTATAATGGCAGAAATAATGGCCGCAGGAGAAGTTCTTTCAAAAGCTGGTGGTATGGCTTAATGATCAACCAGGACAGGACACTCCGCGAAAAGATGGTATTGTTCTGGCATAATCATTTTGCAACGGAATCGACCAGTGTAGACAATGCACGTAACCTGTATCAGCATAATGAAGTGTTGCGCCGCAATGCGTTGGGGAATTTTAAAACACTGGTGAAAGAAATAACAGTTGATCCTGCCATGCTGAAGTACCTGAATGGTTATGTTAATACCAAAAAAGCACCTGACGAAAACTATGGCAGGGAATTGCAGGAACTGTTTACCATAGGAAAAGGGCCTGGGTCGCATTATACAGAAAATGATGTAAAAGCGGCAGCAAGAGTGCTCACCGGTTATAAGATTGACAATAAAACATTCTCTTCTGTATTTGATGCAGGAAGGCATGATGATGGTGATAAACAATTCTCTGCATTTTATAACAATACAGTGATCAAAGGCAAAAAAGGAGATGCGGGCGCTGAAGAAACAGATGAGTTGCTGGCCATGTTGTTTGCCCAGCAGGAAGTATCCAGGTTCATCTGCCGTAAGCTGTACCGCTTCTTTATTTATCATACAATTGATATTACCACTGAAAAAAATGTGATAGAACCGCTTGCTGCACTATTCCGTAAAAAAGATTATGAGATCAGGCCTGTGCTCGCAGCTTTATTCAGCAGCAAACATTTTTTTGATACTGCCAATTTTGGGGCAATGATCAAGAGCCCTGTTGACTTTACGGTCGGGCTTTGCAGGGAATACGGATTGCATTTTCCTGATGCTGGTGATTTCATTGAACAGTATGCCCTTTGGGAACAATTTAGAAACCAGGCTGCTGCCATGCAACAGAATATCGGGGATCCTCCAAATGTAGCAGGATGGCAGGCTTATTACCAGGAGCCGCAATACGATAAACTCTGGATAAGTTCAGATACATTACCCCGCCGCAACCAGTTTACCGACCGCATGGTCAATAATGGTTTTACAAAAGGTGAAAACAAAGTGCAGATCGATGCAGTGGCATTTACCCAGCAATTTTCCGAACCCGGCAATCCTGATAAACTGATTGACGATGCCATCAACCGCCTCTACAATATGGATGTGGCTGCAGCGGATAAAGCTTTTATCAAAAGCAGCATCCTTTTATCAGGCCTTACAGGCATGCAGTCCGATCACTACTGGACCGATAGCTGGAACACTTATCTGAAAAACCCCGGCGATAAGAAAAATGCCGACCAGGTGATAAAAAAACTAAAAACCCTTTACAAATACCTGATGAACCGCCCCGAATACCAACTGTGTTAGGCAATTGTTCATTCAAAAAATCGAAAGGGATGAAAAGAAGAGATTTTTTAAGACAAACATTACCCGCTGTTGCACTGCCTGCTTTCCTGGACGGTTTCTCCCTGCAGGCCTGGGCCCGATCACCCTGGCTGGAAGCAATCAGCGGAGCTAATAATACTGACCGGGTATTGGTGCTGGTGCAATTGAACGGAGGAAATGATGGGTTGAACACCGTGATACCTATTGATCTCTATGATGCTTACCATGCAGCAAGAACAAATATTGCCATCCCGCAGGATAAGATATTAAGGCTTGAGGGTTTTGATAAAACCGGGCTTAACCCTGCCATGCCGCACATTCAACAATTATTCAACAATGGGAAGATAACCATTGTGCAAGCGGTAAGCTACCCCAACCCTAACTTCTCCCATTTCCGCGCAACCGATATCTGGCTCAGCGGGTCGGATTCTGATAAAATATTGGAAACAGGATGGGCGGGTCGTTACCTGGAACAGGAGTATCCCGGCTTTCCGGCAGAATATCCCAATAGCAATATGACAGATCCATTGGCTATACAGGTTGGCGGTATCGTATCACCTGCCTTACAGGGATCTGCCACAACCATGGGCATGGCTATCACCAATCCATCCAATTTTTACGCTTTATTGAATGATAACCTGACTTTCACTTCTGCTTCCAGCCGCGCAGGTGATCAACTCGCTTATATCCGGCAGATGTCTATGATAACGGATAAATATTCCACCGTTATAAAAAAAGCTGCGCAAAAGGTCACCAAACAATCCTCACTTTATCCTGCGCAAGGAAAAAACCCGTTGGCAGATCAATTAAAGATCGTTGCAAGACTGATTGCGGGTGGCCTGAAAACAAAAGTATATATGGTGAACATGGGAGGCTTTGATACACATGCAAGGCAGACAGATGCTGCAGATACCACTACCGGTATTCATGCACGGCTGCTTGAACGGTTATCAGAAGCCATCAGCATATTTATGACTGATATCAATGAACTGGGGGCCGGCAACAAGGTATTGGGAATGACGTTCTCAGAATTTGGACGCCGCATTAAATCAAATGCAAGCGGAGGCACAGACCATGGAGCTGCTGCTCCTGTATTTCTTTTTGGAAATGAAGTGATGCCGGGAATCCTGGGCAACAATCCTGAAATTCCGGATGTTGCAAATGTGAAAGACAATATAGCGATGCAACACGATTTCCGCTCTTTGTATACCAGTATTCTTAAAAACTGGTTTTTGTTAAGTCCTGCAGAATCGCAGACAGTAATGCTCAAAGATTATGAATCGCTGGCTATTGTTAAAAAGAATGCAACTGCTCCGTCGATTTAGATCCAGTACAGTTTGGTCTCATATTCCATTTTCACAAAACCGTTCTCATTGTATGCTACAAACAACTGGATCAGCTTTGAGATCATCGAATCGTATGACTCATGACCGGGAAGAGGAATATAGGACGAAGACAGTAATTGCCCTTTCAGCGAATCAAAATCGAGCATCTGTACATTCGGGAATTGATCCACATTCATCTGTGCAGGTGAAAAGAAAGCCTGTATCTCCGGCTCACTGGTTTTATTAAGAATTTGTGGTTCCAGTGCATATTCATCTTTCAGCTTATTATATTCTTCAAGAAAAGGCGTGTTCTTTAAACGGAGATTCCATGCCAGCACAATATGGCCACCAGGTTTCAGGATACGTTCAAACTCAACTTTCGTTCTTTCCCTGTCCATCCAGTGGAATGCCTGTGCTACAGTGATCAGGTCAACGCTTTCATGGCGAAGCCCTGTTTGCTCTGCGCGATGACGGCGACTGGTAAAACCGATATAATGCGCCAGTCTTCTTTCACCGGCTGCACGCATTTCTTCATTCGGCTCAATACCGATCACATTGTACCCCTGTTTCAACAGGATCTCCGCAAATAAGCCAGTGCCTGAGCCTACATCCACGATGCGATGCTGCTTCTGCAAACCCAGTTTCGACTCAAGAAAAGGAACGATCTCTGATGGATAAGAAGGCCTGTACCTTACATAGTTCTCAACCCTGTTGGAAAACCTTTTGGTTGGTTGGAGGGTGGACAATTCACTAAACATGGAAGCTACTGTTTGAACCGCAAAAATATTACTATTCTAAATCTTTCCGGTGCTGTTCATGTAAATTTAATCACAATGGTTACATGATTTTTTCCACATAACGGACTACCGTTTTTTGGAGGAAACACCGGGAAGTGCAGAATGTTTGGACTATTTATTGGTAACAAAAATAATGAGGTTGTGAGAACCTGTATTTAATGTACTGGCTTTATAATAAGCGACCCCTTCCCGTCCTTCCCGCCTTACCGGTAAGTTTTTTACCGGTAAGGCGGGAAGGACGGGAAGGGGTGCGTTTGGATAGATGTTCTCTTTCTTGTCAGATGTTGGTTATCCCATGTGTTCCCAGGC
>DATAJQ010000187.1:0-6825 GCA_036262095.1 Chitinophagaceae bacterium | reverse complement strand
CGCAACTCAGCGCGGTGGTCAGTTGTTCAGCCCATGGCTTTATGAGATTATGAAAGGAAGGAACCCGAACATTCTTACAGGTCTTGCTGACCCCAGGGTTCCCTATTATATCTACAATCAGAAATCAGCGATTGGCGGATCTAACGGTGTACCTGAGAACTGTACTGATTATCGGGATGGCGGATTTATTACGATCATCTTTGGTTCAGCTGGTCCTTGCCGTGACGGTTCTAACAGCCAGACCTATTCATTGTTGGGTATTTTCCCTGCTGGCGGCCGTTTCAATGACAGTGCTGCGATTTCAATAAATACTATCGGTTCTCAAAGAGCCGGGACTGGCGCCCGTCCACACGAGTTTATCACTTATGCTGACCGCTTGTATCTCGAAGCTGAACTGATCAATGCAGGTGTCATCGCTGGTGACGAAAGAGCAGCTTTCAGTAAAGCACTGGACGCAAGTTTCGGCCATGTTGATGCTATTGTTGCCGCTGTTAACCCCGGCTCTGCGGGTGCAGCGCAAACTGTTCCTGTAATTTCAACACTGCCTGCCACTACTACATATAAAAATGGGGTACTGGCTGCGTTTGATGCAGGAAGTAGCGCTAACAGGCTGGAGCTGATCATGACTGAAAAATGGATCAATCGTATCGAGAACCCGGTTGATAACTATACTGACTATAGAAGAACTGGCTACCCTGTACGTTTCGACCCGGCTCCGATAGGAACTACAACGAGTGTAGCACCTCCGGATGGCCCGGTTGTTACCGTAACCAATGACAGGAAGTTTCCATTGTCTTTGCCTTTCAGCCTTAATGAGATTCAATTGAACTCGAATGCACCACCTCAGAAAG
Source organism: Chitinophagaceae bacterium (assembly GCA_036262095.1). GTDB lineage: Bacteria > Bacteroidota > Bacteroidia > Chitinophagales > Chitinophagaceae > Terrimonas_A. The sequence continues at coordinate 5,974 of DATAJQ010000187.1, read as the reverse complement.
TACCTGAAACCTATAAAGTATTCTGGCAACCTTAATTGATTAACTTGAAAACAAAAAGATCATGAAACTTGGAAAAATAAATATAATTACCGCCACACTGTTTTTTTGTGTTGCGGCGTTGACTTCCTGCTCGAAAGACGACGGTGCAATTCCCAAGAGGGTCGGCATCGAAGATGTACCGGTTATTACAACTAATCTGGTAAAAAATAATGGAACAGCCGATACAATCTTTCTTTCGAACCAGGCAGCTTACCAGGGGTCTGTAAAAGTTTCCATGTACTTTCCCGGCGCAGTTCCTCCTACTAAAGTGGATATTGTTGTCAGGAAAAATGGATCGGCGAGCAACGTGAAAGTATTCCAGGCTGATGTTGCAACATTGCCTGCTACTATCAGTGTTACAGCTGCACAGCTTGTTACTCTTTTCGGAGGGACTGCACTGGCTTCCGGCGACACGTATGATGTTGCACCGGATATTTATGTAGGGCAAAACAAGTATGAGGCATTCCCGCTCGTAGGGTTGGGTAATGGCCAGGGCGTAACTGGTATGAGCTCTATTGGCTTCGGCGAATACGTGCGCATCCGGATCAGACCTTAATTATATTACTGCAATTTTAGATTAACAGCCTGGGGAATTCCTCCCCGGGCTGTTTTTGTATTGTATGTAATACTAGCCCGTCAAGAAATCAGTTATTGAAAATAAATCAGTTAGGAGCAGGAGGGTTATTATGAGGACTTAGATGGTCATCAGTCTCCGAACGATATGTTTTTTTGTGAATTTTCCCTACCTTTGCGCCGCCATAAGGAAAAACTAAAAGTGGCAGGGAAGTGTGAGCATCAGTTTTTCTTCATGTGGCAGTCTATGAGAGTCTAATCTTACATACCGGCAATCATACTACGCTTTTGCTGAAGCTTCAGCGGATGCTCCCACCTATATACAGCCGGTAATTTCCGAAAGCAAACAGAGCCCAGGCAAAATGGATTCCGGAACAAAGCCGGGTAAATCCCGCAAATAAATAAGTTATAATAACCGAAAAATAAACTCAAATCAAATAGTCATGGCCGACTTAAAATTTCAGAGAAACTTTGGTATTGCCGCGCATATTGACGCAGGTAAAACCACTACAACAGAGCGTATCCTGCGCTACACCGGAATGATCCACCGTATTGGTGAAGTGCATGATGGTGCTGCTACTACCGACTGGATGGAGCAGGAAAAAGAAAGAGGTATTACCATTACTTCTGCAGCTGTAAGCTGCCAGTGGAATTTCCCTACCGTACTGGGTAAACCCACTGCTGACACAAAGAAATATTCTTTCAACATTATTGATACTCCGGGTCACGTGGACTTCACTGTGGAAGTGGAGCGTTCTATGCGTGTACTGGACGGTCTGATCGCCCTGTTCTCAGCAGTTGATGGCGTAGAGCCTCAATCTGAAACTGTATGGCGCCAGGCTAACCGTTACGGTGTTCCCCGTATCGGCTTCGTAAATAAAATGGACCGTTCAGGTGCCGACTTCCTCAACGTGGTTAAACAGGTTAAAGAAATGCTGGGCTCTAAAGCAGTTCCCCTGCAGCTTCCTATCGGCGCTGAAGATAATTTCAAAGGCGTGGTTGACCTGATCAAGATGAAAGGTATCATCTGGCATAATGAAACAGAAGGAATGACTTTCGATGAGATCGAAATTCCTGCTGATATGAAAGATGAAGCTGAAGAATGGAGAGCAAACCTCGTTGAAGCAGTAGCTGAATACGATGACAAACTGATGGAGAAGTTCTTCGAAGATCCTAATTCGATCTCTGAAGATGAGATTCATGAAGCGATCCGTAAGGCAACAGTTGACCTGAGCATCGTTCCGATGATGTGCGGTTCTTCTTTCAAAAATAAAGGTGTACAAACTGCACTGGATGCTGTTTGCCGTTACCTGCCTTCACCGGTGGATATTCCTGATACCAAAGGTACCAACCCTGATACCGGCGAAGAAGAAGTGCGCAAAGCCGATCCTAAAGCTCCTTTCTCTGCACTGGCCTTTAAGATCATGACCGATCCTTTCGTAGGTCGCCTTGCATTCTTCCGCTGTTATTCCGGTCACCTCGATGCTGGTTCTTATGTATTGAACGTAAGAAGCGGTAAGAAAGAGCGTATCAGCCGGATCATGAAGATGTTTGCCAACAAGCAAAACCCGATCGATTTCATCGAAGCTGGTGATATCGGTGCGGCTGTAGGGTTTAAAGAGATCAAAACCGGTGATACACTGTGTGATGAAAATCACCCGATCACTTTGGAAAATATGTTCATTCCTGAGCCGGTTATCGCTATCGCGGTTGAACCGAAAACTCAGGCTGACGTAGATAAAATGGGTATGGCCATCTCGAAACTGGTGGAAGAAGATCCTACCCTGCGTGTAAACACAGATGAAGATACCGGCCAGACCATCCTTCGTGGCATGGGTGAGCTGCACCTGGAGATCATCATCGACCGTATGAGACGCGAGTTCAAAGTAGAAGTAAACCAGGGTGCTCCCCAGGTTGCTTATAAAGAAGCGTTCAACATAACTGTTTCTCACCGTGAGACGCTGAAAAAACAAACCGGTGGTCGTGGTAAATTCGCCGACATCCAGTTTGAACTCGGCCCTGTGGATGCAGAATGGAGAGCAGAAAACCCTGATAAGAACTATCAGTTTGTAAACGACCTGTTCGGTGGATCTATCCCCCGCGAGTTTGTTCCTGCTATCCAGAAAGGTTTTGAAATGTCAATGACCACAGGTGTGTTGGCTAACTATCCTGTCGACAACATGAAGATCCGCGTATTTGACGGAAGCTTCCACGCAGTTGACTCCGACTCTATGTCGTTCGAGCTTTGTGCCAAACAAGGTTTCCGTGAGGCTGCAAGAAAAGCAAAACCCGTATTGCTGGAGCCTATCATGAAAGTGGAAGTGATCACACCTGCCCAGTACATGGGTGATGTAACAGGTGACCTTAACCGCCGCCGTGGTATGATGGAAGGTATGGACAGCCGCGCTGGTGCTGAAGTGATCAAGGCAAAGGTTCCGCTGAGCGAAATGTTCGGTTATGTGACCCAACTGCGTTCACTGTCTTCTGGCCGTGCGTCTTCTACCATGGAGTTCTCACACTATTCTCCTGCACCTAACAATATCGCTGAAGAGGTGATTGCAAAGGTGAAGGGAAAAGTTAACGCCTGATCACAGATGATGGCCTGATAAGGTTATCCAAACATAAAAGAAGAAGCCGCCTGAAAAGGCGGCTTCTTCTTTTTGGTATAGTCAGTATGACAAATTCTGCTCAGAGTTGAAAATTACTTAACTTAGATCAAGTTAAACCACCGATGATGGCACTGGTTTTGCTGTTTTCCGCGGAACTCACTCCGTTTTTAAAATCTCTTGTAAAAGGCCGACAGCCGTTTTATGAAAAACACAATGTCAAAAGGTTAAGGACTCAATTTTTGAGTCCTTTTCTAGTCTAATAGCCTTTTGGTGAATGAATTATACTCTTTGTTGCCGGCTCCCTTAATAATCTGCGATTTTCTTGTACTTTGTTGACCAGAAATCCGAGCCAATGATAAAATTTGTGACCACCAGCCTGCTGCTACTTTTTTTCTACAACTGTATATCTGCACAAAGCCTTGTTTTAAAACCAGGTATAAACATCAATAAAAGCGCAAGGATCAAAAAAGCTGTATACGACTTCAGCAAAAGCAACCCAGCTGCCGGGCCGGCAGTGCTAATTGAGGGAAATGATATTACCATTGACTTCAGCGACGCGACCCTGATAGGGAATACCAATATAACTCATCCTGATATTTATCAGGGAATTGCCGTGCAGGTGCAAAACAGCCGCAGAGTCACCATTAAAAACCTTACAGCAAAAGGATATAAGCTGGCTTTACTGGCCAGGAATGTGGAAGAACTGGTGATCGAGAACTGCGATTTCAGCTATAATTACCGGCCCCGGCTGCAAAGCTCCCAACAAAAAGAAGATGTTTCAGACTGGCTTAGTTATCATCAGAATGAGAAAGATGAATGGCTGCGATATGGCGCTGGCATCTATCTCAGCCAGTGCAGCAAAGCGGTAGTGAGAAACTGCAGGATCACCGGCAATCAGAATGCCTTGCTGATGACGGGCTGCTCCGACGGGCTGATCTATAATAACGATTTCTCCTTCAACTCCGGCCTTGGGATAGGAATGTACCGCTGCTCAGGCAACAGGATTGCCTATAACCGTTTAATATTTAATATCCGTGGATATAGTCATGAGGTATACCAGCGCGGGCAGGACAGTGCCGGCATTCTCGCGTTTGAGCAATGCAACGGGAACCTGTTTTACAAAAACAATGTGACCCATAGCGGCGATGGGTTTTTTCTATGGGCCGGTCAGTCAACCATGGAATCCGGCAGCGGAGGCTGCAATGATAACCTGCTGTTGGAAAACGATTTTTCCTATGCCGCCACTAACGGTATAGAACTTACTTTCAGCCGCAATACAGTGTCCGGCAACAGGATCTTCGAATGCGAAAATGGTATATGGGGCGGATACAGCTTTAATACCATCATCAGGAATAACCGTTTCAGGAACAACAAAACGGCCATTGCGATAGAACATGGACAGGAGAATAGTATCTCCTACAACTTATTCGACCAGGATAAACAGGCCATCCGTTTATGGGCTAATGAGAAGCAGCCTGCAGATTGGGGATATGCACAGCACCGCGATACCAGGAGCAGGGCATACAATATCGTGTCAAACAGTTTTAACAGGAATTCGACCGTATTCAATCTTTCCCGCACAAGCGGACTGCATGTTTTCAGCAATACTTTTTCCGGTTATGACCAGCTTTTCAGAACAGACAGCACTGTTACTGGCCTGGACACGACGATGTACTACGATATACTGGAGCAGGTGGAAAAAGACACTTCGGTATCATTGCCGGAGATAGCTTCCCCGGCTGATCCTTTCAAAGGGAGCGGCAACTGGGCCGGCCGGAAAAATATCCGTATGACCGAATGGGGGCCCTATGATTTCCGCTACCCGCTTATCTGGAATACCAATCCTGCCGACACCAGTGGCTGGATGGAATTCGAACTGCTGGGGCCAAAGGGAAAATGGACCGTGAAAAATAAAAAAGGACTGGACAGTCTCTCTGCCACTAAAGGAGGATTCCCTGCCAAAGTCAAGGCTAAAAGAATAGCCAATGGAAGAGGGGTAAGGGATATTCAACTAGAATTGGAATATACTGGGGAAGCCATAACCGGTCCTTTTGGTGAGAAAATACCCAGGGGAAAGAAATATTCCTTCCGGTTCACCCAATTCTTTCAACCGCTCGATTGGGAAGTGCTCTGGTTCAAAATGGATACGGCCTATTACAATCCCTTGCATGAAGCCGGTCTGTTTGCCCCTACGGTGAGGATGGCGCCAGTGAAGCGCGACACGGTGGACCAACTGGATTATGCCTGGTGGAATGGCCTGAAAGCCGGTGAAAATGTCTATGACCAGTTTATTACGACGGCTGGTTCCCGGACCCCATTACCGGCTGGCGACTACGAATTGTCGGTAACCTGGCAGGATGCTGTGAGGGTGTATGTAGGCGACCAAATTGTGCTGAATGAATGGAAGCTGTTACCAAAAGGGGCTGATTCCGCGCCCAATCGAAGAATAAAACTACATTTAGCTAAGAATCAATATATTAGAGTCGATCACCTGGGTTTCAGCGGATTTTCAGCTCTCGGAATTAAGCTATTGCCTGCCAGGTAAAGTGGGAAAACTGCCAATAATATTGTGTTTACCCCAAAATTCTTACCCAACTATTTGGAGGATATAGGCGGCAAGCATACCTTTGCACTCCCAAAAGAAAATTGGGTTTTACAAAATGTCTCAGCGAATCAGAATCAAATTACAGTCTTACGATCACAACCTGGTGGATAAATCTGCCGAAAAGATCGTAAAAACAGTTCGCAGCACA
>DATAJQ010000186.1:0-10512 GCA_036262095.1 Chitinophagaceae bacterium | reverse complement strand
TCAAGCACAACCTGCAGATTATTATTAGTAGAGCCGTCATTGATAGCCATAAACTGGTTATTGCGGAAGGTTCTTACCCATCCCATAACGGTTACTTCCTGCCCTGCCGGCTCCTGGGCCAGCAGCTCCTTGATCTTTGTGCGTTTGTTGAACATATAGAAATTTTCGGACGGCAAAGATAAGGTGTTAACCCGCAGGGCATATGGGGCTTGTACACAATCCGGCAGGATAAGGGCCGTTTTACTCCTATCCCAACCATTTTTTGGTTTTTTACGAAAAAGGACGTATACTTGCAGCGGAAAGACGACTGGTTAGTTCATTACTCCCTATAGTTAGCTCATCAGGTTTTTACCGATTCCATTCAACAAAAATTCATACTTTTTTTACTTTTCAGATTTGTGACCAAGGTATACTGTGTTAACCTTCAACATTTTGTATGTACGACATCCTGCAATTGAACGATATGCTCGTTCCAGAACTGCTTGATATTGCTGAGCAGTTGCGTATCCCCAACGCAAAAAAATTAGATAAACAAGAGCTGGTTTACAAGATCCTCGACAGCCAGGCCATTGCCAATTCCAAAGGCGGAACTCCTGCCGAAGATAAAGGCAAGCGCAAACGCATCATCAAAGCTTCTACAGGCATTACCACCGAAGAAGCCGTAGTGGAGAACAGCGGCGAAGAGAAAAAACCGGCCAATAAAAAACCGGCACCTATGCCTAAAAAAGAAGATAAAGCTCCTGCAAAAAGGGGCCGCAAAAAACCCGAAGAAAAAGAAACAGAACAACCAGAATTAATATCCGAAGAATCCGAACCCGTTGCCGAAGAAGCAGTAGCCCAGCCTACAACCGAAGAAGCCCCCGCCGCAGAACCAGCCACTCCCAATAAAGTATATCCTCAAAGACGCGAACAACATTTTAATATAGAATTCGACGGCGTAATTCTTTCTGAAGGTGTGCTCGAAATGATGCCCGACGGCTATGGCTTTCTCCGCTCTTCTGATTACAATTACCTCTCATCACCCGATGATGTATACGTTTCCCCTTCTCAAATAAAACTGTTTGGACTTAAAACCGGCGATACCGTTTACGGCTCTGTTCGCCCACCCAAAGAAGGTGAAAAATATTTTGCATTACTGAAAGTTGATACTATCAATAATAAGAGCCCCGAAGAAGTAAGGGATCGTGTTCCATTCGATTATCTTACTCCCTTATTCCCTTACGAAAAGCTCAATCTCTTTACTACTCCCGGAGATTATTCCACCCGCATCATGGACCTGTTTACCCCGATCGGTAAAGGTCAGCGTGGATTGATCGTGGCGCAACCCAAAACAGGTAAGACCATGTTGCTGAAAGCTGTGGCCAACGCCATCGCTGCCAACCACCCGGAATGCTATCTTATGGTAGTGCTGGTGGATGAACGCCCCGAGGAAGTTACCGATATGGAAAGAAGCGTACGCGCAGAAGTGATCGCTTCTACTTTTGATGAACCAGCAGAAAAACACGTAAAAGTTTCTACTATCGCTTTGCAAAAAGCTAAGAGACTGGTAGAATGCGGACACGATGTAGTGATATTATTAGACTCTATTACACGTCTCGCCCGTGCTCATAATACAGTAGCCCCCGCTTCCGGTAAAGTTCTCTCCGGTGGTGTGGAAGCAAACGCCATGCAGAAACCAAAACAATTCTTTGGTGCTGCACGTAAAATTGAAAACGGAGGTTCGCTCACGATCATTGCTACTGCCCTGGTTGATACCGGTAGTAAAATGGATGAAGTGATCTTTGAAGAATTTAAAGGTACCGGCAACATGGAGCTTCAGCTCGATCGACGCCTTGCCAATAAACGTATCTACCCTGCTATTGACCTCACCGCATCTTCTACCCGCCGCGATGACCTGTTGCTGGAAAGAGATGTGCTGCAACGCATGAACCTGCTGCGTGTATTCCTCACAGACATGAATACAGAAGAAGCAATGCGTGAACTGCAAAACAGGATGAAAGGCACGAAGAATAATGAAGAGTTCCTGGCAAGCATGAACAGATAATTTTCATTCATAAATAAGTCAAGCCTCCTTTCCGGGAGGCTTTTTTATTGACCGTAAAAGCACGGAAAATGAAGCGCATTAATCCCCATCATCCTCCACACGAAAAAGCTTATTCATTCGTTCTATGTTGGTAAAGACCAACACTAGTTGACCTATATGAGAACCCTTCACCTACTCTTTCTGCTTTTTATCATTCCGGCCATATCCCAGGCGCAACATAGCCTTACCGGCCTTTGGGCAGGCACTCTTACCAACGACAGCACTACCATTCGCAGGGAACAAACCTTTGAACTGGCTCTTACAGAATATAAGGGCAAAGTATACGGCTATTCAAGAAGCAGTTTTATTGTACATGATACGCTGTTCTACACCATGAAGCGGATCAAAGGAAAAATTGATGGAGATGTATGTGAAATAAAAGATGATGAGATCATTTCTTCCAATTTTCCCGGCCGTACAGATAAAGGAGTGAAAATGACCATCACTTTCCGTCAGCGCCAGGAAGATACCACCTGGCATATCGATGGCAACTGGAAAACAAATCAGACAAAAAAATACTACTCCATTTCAGGAGGCATTTCCTTGCGTTCAGAAAAAAACCTGAACAACTCCAAAATATTTCCACACCTGGAAGAATTGGGCCAGGCTGATGATGTCGCTTTTTATAAAGAATATAAACCACCGCCTCCGGTTGTAGTTGCAAAACCAAAAACAGAAGAAAAAGCTCCGGCCACAAAATCCGTTCAGCAGCCTGTAGCAGTTGTTAAAAAAGACCCTCCGCCTCCTGTTGCAACAGCACCTAAGGAAGAAAAGAAAGCTGCTCCTGTTGTTACAACACCAACCACTCCTGCAAAAGCTGTTACTATGCCTGCAATTGTTTCCACAGCACCTGCAGCATTGGTCGCAGAGAGGGTCAACACCGCTCCACAGATCGTCGAGTTCAAATCAGACAGCCTTGTACTGGCGCTTTATGATAATGGAGAAATTGATGGCGACACGGTAAGCCTTCTGCTGAATGGAGAAGTCATTCTTGCCAAACAAATGCTTAAGGCGACCGCTCTAAAGAAGACTATTTATATTCCTGCCGGCTCAGAAGAAACGACCCTGTTGTTATACGCAGAGAATCTCGGTAAATATCCGCCCAATACAGGCTTACTGGTGATACATGATGGGGAAGAAACTTACCAGCTCCGGTTTAGTGCCGACCTGAAACAAAATGCAGCCGTCATATTCCGGCGAAAGAAGAATTGATCAATAAAAATATCAGTTGGAAAGCTTGTCGATCTTACCGGCAAGCTTTTTGTCTTTTTCGGTCACTACATCACCGGCATCATGTGTGGATAGCCACACTTCTACGGTATTGTATACATTTTTCCACTCTGGATGATGGTCCATTTTTTCCGCGGCAAGCGCCACTCTTGTCATAAAAGCAAATGCTTCACTGAAATCTTTAAACTGGAATTTGCGGTAGAGTTTGTCGTTTTCTTCTTTCCACATAGGAATACTATTTGGTAATAGAGACTACAATTATTAGGCTAGCTTTTATGGCTGCACGACCTTAATACTTCTGTGCCACCCGTAACCCTTCTGATTAAAATACGAGATGTTCTTTATTCCTGATCCGTTCGTTGGTAAGTTCTGCCACCAGTTGCACTCCTGCTATAGCACGAACCGGCTGAATGATCTGTTGAAGGTCGCCATCACTTACCCAATCATCTTTCATCAACCAAAGAAAATCCAGGTGTTTGAATTCCGGTAAAAGATATTCTCCGTCAAACTGGTTATTGTACAGGTAATGTGCAAGCGAACCTGTAGGTTCACGGTATTCAAAAACAGAAAAAAAATAATCTCGTTTCTTTTTGTTCAGCCTTATTTCTATTTCATGGTTGATCCGGAAATCCATTCCCAGCACATTATTCAATTGCCAGCAAAACTGATAATCCTTCACCGGCGCCATGATACCAAGAAGACGGGTGTCTTCAAAGAACGCTTCTGCCAGGTCATGATTATTGATGGATAATTTGAGGCTTCGTTCAGACACTACACTGTTTTACTAAAGTTAACAATTATATTCTATGAGACACCGCAAACCCCAAACCATAAAACGCCCTTCCCGTCCTTCCCGCCTTACCGGTAAAACAAACAGGAAGTAAATTTTTTCTTCGGGAAGGACGGGAAGGTTATAATTTGTTTGTTTCTTCAACAACCTGTTGTATTCTAAAAATCAAAACTGTATTTCCGCTTCTGTTACCTGGTTGCCCCGTTTGAATTTAACTGTCGTTTTATCTCCTTTGTTGAACTGGTTCAGTGCCTGCATATAACTCTCTACGGAATTTACTTTGTGTGGCCCCAGTTGAATGATCACGTCGCCGGCTTTCAAGCCTGCCTTAGAAGCCGGTCGTCCTTCGGTTACACCATCGGCCCTAACTCCTTCGCCCGGATAAGTATAATCCGGCATAATGCCCATGGTTACTTTAAAAGAAGAATTGGACACCTGTATTTCCCTTGTTTTCAGGAAAGCCAGTTTCTGATTTTGTTTGTTCAGTTTATCAATAATGGATTCGATATAATTGATCACCTGCAATTCCCCTACATAATTGATGCGGTCCGCATCATCACTTGGCCGGTGATAATCTTTATGCTGCCCGGTAAAGAAAAAAAGCACGGGAATATCTTTCCGGTAAAAAGATGTATGATCACTTGGGCCTGATCCGCTTGAATCGATCTTTATTCCAAATGGCAGTTTCTTATCCTGCGTATTGATCACGGTAGCCCATTGCGGAGAAGTACCATAACCGCCAACAGTCAATATATGTGTACTGTCGTTCAAACGGCCAACCATATCCATATTGATCATATAATTTACTGTTGACAGATTCACTGTCGGATGCTCAGTAAAATATTTTGAACCAAACAACCCAAGTTCTTCTCCGGAAAAAGCCAGGAAAAGATAATTGCTGCTTTTGTCTTTTCGGCCTTTCAGTCTTTTTGCCAGCTCAAGCAGGGCAGCAGTACCACTTGCATTATCATCGGCTCCATTGTGTATCAGTTTTTCACCGGTGCGCAACATGGAATTGCCATCTTCTCCATAGCCTAAATGATCGAAGTGAGCACCAAGCACAACTGTTGTTGCAGCGCCATTATCGAGATATGCCACCACATTATGTCCGGTTCTGCTTTTTTCACCAATATCCACTTTCAGTTTCAGGTTGAGCGTGGCGGTGGCATCGCTGAAATATTTCTTTGCCGCATCTTTCTTTACATAAATGACAGGAATGGGTAATAGGGCAGACTTATCCTTTCCATTAAACTCAAGCTTATCATCTATCGCAGAGCTGTTATAAATAATAATAGCCGTAGCGCCCTTATCATACGCTTTTTTGGAATTGTTACGGATATATTCGGTCAGGTCAAAATGGGGATTCTGCTGGTTTTCGGCCAGTATTTCTTTCAGATCAACAAACCAGGGCATATCTGCTTCCTGCAGTGCTACTGCCGGCGAGGCATCAACACTTTTTAATGCGCTGAACGGAAAAGGGAAGAAATCCTTCTTTTTTTCCAGTTTTACCTCATTAATGCTGAAAAAAGTCCCTTCTTTTATCTCTTTTCCTTCCTGTATCTCGAATGGCTGGTAAAAACCGTCTGTTCCTTTTGGCTGCAGACCCAGGGTCTTAAATTGATCGGCGATATATTCCATCGCCAGTTTTTCCCCGGCACTCCCTGCTCGCCTACCCTCCAGTTTATCATCGGCCAGGTAGCCGATATGTGCCTGAAGATTGGCAATAGTGGCTTTATCTGCTTTTTTTAATTTCTGAGCAGTAACAACAGAACTAAGAAAAACCAGGGACAAGGCTAGCTTTACACGGAAAGGCACCATAATTATTATAATTATTTTGGACAAAGGTATTAAGCTCCGATCTTTTTCGCCGGGCTGGTGTTGATTTTAATTCAGTTTCCCATTTTTTAACAACCCGCTCCGTCATAAAATCGTAATTCGTAAATCGTATTAGCCTTTACGCTCTATTTTTGCAACCCTTGAAGAAGCGTTTACATATTGCATTGGTGGGCAACCCCAACAGCGGAAAAAGTTCCCTCTTCAATTGCCTGACCGGTTTGAACCAGAAAGTGGGCAATTTTCCCGGGGTAACCGTTGATAAAAAGACCGGTACCACCAACTTACCCTCCGGTGATGCCGAAATTATCGACCTGCCCGGCACTTACAGCCTTTATCCACGACGCCTCGACGAATGGGTAAGTTACCGTGTATTGCTTGACCAGGATGCCGGGGTAAAACCTGATGTTGTAGTGGCTGTAGCCGATGCCAGCAACCTGAAGCGCAACCTGCTTTTCTGCACCCAGCTGATCGACCTGAAAATTCCAGTGGTAGTCGCACTTACCATGATGGACCTGGCCAGTAAAAAAGGGATCAAAATTGATCTCCCGGCACTTGAGCGTGAATTGGGCGTGCCTGTAGTGGCGATCAATCCCCGCAAGCAAAAAGGCATTCCTCAGCTGAAAAAAGCCATGGAGCAAACAGGACAGGGACTCTATAAACCCCCTGTTAAAGATTTTATCGATAATAAAGCCCTGGCATCCACTTCGATTGAAGAATTAAGAAAGATCCGTTCTGAAATAAGCGACTATTCCGCCATTCACTACCTGATCAATCACGAATCATTTGATCTTGACGCCACCACGCAAAGCCAGATAGAAGATATTGAAAAGCGCAATCAGTTCAACCCCACGAAAACACAGGCGGAAGAAATATTGCAGCGTTACACCCGGATCAAACATATTATGCAGGTTTCCGTATCGGAGCCTGACCCCTTGCAGAAATCACTGTTCACGGAAAAACTAGATACTGTATTACTGCACCGCCGTTGGGGTTATCTGATCCTGCTGGGAGTGTTATTCCTGTTATTCCAAAGTGTATTCTGGCTGGCCAGCTATCCGATGGACTGGATTGATGCGGGCACCGCTTCTTTCAGCAGTTGGCTTTCATCTGTACTTCCGGAAAACAACTGGACAGATCTTCTAATCAATGGAATTATCGCAGGGCTTGGCGGTATCGTCATTTTTGTGCCGCAGATCGCTATCCTTTTTGCCCTGATCACAATACTGGAAGACACAGGCTATATGGCCAGGATCAGTTTTCTTACTGACCGGCTCATGCGCAGCGTAGGACTCAACGGGAAGAGCGTGATGCCCATGATCAGCGGATTTGCCTGTGCGATCCCCGCAGTAATGAGTGCGCGCAGCATTGAAAACCGGAAAGAACGCCTGCTTACGATACTTATCACCCCGCTGATGAGTTGCTCCGCCCGCCTGCCGGTGTATACTATCCTTATCGGACTGGTTATTCCCAATAAATACCTGTTTGGTTTTATTGGTGTGCAGGGCCTGGTAATGCTCGGACTTTATCTCCTGGGATTCGTTATGGCATTAATCGTTTCTTATGTAGCCAAATGGTTTATCCATATCAGTGAAAAAAGTTTTTTTATCCTGGAGTTGCCAACCTATCGCTCTCCACGGTGGAAAAACGTTTTTCAGACCATGTGGAGCAAGGCAAAAATATTTGTGGTGGATGCAGGTAAAGTGATCATGATCATCAGCCTGATATTATGGGGTTTCAGTTCTTTCGGTCCAAAGGAAAGAATGCATAAGGCAACGATTGCCTATGAAGAGGCCCTTGCAAAACCAGGAGCAGACAGCACACAGATAGAAAACGACTATGCCCATGCCAAACTGGAAAACTCTTATGTTGGTATTGCTGGCAAAGCTATTGAGCCGGTTGTGAAACCATTGGGTTATGACTGGAAGATCGGTATCGCCCTGATCACTTCTTTTGCTGCACGCGAAGTTTTTGTTGGCACTATGGCCACTTTATATAGTGTCGGTGATGAAGAGAATGAAGGTCCTTTAAAAGAAAAAATGCGCGTAGCTACAAGACCAGATGGAACACCGGTTTACACGCTCGCGACCGGTGTATCCCTCATGTTGTTTTATGTATTTGCCATGCAATGTATGAGCACACTGGCTATTGTGAAAAGAGAAACCCGTAGCTGGAAATGGCCTTTGATACAGTTGGTGTACATGACCGGGCTGGCTTATATTGCCAGTTTCATAGCCTATCAATTATTATCCTGAGGCTTCACCCATTTGTCCTTCGGTTCAAAATAATCCCATAGCAAAGAAGAAATTTTCCGCGTCAGCGTCCATGCTTCATTTGCGTGGGTCCAACTGGTGTCTTTATTGTTTTTAGTGAAGATGCAAAAGATATAGGGCTTGTTGGGAGCATTTACAAGCAGGGCTTCGTTGCGCGAAGCATCCACACAACCGTTTTTGCTGAACACTTCAATATAAGGTGGGATCATGGAGATGGCCTCATTTTCATCCCAGAAATTACGGCCGAGGCAACGCATTATTCTTTCACAGGCTGCAGGGGTAAATATTTTGTTTCGATAGATCTGTTCAAACAGGTACCCCATTTCAGCAGGAGAGGTTTGGCCCCAACCATAAATTTTCCGGATCTCTTCACGGCCGGGCGTGCGGGAATTAACCCTTGTATTAATATAACCAAGGCTATCCATCAACGCATTGATGCGGGTGCCGGTGCCGGCCAGTTTTTGCAGCCAAAGGCTGGCTGTATTGTCGCTGGTTGTAAGCATCAGCATAATGATCTTTTTCAGGGCTATTTTTTCGCCGTCTTTAAAAGATCCCAGGATATCTTCCCCTTCATACAGCAGGGAGTCTTTATAAATATGTGTTGAATCATAATGCAGTTCGCCTTTTTGCATTTTGTCCATAACGCCCAGCATAATGGGAACTTTTACAATGCTGGCTGTCGGGAAAACAGTGTCTGCATTGATGGCGACAGTTTCTCCAGTCTTTATATTTTTTACATAAATGCCGATCGTGCCATTGAAACCGGTGATCGCTTTTCTTAATTCGGTTTCAAGCTTTTTGTCGGTTTTCTGTGCAAGGGAAAACAGGGAGATAATGCAACAGGTAAAACATACAAAGGTTTTCTTCATGGTTTTAGATGCGTTTATAAGTTAGATCATTTCATTCCCATATAATCGGTCACCAACTGGCAAAATGCCTGTATACCGGTTTTCATTGCACTGTCTGTCACAAAGAAATCGGCCGTATGATGCGGAGGTGCAGTTTTGGGATCATTCCCTTTTGGCATTCCTCCGAGATAAAGGAAAAATGCCGGGGCTTTGGTGCCATAATAAGAAAAGTCTTCGGCTCCGGTTACCCATTCCCGTTCTTTTACGTTTTTAGCGCCGATGGCTGTTTCAAGAGAGGGAAGCATTTTCTTCACCAATGCTGGTTCATTATAGGTAACCAGGGTTTTTGTATCAATGATCACTTCAGTACTTACACCAGAAGCATCACCAATTGTTTTAATGGTGTGGCGGAATTGTTCGTGAACCTTTTTCTGCATATCGCTGTCGAGCGTTCGGATCGTACCCAGCATGATCGCATCCTCGGGAATAATATTATTCCTGACACCACTTTGGATCTTACCCACTGTTATCACCACCGGTGCTTTGGTAAGTTCGGATTGCCTGCTCACAATATTCTGTAACCCCTGGATGATCTGTGCGGAAGCTGCAATGGGGTCGATACCAAGCCACGGCTGTGAACCATGACTTGGTTTGCCTTTTACCTTAATAGTAAAAAAATCTGCAGCAGCCATGAACGAACCGGATTTATACTCGATCGTTCCCTCTTCAATCGCTGATTCAATATGCATTCCAAACACGGCATCCACTTTGGGATTATCCATTACTCCTTCTTTCACCATCAATGCCGCTCCGCCCTCTTCTCCTTCAGGCGCTCCTTCCTCTGCCGGCTGGAAGATGAACTTCACTGTTCCTTTCAGTTCATTTTTTATACCGGCCAGCACTTCTGCTGTGCTCATCAGCATCGCCACATGTGTATCATGCCCGCATGCATGCATCACTCCCACTTCCTGGCCATTATACATTGTCTTGTCTTTAGACGCATAGGGAATATTCACTCTTTCCGTTACCGGCAGGGCGTCCATATCTGCACGCAGTGCCACGCAGGGACCGGGTTTGCCACCACGCAAAACGCCCACCACTCCGGTTTTGGCTACGCCTTCTTTTACTTCAATCCCAAGTTTTCTCAAATGATCTGCCACAAGCTTTGCAGTGTTCACTTCGCGATTGCCTAATTCAGGGTGCTTATGTATTTCCTGCCTCCAGGCGATACATTGCGGCTCTATGCGGTTGATGGCCGTTTCAATCTTTTGTTTGAGCTGGGCATTCAGCAAAGTCGTGAAGGAAAGCAGGGTGGTCGTCAGCAGAGTATATTTCATCCGAAAATTTTTATGAATATAACATAAAAAGCATTTTATCGCTATCTTCAACCGCAGGTATTAAGGCAACTCCCCATCTTTCAATTTTATTTTTAAACGATGCCGCTTCGCCATTTAT
>DATAJQ010000185.1:0-11927 GCA_036262095.1 Chitinophagaceae bacterium | reverse complement strand
ATGCAGTTTGTGGATGTTAAAACAACTGGAACAATAGTAAATCCTTCCCGTCTTCCCTCCTTACCGGTAAGCACTTACCGGTAAGGAGGGAAGACGGGAAGGAAGTATGCAGGAAGAGATTGGCTTCCTGTTTCGATTTTTATTCTTTTGCTTTTACTCCTCTTACCTTGTCCATCTGATTTTTGTGCAGATAAACCTGGAAGCCGACATTCAGTGCGAAGCCGCCTGTGCCGGGAAGGCTGTTGTAATCGGTGTGGTCATATCCTCCCAGGATATCCAGTGAAACATGCTCACTGATAAAAATAGCACCACCACCGCCGAGGAAGAAATTCGTTCCGTTATTGGTAGAAGACGTGTTGTTGATCTTCACTTTGGAACTTAAGAAATTGAAATTGCCGTGCAGAATAGGGCGGACATTTGCACTGCCGAAATAGTAGCGTACATAGGGACCAATGCCAAATGCAGTGGTTTTGGTGATCCCGTCTTTTGAATAATTAAGATTAACGTTTCCGCCAAATGCCAGATTTTTGATCAGAAAAAGGCCGGCATTGGGAGTAAGACTTATTTCCGTGTTACCTGAAGTATTCAAACGGAAATTTCCGCCTACCATCCAGTCTCCTTTTGCGGTTTGTGCCTGGACGGCGGCAACAGTGGTGGCCAGCAACAACATGCTGAGTGCAAGTTTTTTCATTCGCGACTTTTTAGTGTTTTTGATCATGGAATGTCTTTATCCGTCATGAGCCGAAGTGTATCAACTCATGGGCATTCCATGTAGAGTTGTTTGCAGTAAAATTAAGCAATCACTTCATATACCGGGCTAAACAAATAAATCTTTCCTGTACTAACTTCCACACAGCGGAACCGTTTTCTTAATCTTTCTTTTTTCTGGAATACACGGCCATCGGCGGTGCGGAACAAAGCGTCAGCCGGCAGTTCTTCCACCAGGCGGCGATGTGAAGCCCCTTCATCATAGCGGCGCAATACACGGAGTAATCCGTCTTCCGCACAGGTGCTGGCTGCGGGATTGCGGAGGGAACGTAGCAGTTCCTGTTCTATATCGTCAGGGAAAATCTTATGTTGGAGAAACTGGGCCAGTAAAGAGGCATACACGCCCTTCCATTCCTTCCCGTGTGAATACACCCCATTGCCATACTGCTCAAAAGTGAGTAAATGGGCCAGTTCATGAAGCAAAGTGATCAGAAAAGAATATTTGTTCAGGTTACCATTCACACTGATCCGGTGATTATCCAGCCGGGTACGATGGCGATAGTCGCCCAGTATGCTTTTTCTTTCCCTCGCTACAGTAAGATGCACTTTATGCTGCCGGAGATACGTGAGCACGGCATCATAGGTGCCGGGCGGTAAAAAATCCTGCAACTGTGCCATGGGCACTTCTTTCTTAGCCATTCGCTTTTTGCTTCAGTGAACGGCGAAGAGAGGATACCTCGAAAACGGTGTACAGGATATACAGCCCCATGCAACCAAACAGGGCAGGCTTGTTCACATTCTTGCCGGTGACCATAATATAGATAAATGCAGCGGCAGCCAGCACAAAGAATTTAATGATAAAGCTGCTGTAGATAGCCCTCACAAAAACATGGGGGTTCTTTGCCTGAAAGCTTCGCTGGGTGAGCACAAAAGACAAGAAGGAGACACCGAACAAGAGCAGGTTGCCTGCGATCAGTACCTGGCTGTCAATTCCCTTTTCTGCCAGCAGGTTTTTACCTATTACAAAAAAAGCGCTTAGCATCACAAATGCCAGCATCATCGGGCGCAGGGGTGCCCATTTACTTTGGTTCATTCTTTTTGGTATTACCGGTTTCCCGTATCAGTTTATAAAAAATCCCAATAAGGACGAGCAAAGGTAATACACAGGAGAATAATGGTAAGGTATGTAACCACCGATCTGCCTTGAGGCCTATGAACACGGCTATGCCAATGGACACCAGCATTTCGGTGCCCAACGCGGCATAACGGCGAAGAATGTTCTTTGGCTTACTGGAGGGCGAGTTTTTGTCCATTCAGGCTTACATTGCTGAGTTCGATCTTGTCAGCAGTTGCACCGCCCATATGGCACTGACCATTGAATGTGGCTGAAGGCTCCACCTGCAGCTTGGCTGCATAAAGGTTGCCGTTCACTACTGAATCCCCGCGCAATTGCAGAAGGTCTTTGGCCTTTACATTGCCGGTCACTTTACCGATAATGTCTGCCTGGTTGCCGGTGATATCCCCTTCCACTACCCCGTTGGCACCTATCACCACTTTGGCTGAGCTGGTGATATTACCGATGATAGTACCATCAATGCGCAGGTCGCTGTTGCTGCTGATATCTCCTTTGAGCGTGGTGCCGGCACCAATGAGCGTGGTGCCATTGCCAGTTGGTTTTTCAGTCTGCATGTCGGTTTTGTTTTTTGCATTAAACATAGATATTGATTTTTTATACGAAGCAAAACTGGATTTTAAAGTCAAAATTCAAAAATTAAAAAGTCAAAACCGAGCTCCTCAAGAAGCTTTCAACATAGGGTATTTTTTAATTTTGATCTTTTAATTTCTATCAATCATCCGACAATTCATCCTTGGGTACCTGCAACTGTGTAGTATCCAATACTGCCGCTGCAGCATCCCCACTCAATACTTTCTTTATGTTCTCAATATATTTCGCCTGGTAACTTACAGCTTTTTCCAGAGAATCCACACGGTATTTCATCTGGCGATATTCACGTCCCACTTTGAGATCATCGTAACCAGGGATATAGTATTTTAACGGCGTAAAAACAATCAATGCCACCGTTAGCCCGACCAATACAACAAAAATTGTGCTCAAACCGATATAAACACTGAGTCTGGACAATTTAAATGTGACCACCTCTTCATACGTATCATCGTTCATTACAACCAGCCTGTAGCGATTGCGGAGCCTTTGCAGCGTAGACTCTGCGTCCAGTTTTGCCATATCTGAATTTTAAAAGAAGCTAAAGGTAAGGAATGGGCTTTATTTTTACCAGTTCCCGGCGACCTGCAGCCATAAAAAAAATTGGCCTATTTTTATACTAAATTATCTGAATTTCAGTTATTAAGAATTCATCTTACTCCTATAATGTTCTCGGCCAGATATATCACACTCACTGCTTTTTGGATCCTTGTTTTTTCCCAGTTGTCATCCGATGCCTGGGGTCAAATGGGCTTCAGTTTTGATTTTCAAAAACCAAAGGAGTTTGAAAACCGCACCCTGCGTGCTGAAAAAACCCCTACCGACAAAAAGATCAAAGGCCCGAGACGGTTCATCCAGAACACCATCACCCATTACAACTACTTCTTTAACGCAAATAATAAACTGAATGATGTGTTGGCCCGGGCAAAAGCTTCTTTCAGGGATGACTACTCCCGGCTCCTGCCCTTTTACAACTACAGCCTCGACATGACGGCGGCCGACAGCATTCAACTGGATTCTGTTTCTTATAAAGTGCAGAGCGGCATAGCCCTGCATGACCTGCGCAACGACTGGGCCGATAATCTCTACCTGCTCTGGGGCGCTTCTTACTATCTCAAAAAACAATTCGATTCGGCCTACCTGATGTTCCAGTTCATCAATTATGCTTTTGCTGAAAAGGAAAACGATGGATATTATAAAACCATTGGCAGCGCACGCGACGGCAACAACGCACTCAGCATTTCCACCAAAGAAAAAAACAGCTTTACCCGCCGGGTCTTTTCCCGGCCGCCCAGCCGGAATGATGCATTTATCTGGCAGGTACGGAATTACCTGGCGCAAAACCGCTTCTCCGATGCCTCAACGCTGATCCAGGCATTAAAGAACGATACATTATTCCCTGCCCGCTTGCACAACGACCTGGAAGAAGTGCAGGCATTTTTGTTTTACAAACAACAGATATGGGATAGTGCTGCTATCCATCTCGAAAAAGCATTGAGCAATGCTACCAATAAGCAGGAAAAAGCCCGCTGGGAATATTTGCTGGGGCAGCTATATGAAAACACCAAGCAATTCAATGCTTCCAGCGAATGGTATGCAAAAGCTATCAGCCATACTACCGACCCGGTGATGGATATTTATGCCCGCCTGGCCAGTATCAGGGTGAACAGGGATGAAAACCAGAAAGACTATATCGCCAGTAATATTGCCACGCTTACCAAAATGGCGAAAAGGGATAAATACAGCGATTACCGCGATATCATCTATTATATGGCGGCGCAAATGGAACTGGAAAGGAATAATACGGCAGGCGCCCTGGAAATGCTGACCCGCGGCACAAAATATATTTCCCGTAATTCCACGCTCCGCAACCGGCTGTTTATGCAAATGGCTGAATTATCATTTGAAAGAGGATTGTATCGCCAGAGCACCAATTTTTACGACAGCCTGCAAATGGACGATCCCACTTTCACAGATCCTGAAGCGATCACCGGCAAAAGAAATCTATCGTCACGCCTGGCCGATTTTACGGAAACCATTGCACGGCAGGATAGCCTGCAGGCATTGGCCGCCCTTTCAGAAGACGATCGCAAGGATAAGGTCAAAAAGATCGTAAAGCAACTGCGTAAGCAGCAAGGATTGAAAGATGAAGGCGGATCTTCCACAGGCGCTTCGTTCGCTAATCAGTCTGCCCCTTCCCTTTTTGGTGATTCAGAAAAAAAAGGGGATTGGTATTTTTATAACTCCGGGACAAGACAAAAAGGGTTCAACGATTTCCGTTCCAAATGGGGCATGCGTAAGAATACCGATAACTGGCGAAGAAGTGCTGCCGTATCAGCCAGCATCAATAACAATAATGCGCTGGCCAATACCTCCACTGCAGGAGCATCCGGGAAAGATTCAGCAGCCGCTGCAGCAGCAGAGATTACTTTTGATGCCCTGTATGACCGCATTCCGCTGACACCGGAAAAACTGCAGCAATCCAATGATTCCATCCGGAATGCCATGTTCAACATAGGCAATACGTTTATCCAGGAGCTGGAAGATTGTGCCCATGGCACACCTGTCCTGGAAGAATTGCGCACCCGCTTCCCGCAATCACCGAGAATGGATGAAATTTTATTCAACCTGTATTTCTGCTACAATAAACAGGGAGAAACGGAGAAGGCTGCTGCTATCAAAAAACAAATGAGCCAGCAATTCGGCCAGAGCAATTATACCACTATCATTAATACCGGTAAAGATCCGCAATCAAAAAGCCCGAAACAGGAAGCAACCAAATTATATGAAAAAATATACGACCTGTTTATTGAAGGCAGCTTCACGGAAGCGGTAGCACAGAAAAAAACAGCCGATAGCATTTATGGCCGCAATTACTGGACACCGCAATTGCTGTATATCGAAGCCGTGTATTATGTCAAACAAAGGGAAGACAGCGTAGCCAAAAAAGTATTGAACAATATTATCGCGCAGTTTGCAAGTCATCCGCTATCGGAAAAGGCCAAAACATTACTGGATGTATTGAACCGCAGGAAAGAGATAGAAGAAGAACTGCGCAATATGGTGATCAATATGCCGGCAGAAGACACTACGCAGAAAAGGCAACCTGTTGCCGCAGCGCCTGTTCCAAAGGCAGGCGAGCCGCCATCTATGGTAAAACCTGATATTAAGCTGCCATCATCGAAAGACAGTCTTGGAATAAAAGCTCCGTCGCAGGGAGTTCCGGGCATGACCCAGAAGAATATTAAGATTTCCCAGGACAGCCTGGCTGTGCAGGATACAGTTGCAGCAAAAGACAGTACACTGACAGTTCAACAACCTGTACCTCCCGGCAGTCCGTTCAGCTTTAATACAGAAACCCCGCATTATGTGGTCATCATTTTGAATAAAGTGGACCCGGTGTTTGTGAATGAAGCGAGAAATGCGTTCTATCGCTACAACAGGGATACTTATTTCAACAAGAATATGCAGGCGGAACTGGTGGAAATAGACAATGATAACCGTTTGCTGCTGATCAGTCCTTTCAAAAATGCAGCAGAAGCGATCGCTTATATTGACCAGACAAAACCCAAAACTTCCAGTGAGATCGTGCCCTGGCTGAAAGGCGGAAAATACACGTACTCAATCATTACCGACAAGAACCTGGACGTACTGAAAGGCAGTAAGGATATCAATGCTTATATGCAGTTCCTGGAGAAAATGGTGCCGGGCAAGTTTTAACTTGATTTTGCTAATTTCGAAAGACAAAGTATGTAGATTGGCGAATGTGAGAGATCAAAAGTCAAAATTTGAAAGTAAAAATCTATCTGGAATACTTTTGGATTTTGAATTTTTACTTTTGATTTATAAAAAATTATAACAACTCATTCAAATATGAAAAAATCCGTTCGCATCTTCTGGTTTATTTTTCTTGGTGGATTTGGTGCGCTTGTTTTACTGATCCTGCTGGCCAATTTCGGCGTGTTTGGCAAAATGCCTTCATTGCAGGAGCTGGAAAACCCTTCCATCCAGCAGGCATCAGAAGTGTATGCTATTGACGGTACGCTGATGGGAAAATATTATACCGAGCGGGGGAATCGCAGCAATGTAAAATACCGTGATATTTCACCCAATGTGATCAATGCGCTGGTAGCAACAGAAGACGAACGTTTTTATGATCATGCAGGCATTGATACCCGCTCCACGCTTCGTGCCGTATTCACTGCAGGCCGCCAGGGTGGCGGCAGCACCATCACGCAGCAATTGGCCAAAGCATTGTTGGGCCAGGGCAGCCGGAATTCCTTACAAAGAGGAGTGGAAAAGATAAAGGAATGGATCATCGCCATTAAACTGGAAAGGAATTTCACCAAAGAAGAGATCATCACGCTTTACCTGAATGCAGTTCCTTTTGGCGACAACATTTATGGTATCCGGAATGCAGCCCGCACATTTTTCCAGAAAGAGCCTGACAGGCTTGCAGTGGAAGAAGCAGCCGTATTGGTGGGCATGCTGAAAGCCAACTACACGTACAACCCCATGCGCAACCCCAAAGCAGCACTTGACCGCCGCAATGTGGTGATCGGGCAAATGGTGGCTAATAAAAAGATCAGTGAAGCAGAAGGTGCCCGCTTAAAAGCACTGCCCATTAAACTGAACTACCGCAAGCTTGACGAGAACAACGGTTATGCTCCTTATTTCCGCGAAGTGCTGAGGGATGAAGTGAAGACTGCATTAAAGACGATTGAAAAGCCCGATGGAGGCACTTATGATATTTATAAAGATGGATTGAAGATCTATACCACCATCAATCCCCGCATGCAGGAATATGCAGAAGAAGCCGTGGCTTCCCACATGCCCAACCTGCAAAAAGCATTGATGGCCCAGGCCAAACTAAAGAATGGCAGCATCTGGAAAGATCACGAGAATGTGCTGGACGCAGCTATGAAAGCCAGTGACCGCTGGAAAAACATGGCAGAAGACGGCCTTAGCGATAAAGAGATCAAAGCCACTTTCTATAAAAAAACACCGATGAAGATCTTTGCATGGAACAGCAACCGGCAAAGAGATACAGTGATGACGCCTTACGACTCCATCAAATACCATCGCCAGATGCTGCAAACAGCTTTTATGGTAATGGACCCTCAAACCGGTGAAGTAAGAGCGTGGGTAGGCGGCATTGATTTCAAAACGTATAAGCTCGACCACGCCAACATGCGCACCAAAAGGCAGGTGGGTTCAACCATCAAACCTTTGCTGTACACCCAGGCGATGGAAGAAAGAGGATTCACACCTGAAACAGAAGTGATAGACCAGCAACAGGATTTTGGCAACAAACAATTGGTGCCTGCCACAACAAAGAGCTGCAGCGGCAGGACCATGACCATGGCTTCTGCACTCGCCGGCTCCCGCAACTGTGCAACGGCATATATCATGAAACAGGTAGGCCCGAAACAATTCGCAGATTTTTTGGGAAGACTTAATATTCCTACCAAAGTGGACCCCTTCCCTTCTATAGCATTAGGTGCCTGTGATCTTTCCCTGTTTGAAATGATGTGGGGCTACAGCATTTTTGGCGGAAGAGGTTTTTCTACCAAACCCTATTTTATCAGCCGTATAGAAGACCGTAATGGAAATGTGATCAAACGTTTTGACTATAGCGTAAACCGCAAGGAAGCGGTTAGCGAAGCAACTGCATACAATATGGCGAGAATGATGCAGGGAACAGTGGATTTTGGTACAGCAGCGGGACTGCGTTCCCGTCTTGGTGCCGTGGAAATGGCAGGCAAGACCGGTACTACCAATGATAATGCCGATGGCTGGTTCATGGGGTATACGCCTCAACTGCTTGGTGGCGTATGGATCGGTTGCGATGATCGTTTTATCCGTATTGAGAATAACCTTGGTTATGGTGGCCGTGCAGCGATGCCGATCTGGGAGAAGTTTTTCCAGAAAGTGTATGCAGATAAAACATTAGGTATCGATAAAGATGCCCGCTTTGTGCAGCCTGCGGATATCCAGTTGCATGTTAACAGTGCGGATGATATTCCGACAACAGAGCAGGTGGAACCGGGAGCAGAAGGTGTGGACCAGGGAGTGGGTGAAGCAACGGATTATAATATCAATCATGAGTATATCGGGCCGGAATCAAAACCAGTGGTGGATGAGGATAAACCAGTGAAGAAGGATACGAGTAATAAGCAGGATAAGAAGGTGGTGAATGACAGCAAGCCGATTGGATCGCCTGTGGAAGAGCCGAAGAAGAAGGGTTTTTTGAAGAGGTTATTTGGGAAGAAGGATAAGAAGGATTGAGGGCTTCCTCAGGCCTCTGGCAAAACCCATTACCAGGACTGTTTTATTCTAATACCGGAATATGTTGCTCAGAATTAAGCCATACCACCATTCACACCGATATTTTGCGCATTGATCCATTTTGCAGCGTCGCTGGCCAGGAATACTACGACATCCGCAATATCATCAGGCTCACCGATGCGTCCGAAAGGATTCATCGATGCTAAACGGTCTATCACTTCCTGCGGCTTGCCTTTTATAAATAGTTCGGTATTGGTAGGCCCGGGAGATATGGAGTTAACATTGATCCCTCTGCCGATTTCCTTCGAAAATACACGGGTGAGTTGTTCAACAGCTGCCTTGGTCGCCACATAAGTACCGTAGGTGGGCAACATCAGGCGGGTTACAGTAGTTGAGAAATTGATGATGCTTCCGTTGTCGGCTAGTTTTGCAGCAGCCTCACGAAGTGTGTTAAACACGCCACGCACATTGATGTCGAATTGACGGGTAAAATCTTCGTCTGAGGTGTCTTTAATCGGTTTGGTGATCATGATACCGGCATTGTTTACCAGTACATCAATCTTACCGTATGTAGCGATAGCCTTATCGAATAGTGCTCTTACCTGTTCGGCTTTGCTAACATCAGCCTGTATCGCAATAGCCGACCCACCTGCTTTGACGATACTTTCCACAACGGCATCCGCGTCTGCCTGGCTTCCGGCATAGTTGACAATCACTTTGGCTCCGGTGGTGGCTAATTTTTTTGCTACAGCGGCCCCGATGCCTTTGGATGATCCCGTTACGAGTATAACTTTTTCTGATAAATTTTTCACGTCCTTTATTTTTTTAACTCAATAGGCAAAGGTAATAAGCAGAATTTATATGCCTGTTGCCGGGGTAAGGAATTAAGCAAAATCTTACTGGCTTGCCCTAAGTTTCTCAAAAGGGTTAAAAGACTTACTAAAAGAAAACTACGACAGGTTTTGTAATTTATTCTAGGGGGCTAAGACACCTGATACCTCCTAACAGTTCTATCAGAAGTTCATCAGTTCGATAGGTAAAACGGTTCGTGTTTGTTGTTTCTAATGTCATATTTATTCGTTTTTTGGCACAAAAAAACCACTCCGGAGAGTGGTATGGGTTGTAGTTAATCAATTCTCTTATCTTTAAAATCTCATAATAAATAATCGCGGACAAGAACTATGGGTTTGAGTAAAACAAAACTTCTTGGAGATCAGAATATATGACCACTTCTATTTCTTGATTAGAAGATATAATTTTTTCCGCAAAAGTCTGAGCTTCATCCGACGAATCAAAGACGGTATACACCTTTTGATTGTCACTCACGGCTAACACGAAATCTTCATCCAGAACGTGTCCGGTTTTCTTTTCTGCTCTAACTAGAGCTACTTGATTATGTTTTAAGTGCGGAAATGGTCTCATTTTCTATCCTATAACTGGCATTAGCTCTTTATCAGCTTTTATGACGGATACAATTACGAGCATAATAATGTTAATAGGCCCTTTAATTCAATAAGTTGCTTTGCTCCGAGCAAAACCAGATAATTTGAAACATCACCACTCCGAAGAGTGGCTTGAAAATTCTTTAAATTAATTATTCGCTTAGAGCTAGAATCTACTACCTAGAGCTTTTTACCGTTTTTATCTACGACATAATTATCCTCCAAAATAAAATCCATCAACTGAACGTGAGATTTCACATCGCTATTCTTTTTTGCATTTTCTATATATAAAAGAGAATCCATTTTTCCCAAATCGTCTGCATAATTAACGAGCAAAATTTTCTCTTTATTTTTATTTGTAACTCTAACAGGTCTATCAGATTTATAGATTATTGTGTTGGGAATACTGTCAGAAAAAAACACAGTTATGACGTCGGATTTTGATAATTCGATAACGTTATCCGAAGGCTTTAGTAGTCCATAATATTTGCCCGGAATTATATAACACTTGGAGTATGTCTTCCAAACTGTAATACATTTTCCATCTCCAACACAAAAAAAACTTCTCGACTCAACATACCAAATAGTTATTAAAATAACTACTCCTAAGAAAATCAATATTTTTTTCATAATCTATCTATTACTAAGTTAAATATTTAACGCGGAGGAAAAGGTCTATCTGGAGGATTGATTGAATATCTAAACGGGTGTTTAGACTTATAGTGTTGAATCCCCAAATTATATCCTGCTTTTTGTGCAGCTTGAGTTGTTGGGCCCTCAACTGCAATACCACCTTGTTGTTTTGATTCTAATATATCAAATCCAAGCCTAGCTTGTGCCCAAGTTAAACCATTACTGCCTGCAACGTATCCCGCCCCAATATTTCCAATATCTCTTGCAGAAGCTATTGTAGGAACAGCACTTTTATCGGTTAGACCCTTGACATCATCAACAGGCATACCTCTATACATATACTGATCAGCACTTTGCTCTTTGGGCCTGTCAGCAATACCATTCGTTTTAAAATCCAAGGGTTCACCGCCTTTGGCATTACTTATATATTTCTCAAGTGTTAAGCTCTTATCTCCAATTATCTTTTTGTTTAAAAAATCAGATCCAGATTTATCTGATAGATTTATTACGGCTCCTTTTACAGGAGCACCATCGTTAGATAAAAAAGACCTGTCTGTCAACGTTTTTCCAATAACCTCCCCTGTGCGTTTGCCTTTACTGTCTTGTACATAAATATTTTTATCGCCATCTGCTTTAGCTGAAACAACACTGTATGTCCCATCATCGTTTTTTGTAACATCAGTTGAGAACATACCATCTGGGTCAATAAATCTTATCGGATTATTGAACGCATACACATATGGTGACCATCTTCTACCTTGTTCAGATAAAGGGTCAATTACGTGCCATCTTCCTATCTGTGCATTATACATTCTCGCTCCATAATCTAACCACTCAAGCCCTGAACCATCACTGAACTCCTTTCTCTGCTCTTCCTTGCCATTATACTTGAACTTATTCTCCGGATTTCCGAACTCCAACGCCTTAGAACTGATCCCCGCCATCGTCAACCCGAACGGATAATAATGGGTTTCTTCCAGCAGCGGCCCCCGTATATGCGTCACCTGCAGGTTATCAAAGAACACATCGTAACTGGTCTCATTACTGGTATAAATATACAGATATCCATTTTGATTCACCGGCAGACCGGGTCTGTTGAACTGTTTGACCACGCCGCTGGCTTCCACCGCTTC
>DATAJQ010000184.1:0-3807 GCA_036262095.1 Chitinophagaceae bacterium | reverse complement strand
ATTATCCTTAAAAAAACCTGGTGGAATAAACTTGAAAACTAAATAACCTTATTACATGAATAAGCAGTTTAAAGAAAGAATGCAGATGCTGGTGGAAGATTATGAACAGCTTCTGAAACGGGAGAATAAAAAACTTGAATCGGTACATGGACTTTATCACCGGTATCATCATCCGGTATTGACTACGGCACATGTGCCGCTGACCTGGCAATATGATTTTAACCCGGACACCAATCCACGCCTGTTATTGCGCAACGGGATCAATTCGGTACTGAATGCAGGAGCCATCAAATGGAATGGAAAATATCTGCTGATGGCACGTGTGGAAGGGTATGACCGCAAATCATTTTTTGGCATTGCGGAAAGCCCTAATGGTGTAGACAATTTTGTGTTTTGGGATTCGCCGGCTATCATTCCTGAAACAGATGAGCCGGATACCAATATTTATGATATCAGATTGGTAGTGCATGAAGATGGTTGGATATATGGATTGTTTTGCACTGAGCGCCGGGATAAAGATGTTCCTGAAGCAGATCAGTCGTCTGCTGTAGCGCAGTGTGGTATTGTGCGCACCCACGATCTTATCAATTGGGAACGCCTGCCCGACCTGGTGACGCCATCTCCCCAGCAACGGAACGTGGTGCTTCACCCGGAATTTGTAAATGGTAAATATGCTTTTTATACCCGTCCGCAGGATGGTTTTATCGAAGCCGGCAAAGGAGGTGGTATCGGGTTTGGACTGGCGGATGATATCACCCGGGCAGTGATCAGGGAAGAATTCATTGTTGATCCCAAAGTGTACCATACCGTATATGAATTAAAAAACGGTTCAGGCCCTGCCCCCTTACGTACCCCGCATGGATGGTTGCACCTGGCGCATGGTGTGCGCAATACAGCCGCAGGACTCCGTTATGTGTTGTACATATTCATGACTGACCTGCATGATCTGACAAAAGTGATCTACAAACCTGCCGGTTATTTCCTGGCGCCCGAAGGCATGGAACGGATAGGCGATGTGTCGAATGTTGTTTTCAGCAATGGTTGGATACTGGATGATGACGGCACTGTGTTTATCTACTATGCTTCTTCCGATACACGCATGCATGCGGCTACCACCACGCTGGATATACTGATCGATTATGTGATCAATACTCCGGCCGATGAATTTACTTCTGCCACCTCCGTGAAGCGCATTCAGGCACTGGTGGCAGCAAATAATGATTTTAAAGAATGGCTGATGCCGGCTGCAGCACCAGGAATGAAGGCGTACAAATTATCAGAATGATCATATTCCGTCTTTTCAAGAACCTTACGTTCTGGGTTCTGCTGGCAATTGTTTCAGGCGTTTTGGTGGGCCATTATTTTCCGCAGGTAGCCGCCTACCAGGTATTGCCCCGGTCGTACCAGTTTCATTTGCTGGGACAGGAGATGAATTTTAAATCCAGCTTCAGTGAATTGCTGGGATCAGGTTTTATCAGCATTGTAAAACTGTTTATTAATCCCATTATTTTTCTGACGATCACACTGGGTATTCTGAGTATGGGCAATCTGAGGAAAGTAGGCCGGGTAGGAGCAAAATCATTATTATACTTCGAAGTGGTAACCACCTTTGCATTGATTATCGGTGTGGTGGTGGCCTTATTGATACAACCCGGGAGTGGTGTGGATACTTCTGCAGTAAAAGGCGCTGATATTTCTGCTTATACCAAAAAGGGAAATGGTTTTAGCTGGTGGCAATTCCTGAAAGAGAATTCCACTTTGCAGGTATTGCTGGCTGCATTAGTGCTGGGCATAGTGCTCAGCCAGGTGAAGAAAACAGAACGGCTGGTAAAGATCATGCATACAGCATCCCGTTATATATTCAAGGGATTGCATCGCGTGATGCTGCTGGCTCCTGTTGGCGCATTTGGCGGGATGGCATATACCATCAGCAAATTCGGGATTGATACCCTGCTGCCACTGGGCAAGCTGATGGTTACGGTATATATCACCATGGCTGTATTCATCTTCGTAGTACTGTATTTTATTTTACGGATGTATAAGGTGAACCTGATTCGTTTCCTGAAATATATCAGGGAGGAATTACTGATCGTATTAGGCACTTCATCATCAGAAGCTGCACTGCCTTCGCTGATGGAGAAACTGGAACGGATGGGATGTTCCAAATCAATAGTCGGCCTGGTAGTTCCTACAGGTTATTCCTTTAACCTGGATGGCACCACTATCTATTTGTCCATGAGTATGATCTTCATGGCACAGGTATTTCATGTGCAGATGAGCTTTGAGCAGATCGCGGCTGTTATTGGCATACTTATGCTCACTTCAAAAGGTGCAGCGGGTGTAACGGGCAGTGGTTTTGTAGTGCTGGCATCTACGCTTACGGCGATCAAAGTAATACCAATTGAAGGGCTTGCATTATTGCTGGGTGTTGACAGGTTTATGTCTGAAGCCCGTGCCATTACCAACTTCATTGGGAATGGGGTTGCTACTATCTGGCTGGCGAATAATGAAAGAGAATTTGACCGCGATAAAATGGAGAAAGCTTTTTCCCGTGTGCACGAAACAGAAGATATTATCAAAGACAATATAGAAGCAGATACGGTGGCCTGATCGCTGCCGTTCAAATCTGATCCGTTCCGCTTCTATCTCTTTGCAGTTAAATGATCATGCCCGCAATTCCACTTTAAAAGCAAGGCTGAAATAAGAAAGATAATGCCCGCGCTGGTCGATCGAATCTGCATTCCATTCATGCCCGAAAGTGAAGGGATGCTGGTTGTCGCAGGCGGCTTCTCCCAACCCTACCAATGCATTGCTGGTCTTGACACGGAATCCGTAAGTCGATTGTTTTTTCAGTTCCAGGGTCGGAAGTGAAAACCGGATCCATTTATGATGATCTTCTTTTTCTACTGCCAATGTGCACTGGCCGAGTGAGGGGCCCCAGGTTTTGTTGATGGGGTCAAATTCATGTAAGCTGAGCTGGATATCCCCGGGGTATTGCACAGCGGAGGCAAACAGTTGGATATTGTCCAATTGACCTTCAGCAGGGCAGGTAAAAGTTTGTCCTCCGAAATGATCGGTTGGGTCGGTATGAAGATGGCCGATCCATAGGGTCGTGTTGTTTTCCACCTGTGTGAGCACCGGGCGGGGATGGCTGCCAGTTTTAAACGTATCCATATCTATTGTTTTTTAAGTAGTTAAATAAAACATTATCAGGGCAGCTTGGTCGATAGGAAAGAACTGAAAATAGAACTGATTAAGCACGGCATTTATTGTGCCGGTCTGGAGAAATGAGGGTGGTGGTCGTTGTGGCTGTTGTCCGTTGACCGAATGGCCGATGGTCAACGAACAACGGTCAACAAACATCCCCATCAAACAAGATATCCCCCCATGTGCGATACTTTCTCTCGCCCGGCCCACTTGTTTTCCTTAAATTGAAGAGGCTTATGGGGTGTGTTTCGGCCATTATGTGGATAACCCCCGGTTGGCAGGTGAAAAGATGGTGTAGAAAGAAAAATCTAAATAAAACGGCCCGGTATTCATGTTTGAGGTCTATTTTCGCCTTCTGACTACGGGAACATTCCGATAACACAGAGATAACATTTTCTTAAAGCAAGGCTGGAATACCGCCCCCAAAGTCATTGGTGTACAACTAATGGTTTAAACCTTTTATCGCTATAACTGAACGATGGACCTGACCAACCTGAATAAAGACCGCAAGCAAAAAAGAAGATCTTCGTTAGACCTCGGCACAATGGTATACGGTAAAGTACCCCCACAGGCAAAAGACCTGGAGGAAGCCGTGCTTGG
>DATAJQ010000183.1:0-7472 GCA_036262095.1 Chitinophagaceae bacterium | reverse complement strand
TGAACCGGCCACCCTGCAACTTAGCCGGGACACCCTGGTAGATGAAGGATTTGGCAGGCCGGCAGGATTTCATGCTTTCAAATCACATCCGTTATATCATGGAATGAACGGAGGCGTTTACACTTCCAAGCAAAAGCAGGATCATGCCGTTCGCAAACATGGCTTTTTCGGTGATGCTGTTCCGCAAAAAGGAATGGTGGCTGGTATAGAGTGGAGGTATATCAAATTCGCAGAAGAGAATAAACTGTTGTTCGAATATCAATATGGAAAAGGCCGTATCATCGCAGCCGGCGCTTACCTGTATTATGCTGCTGATAATTATAATCAGCCGCATCTCTGGCAGTTCACCAAAAATGTTTTTCGTTACACCGCGAAGCAGTGGAAAACGGAGCCGGTGAACTACTGGCAGTTTGCTCCGAGAAAATTTACACAACAAAATTTCAAGCTCGCTGCCATATCCCCGCAAAGTGCGGGCAAATGGTCATTGCCCACATCCACTTTGCAAATGCATCAGCAAGTGGCCACAAAAGATTTTTATGACCTGGTTGGCAGGCGCATGTTATGGATGGGAAAAATGAATGGTGGTGCTGATGAAATATGGATCCACCCTTATATGGCTCTCCGTGATTTTCGCCTCGGTGTTACATTGAGCAATTCAGATAGCATTTCCTGGCTTGACAATGCAAAAGCTTCTGTTGAGATAACCCCTGAATATATCGCGAGGACATATACTTTCCGCAGCACAACGCTGCGTGAGATCTATACCGTTTCCTTCGATGAACCCAATGGCGTTGCCCACATAGAAGTGAATGGGAATGATATACGATCACTCACTGTCTCTTATGCAAGCAACCTGCGTTATATGTGGCCTTATTCCGAAAAAGCCACAGGCAGTATTGTTTATGGTTACAACCCTTCCATCAATGCACATGTGATCAGCGGGCAGGAGGGAAGCCTCAATACGGTGGTAGCGTACTCTGAGAAACCTTTGCAGCAAACAGCATTCGCTGATGAGAAGCGGCAACAGGTGAATGTGCAATCCAGTTTCAGCATTAAAAATGATCAGGCCCTCAATATCTATATCATGGGCAGCAGCAATGCCCTGGATGAAGCCGTTTCGCTTTACAGGAATAAGCGATCGCAGATGAACCGGCTGGCAGAGCGCTCGCAACAGTATTATAAAAACCTGCTGCAGGATCATCTCTATTTCACCACACCCGATTCGCTCTTCAATACCGGTTACCGCTGGGCATTGGCCCGCACCGACCAGTTCCTGCAAACCACACCAGGCCTGGGTACTTCACTGATGGCCGGCTTTGGCACTACGGCCCGAGGCTGGAACGGTAATCAAACCATCAGCGGAAGACCGGGATATGCCTGGTATTTCGGTCGTGATGCGCAATGGAGCGCCATGGCGATCAATGGTTACGGGGGTCATGCCATGGTGCGGAAAGTGCTGGAAACATTTATCCGGTTCCAGGATGTGAATGGAAAGATCTACCATGAACTTTCCTCCAGTGGTGCAGCACATTATGATGCAGCAGATGCAACACCTCTATTCATTATACTGGCCGGACAATACCTGCGCTATAGCGGCGATACTGCTTTCATCCGTAAGAACTGGACCTCCATACAAAATGCATTGGCTTATTGCTATGCTACCGATACCGATCATGATGGTTTCATCGAAAACACCAATGTAGGCCATGGATGGATCGAAGGCGGATCGCTGTACAGAACACATACCGAGTTTTACCTCGCAGGATGCTGGGCTGCTGCGCTGGATGCTGCGGCTTATATTTCGCAACAATTGAAATTGCCAGGTGCATCGAAATATGCACAGGACGCTTTGCTGGTAAAAAGCAAAATTGATACGGATTTCTGGAACACACAACAGCAATACTTTCACAATGGGAAAATGCGGGATGGTTCCTATATGCCCGATGCTACCGTGTTAGCTGCAGTACCCATTTATCTGAATGCGGTTAATGATCAGGAAAAGATAAAAAAAGTAGCAGGCCGGTTGGGGAACAGTTATTTTTCTACTGATTGGGGGATCCGTATCATTGAAGACAGTAGTAAGAAATATCGTGCCGGTAGTTATCACGCTGGCATGGTTTGGCCGCTGTACGGTGGCTGGGCCTCACTGGCCGAGTATAAAGCAGGTTATTATAACAACGGTTACCGGCATATAATGAACAACCTGTCGCAATACCGTCACTGGGCGCCGGGCAGCATCGAAGAAACACTGAACGGGGATATCTTTAAACCCAATGGTGTTTGCAGTCACCAGTGCTGGAGCGAAACGATGATACTTCAGCCGGCTATCGAGGGTATGTTGGGTTTTGATGCCGATGTATTGAATAACCAACTCAGGTTGTCGCCCGCATTTCCATGGAACTGGAAATTTTGCACTGTGCATAATATCCGGATGGGCCAAGCGAAGTACAGCCTCGATATGAAGCGCTCTGCAAATAGCACTACCTATACCATTGATGCCGGAAAGGCAACCAATCTTTCTTTCGCACCTGTCTTTCCTTTGCACACCAGTATTGAAGCAGTAACCTGTAATGGTAAGCCAGTAACCTTTAACCGTGATAATGGGGTTGTGCAGATGCAACTGCAACTAACGGCAGGTAAGAATGAAATCAGGATCTCAACAAAGGGAGGTATCAGCCTGTTGCCGGTTGTAGCAGACCCGCTGCCCGGCGATAGTTCAACCGGTATCAACATTATCCGCGAGATCATCACCGGCAATAAGTACATTGCCACAGTTTCCGGCAGGCCCGGGAAGCAGTATGAACTAAAACTGTTCCACCAGGAACATCCCGGCGACATAAAAGGGGCTACCTTGCTGAGCAGGGAAGAGGACCTGCTTAGTTTGCGTGTGCAGATGCCATCATCAGCTGAACCTTATGTGGAGCAAAACATTGAAATAACCTTACAATAAATAAAGATGTATAAAAAAAACCTTGCCGCCTTTCTTGCCTTGTTTGTTGTCCTGCCGGCGATTGCCCAGCCATCCATGCAGCAATTCTACCCGGTTAATTTTTCCCGTGTCAACATTACCGATCCATTCTGGAAACCAAGGATGGAAACCGTAGCTGATGCCACACTATATGCCTGTGTTAACTATACGCAGGACAAAACAGGCCGTATCCGCAATTTCGAAAAAGCGGCCAAAGGCACCGGTAAACATGAAGGCATTTACTACGACGACTCAGACGTGTACAAGGCTCTTGAAGCAATTGCCTATTCACTCAAGAATCATCCTGATGCCAAACTGCAGGCTACTGCCGATGAATGGATAGAAAAAATAGCTGCAGCACAGATGCCAGATGGATACCTTAACACCTATTACCAGCTTACCGGATTGAATAAGAGATGGTCTGATATGGAAAAGCATGAAGATTATTGTGCTGGTCACCTCATTGAAGCGGGCATTGCTTATTTTAATACCACAGGAAAAGATAAACTGCTCCGGACAGCTATCCGGTTTGCCGATCATATCGATTCTACCTTCCGCCTGCAAAACAAACCCTGGGTTTCCGGTCACCAGGAAATAGAACTGGCTTTGATGAAGTTGTATCATCATACAGGAAATAAACGTTACATGGAATTGGCCAACTGGTTTCTTGATCAACGTGGTAAAGGCAACGGCAAAGGAGTGATCTGGGACCAGTGGAAAGACCCCGACTATTGCCAGGATGCTGTTCCTGTCCGTGATCAACGTAAAATAACAGGACATGCTGTTCGTGCAATGTATCTCTACACCGGTGCTGCTGATGTAGCTGCCGTGAGCGGTGATAAAGGATATGTGACTGCAATGGATTCTGTTTGGCATGACGTGATCAACCATCATATGTATATCACCGGCGGTATCGGCGCACAGGGGACCAATGAGGGTTTTGGCAAACCGTATGACCTGCCCAATGCCAGTGCCTATTGCGAAACGTGTGCGTCGGTAGGTATGGTGTTCTGGAACCAGCGTATGAATATGCTGTCTGGAGATGCACGATATGTGGACGTGCTGGAAAGATCATTATATAACGGTGCACTGGATGGGCTCTCGCTTTCCGGCGATCATTTCTTTTATGGCAACCCATTGGCCTCTTCAGGCAATCATGCGCGCCGGGAATGGTTCGGTACTGCCTGCTGTCCCTCGAATATTGCACGATTGGTGAGCTCGCTCGGTAATTACATTTATAATACTTCTGCTAATGGAATATGGGTAAACTTGTTCATTGGCAGCAATACCAGTGTTCAACTCGGTAAGAACGAAGTGGCGCTGAGTATGGAGAGCGGACTGCCATGGAAAGGAGAGGCGACACTCCAGGTAAATCCTGCCAAAAAGCAGGCATTTGCATTGCATGTTCGCCTGCCGGGTTGGTTGAAAGAACCTGTTCCCGGCAATCTTTACCGGTATGCTGACGATAAACAATTACAAGCTTCGATACGTGTGAACGGAACACCGGTGGAATACCAGGTGCAAAGCGGATATGCAGTCATTCAGCGTACCTGGAAGAAAGGCGATGCGGTTTCTATCTCATTGCCGATGGAAGTTCGTCGTGTAGTAACGATCGATTCTGTAGTGCAGAACAGGGGCCGTGTAGCATTGCAATATGGCCCAATGGTATATTGTGTGGAAGGTGCCGATAATAAGGATAATGTATTTGGCCTGATCGTTCCATCTACCACAAAATTCACCACTGAATATCGTGCGGATCTTCTGGGAGGAGTGAATACAATCAAGTTTACCACACCGGTAGTGACTACAGGAAGTGATGGCGCTTCGGTGTCTACACAGCAAAAAGAGATCATTGCTATACCCTATTTTTCCTGGAACAACCGTGGTGCAAATGAGATGCAGATATGGTTGCCTTCAACGATCAGGAAATTGCAGATAAATTAAAAAAGAGAAAGCCCCAACACTATTTAGTGTTGGGGCTTTCTCTTTTTTACCTGCTCAGTATATCTTTTGCAGTTTGCAATTCAACATGCCATATCCGCCGTACTGTACCTTTAAGATCCGGATATGATGTTTTCCCTTCAGATCCAGCGTAGCTTCCTGATGCCAGTCTGCATCGTTTTGTATGGTCCCGCGCTTCCAGGAATCGATCACCAGCTTGTTGTCAACATACACGCGGATCAGATCGCCTGCTGAAATATCCAACCGGTACTTTCCTTTAGAAACTTTAATATCGGAATTGACGTCTGTGATAAAATGGGAGCGGGGCAGTTCACGCATTGAACCCTGTACCCGGTCAAATTCATCTGCATTCACAGTTGCTGTCTTTACCGGCGTACTGTCTTTCAGTAATACCTCAAAGGCTGCCGGCTGTTGAACGGGATCGTTTTCTTTGGTGAAGTTGAACCATTTTACCTGCCATTCCATCGGCAAGCTGGGATCAGTATAAGAGAATGTATAAGGATTATTTTCTGCAATGGTTTCTCCAAAAGGCGTAACAAAAGACTTCCCTTTGTATTCTAATTCGATATGCACAGATGTTTTGCTGTTTTGTTTCTGAACGATAAGCTGATCACCGGTCCTGGACCTTAATTTCGCTCCCTCCAGTTTTTTGATCGACCATTCACCGGCTGGTCCCTTAATGTCGAAATACATTTGACCCTGAGCGTCTGTCTTCGTCCACCAGAGAAGGGGGTAGGTAAAATTATAAGGTCCCCATTCAGTCATCAGGATACTCTGCTTTCCTTGCGGATGATCATCTGGTAAAAAAACATTTCGCCTGGGTACTCCCGGAAGTAATGAAGCGACATATATGCTATCAGGCAGGTAGTCGTACACCGGTTTTGCATCAGTGCGTTCAATTCCTTTAACCAGCGTGTCCAGCCTTTCCAATGTACGATAGCCCGCGGCTTTGTTATTTGAAAGTGTAATATCCTGTGTGTTCTTGAGGGCATATACCACCGGCACTTTTGTAAATACATTACCCGTAATATGATAATTTCGGCTCCTGGTATCTTTTCGTTCCATCAACCCAAAATCTGCGCGGCGGTTGGGGATCGCCCAGAGTTCAAGTCCCATGCTGTCGGCAGTAAAAGTATTTTGTTCGATGATATTATTCTGTCCATGCTCGATCGAAATGCCTGCCAGGTTGCCACTGAAATCATTTTTCACAATAACCGAGTTATAGCTGAAACCTCCCCAGATGCCATGCCAGCAACCATGCAGTTTGTTTTTGATCACTTTGTTTCTGCTGAAGGTGATCTCCACCGCATTTGTGGGGGCATAGGAAAAATCATTATCGTAGATCAGGTTATCATTGCAGCCGCCCAGCCCTGTGTCCTGGGTTTCCTGTCCTGCCCAAAGAAAGAAGCCATCACCGGAATGAGTTACTGAATTATGGGCAAATACATTATTGCTGCATTGGGCAAACACCAATATGCCCCCTGAATCCTGTCCCCGGTAATAATACCCATAGCTGTAACCGCGTACGTTCCAGTCCGCCTTATTGTACAGGAGCTGGTTATAATTACTGCGGTACATGCCGATGCCTATGGCGGAGTTGAACGAAAAATTGTTGTTATAGATGCGGCCATTATTGCTGCATGTCAACATCAGCCCACATTGTCCATTCGTGATCACGTTATCGCGGACAAGTGCATTGCTACAGCTATCGAGGTAAATACCTGCACCGAACCGAAGCCATTCGTCATTTTCATTATGATGATAACTCATCCAGTCGCTTAGATCTTCTTTCAGCCGGCCACTTTGTAAACGACGGCGATAGTTATAGGAAAGATCGCAGCCGGAAATTTCCAATGCGTTTACTTCTTTTGCCATAATGCCTACCTTATATCCTTTGATGATGGCATTTTTAATGGTCACTTTACTGCCTTTTTTTACCAGTATACCTGTGCCGGTAAATTTGTCTGGCTCTGTGTAGTTCTTATTGCCGCATAGAACAGAGCCGTTAAAATCAATAGTAATATTATTACCCTCGATAGTAATTGCCGGCAGCAATGGATCCTTTCCATCTAAATAATAAGTGCCTTTCTTTATCACAACGGACCGTGTGATAACATCACCGGCATTCAGCGTTATCCCGCTCTCCGTTTGCTGGGATTGCGCAAACAAGGGAGTAAGCAAGACACATAACCGGAACAGATTTTTTGTTGAAATGCAATGCATGATATGAGATTAGTTTGCTGCAAAATAAGTGAATGTTGAATCCCGGCATACCCTCATTCCGGCAACGTTAACGAAGCCGGATGCATTTAAATCGCTTTCAGAAAACGGTATTGTTATCGCCAAAAAAAATTTCCGAGAACGATACCGGAAACGTTCTCTTGTGGTTTTAAGCAGAAAATGATGTACTACTGTTTCATGACTGTAAATTCGGGCTGCCTATTTAGGATGACGACCAAACTATTTAAGAAAATGAACTAAAGTATTCGCTTATGAAAAAATTATGCTTGCCTTATTTTCTTGTTGCATGTATGCTGCTATG
>DATAJQ010000182.1:0-5286 GCA_036262095.1 Chitinophagaceae bacterium | reverse complement strand
CTTTAATACCTGACGCGGCCTTACTCCTGCAAGCCAGGCTGGTGAGTCCCAGTCAACCGCACTGATAATGATAGTATCATTTTTTGCCCTGGCATCAATTCCCAGCCAGGCACCTGGCACTGGCTTATTGGCTGTATCTATTGTCAACCCTGCATAGCCGAGATATTTTGCATAGTCAACATCATTGACCGTATATATGTACTCAAAAAATGAACTCAACGGCACACCTGCTGTCTTTTCACATACTTCACGAAATTCCTTTGCAGTATATCCACGACGTTTTGCCTGGTAAAAATCTTTGTACAGGGTCCTCATCACATCATCGAGTGAACGCTTATTACGCGTTTCATGCCGGATCTTAAAATCAAGCATCATAGCCAGCACAGGCCCTTTATCATAGTAGGAGATGGTTTTGTTCACATCATCACCCGTACGGCCAAAAGGCCCATCAGCCCATGTGTCGTAGCTGGCCTGCGCAACTGATTGGAATAAACGGCCTGGTTTATTTTCATAAGCGCGGATATGGTTCTCAAAATTTTTGAGCAGATCATCTTCAGTTATCAGTCCAGCCCTTTTAAGACAAAATCTTTCATAGTAAGAAGTAATACCCTCGGCCACCCAGAGCATGTCTGTTCTGCTGCCTTTATCATAATCAAACGGGCCGAGTTCTATCGGCCGTATACGCTTTGCATTATAATGATGGAAGTATTCATGCGCCAGGAAAGACAACATTCTTTTACGGCTTTCAGGAGTATTCATACCCGTACCATCAAAGCTGACTGCTGTTGAATTAAGATGCTCTATTCCTCCCCCACCGGGGCCGATGGCAATAAATGTGTAATGTTTAAAAGGAATATCGCCCATCATATCCACAGCAGCTTCCACCACTTTTTTCAGGTCATTGATAAATGCCTGCCGGTCGAACTGGCCAGGTTTATAACCAATAAAATAATGAGGAACGCCTTTTACAGAAAATGAAGGCAATTCTTCCAAGTTACCCATCAGGATGGGGCTATCATACAGCACATCAAAATCAGGAGCTGAATACTGGTATTTCTTTCCTTTTACCGGTTCAAGCCCCGTGGCAATACGATCCCATTTGCTATACGGTTCAATGGTAAGGGTTACGGGTTGATTGATCAGTCCGTCAACATGCATGAACATACCCGTTGGAGCAATGAACCCACGTTCTTCATCAAGATAATTAGTTGCAACAAAATGACGTACCGCTTTTACATTATAACTGATATTGAGCCTATCTGCATAATTGGAATAAATACGCCAGGTGTTATAATTAGCTTTTTCCCATTTCAATGTATCCCCTCCCGGCACTTCAACATGAAATGCGCTGACATTATCAGCATAATTCAGGATCTGGTAATAACCCGGCATCCATATTGGCATTTTTATATCTACCCATTCCTTTTTCACACCATTGCATTCAAACCGGACTTCATAAACATGTGTGGACGGATCTTTCATGCTTACTGTAAAATTCATCTTAGGCGCCTGGGCCGTTACTGCCAGCACTGCAATGAGCATTGACAGGGAAATGTAAAGTCGTTTGTACATTATTATAATTTATTTTCTTACAATCCTGGATGAAAAACACGGCTTGCAATACCAGGGGTTAGAGTACCTGGAATCCATGTGCATAAGGGTCATCATCATCTATCTTGATGGTGTTGTATCCATAAACAATTGCCCAGCCTTCAATGCTTGGAACAATAGCGGGCTTGCCGGCAATGGTTGTATCCTGTTCTATCCGGCCAATAAACTGCGATCCGATAATGCTCTCATGAATGAACTCCTCCCCTTTCTTCAATTTACCTTTTGCATGCCATTGAGCCATGCGTGCGGATGTACCAGTGCCGCAAGGTGATCGGTCAATTGCTTTGTCGCCATAAAACACAGCATTACGTGCAGAAGCTTTCGGAGAGATCGTAGCGCCGGTCCATAATAAATGGCTCAGTCCTTTTATATGTGCGTTTTCCGGATGAACAAAAGAATATTTTTCATTAAGACGCTCCCGGCACACCCTGCTCCATGCAATAAGGTCATCCGCTTTAAAATGTTCCAATCCTGGAAAAGCAGGTTGCGGATCTACGATAGCATAAAAATTACCGCCATACGCAACATCCACTTTCAGTGTTCCAAGCACCGGGCATTCCACTTCCAGGCCTTCTGCATAGAGAAATGATTTTACATTGGTCAGCCTTACGGAAGTTACTTTTTTACCGCTTTGCTGGTAAGAGATCAGTACAAGGCCGGCCGGGGTTTCCAGCCTGAGTTGCCCGGGAACTTTTGGAATGATCAATCCCTCTTCTATCGCAATGGTGACAGTGCCAATGGTGCCATGCCCGCACATAGGGAGACATCCGCTTGTTTCAATAAACAGTACTGCTGCATCATTGAGCGGATCATGCGGCGGATAAAGTATGCTGCCACTCATCATATCATGCCCACGCGGTTCAAACATGAGGCCTTTTCTTATCCAGTCATACTCTGCCAGGAAATGCAGGCGCTTTTCCATCATGTTTTCACCCCTGAGAATGGGCCCTCCTCCGGCAACTACTCTTACTGGATTTCCACAGGTATGCGCATCTATACAAAAAAAAGTCTTGGAAGCCATGTTACTCACTTAAGTTTAGCATTCTTCCCGTCTTCCCGCCTTACCGGTAAAAATTTACCGGTAAGGCGGGAAGACGGGAAGAATGTATTTAATACAGATTTTATCCTATTGGTTACGAATTGATCTTGTTGGTTGTGAACTGCCCGTTTATTTTCCGCATAAGGTTCAAGGGGTTTTCATTTTGTAAAGCAGGCGGTAGAAGGTCGGATGGACAATCCTGTAAACAGAGTGGCCGCACAAACCTTTTGATCGCATCGCCGCCAACAGAAGTGCTGCGCACATCGGTGGTAGCGGGAAATGGCCCGCCATGGACCATTGCGTGGCAAACTTCCACACCTGTCGGAACTCCGTTAAACAATATTCTTCCGGCTTTGCTACCGAGACAGGTGATGATCTCATTGTAAGCAGCGAGATCAGTTGCGGTGCCCATTACCGTGCCGGTAAGCTGACCGTGCAATGATTCAAGAGCTGAAAGTAATTCATTGCGGTCTTTGCACCAAACGATCAATGAAGATGGGCCGAATACTTCTGCCTGCAAGGCTTCATTCCGGATAAAATCAGTGGCTGTCGTTTTTAATAATGCCGGAGCGCTTTTCAACTCTGCCGACAGGTCGGAGGCTTCAGCCAGTATGGAAATTCCGTTTTGCCCTGCCAATGCTTTCTTTGAGTTGTAATAATTATTACAAACTGTTTTATTCAGCATCAGCGCGGAAGACGAATTACTGATAATATCGGTAAGTTCTTTTTCAAAACGGGAAGCATCGTCTGATGTCATTAAAAAAAGTAATCCGGGATTGGTACAGAACTGCCCTGAGCCTAATGTTATCGAAGCAGCGATCTGCGCGGCAAGAGTTTCCGCTCTTTGCTGAAGTAT
Source organism: Chitinophagaceae bacterium (assembly GCA_036262095.1). Lineage (GTDB taxonomy): Bacteria > Bacteroidota > Bacteroidia > Chitinophagales > Chitinophagaceae > Terrimonas_A. The sequence goes on along the minus strand of DATAJQ010000182.1, from coordinate 1,780 downwards.
CTCCGGAAGAATCACCACAGGATTCACGCTGCTCATTTCGGCATATACCGGAATCGGCGTGCGGCGTGCGGTAGTGGCAGTATGAAAAATGGACATCCCTGCTTTATATGATCCGGTAAAACCAATGGCTTTGATAGATTCATTTTTGATCAGTTCCTGCACCTTGGCAATCTTATCAATCACCAGGTAAGAGAATACGCCTGTGGGCATACCTGTTTTCTTTGCTGCGTTCTGTATGGCTTTGCCCACCAGTTCATTCGTGCCTAAATGTCCTTCATGTGCTTTCACGATCACAGGATTGCCGGCAGCAAGTGCAGAAGCCGTGTCGCCACCTGCCGTTGAAAATGCAAAGGGAAAATTGCTGGCGCCGAACACGAGTACAGGACCAACAGGCACAAGCATTTTCCGGATATCGGCACGGGGCAAGGGTTTGCGATCAGGCAAAGCCGGATCTATTACCGCTTCTACCCAGGAACCTTCACGCAAAATGCCTGCGAATAATTGTAATTGACCTACTGTTCTTGCACGTTCGCCGATCAGCCTGGCTTCCGGTAAACCTGTTTCAAGCATTGCACGGTTGATCAATACATCGCCCAGCAACATGATCTCTTCACCAATAGCTTCCAGGAACGCGGCACGTTCTTCCGGTGTTGTTTGAGAATAAACCGGGAAAACACTGGATGCATGCTGAGCAGCAGCTTCAATTTCAGGAATGCCGGCACCTGTAAATTCATCTGTCAGTTCAGTTCCCAGAGCCGGACTTGCCCCGGATGTTGATCCGGGGCTGAAGTACCTAGTAGACTGCATATATCTTCAGTTGGGGAATTAAGCATTTTGTAAAACAGGGAGGTTAAGATAATCAGGAAGCTGCGGTCTTGTGGCGATAGCCGTATTAATGATATCAAGAACACGCTTTCTTTCCTCTCCTACCAATGGCAGACGTGGAGCACGAACATACTCAGTGCTAAGCCCGGTTTGTACACCTGCAAGTTTTATATTCTGCACCAGTTTGGGATGAATATCCAGTTCGAGAACAGGCATGAACCATTTGTAAATTTCCAGCGCCTCTTTGTACATTCCGGCTTTTGCAAGTTTATAGATAGCTACTGTTTCCGCAGGAAAGGCATCTACCAGTCCGCCTACCACACCATCTGCTCCCAGCATCAGTTCTTCCAGTATCAGGGTGTCCACACCGCAAAGCAGGCTGAACCTATTGCCAAACCGGTTGCGCATGCGAACAACATTTGTAACATCCCTGGTTGATTCTTTTACTGCCTGGATATTCGGATTTTTTGCAAGCTGTTCAAACATACCCGGTGTAACTTCGATCTTATAATCGATCGGGTTATTATAGACCATAATAGGCAATGAAGTACTTTCTGCGATCGTTTTGAAATAAGTCACTGTTTCAGTTTCATCGGATCTGTATCTCATCGGAGGCAGCACCATCAATGCATCGGCGCCATTTGCTTCTGCATCCTGTGCAAGTTTGATAGCTACCCTGGTTGACTGCTCGGCAATATTCATCACAGTAGGTATGCGCCCTTTCAATACTTCTACACAAAACACCAGCAATTGAATCTTTTCTTCATATTCAAGTGTACTTGCCTCTCCTAATGACCCTCCCAGGATCACACCGTCTATCCCTGCAGCCAGTTGCGCAGTAACATTTTTTTCAAACATGCTAAAGTCAATCGTGTCATTTGCAGCAAACGGTGTTAACATAGCAGGAAACACGCCTTCCCAGTTGATTCTACGCATAAATTCGTTTTTAATTGAT
>DATAJQ010000181.1:0-12870 GCA_036262095.1 Chitinophagaceae bacterium | reverse complement strand
ACAGATCATTTTGATTTATTTACATTTACCGAAACTATTAATCTATAAAACACAGAAAATGAAAAAAATCATCTTTTCCATTTGTGCTGGCCTCATGCTGGTAATGGTTGCTTGCAAATCCGGACCCAGCAGTTCCGATCCAAAAGCTACACTGGTAAGCTTTTTTAAGGCACTTTCCCAAAAGGACCTGAAAGGTGCCCGGAAATATGCCACCAAAGAAAGTGAAGCCATGTTCAGCATGATGGAAATGGGCCTTCAAATGGCTGAAAAAATGAAAACCAAAGAAACTGATGATGAGCTGCAAAAATTTGACGAAGCCAACATGCAGATCGGAGAAGCCAAAATTGACGGTGAAAAGGCTACCGTACCGGTTACCAATAAAAAAGACAACGAAACAACCAACTTCATTCTGAAAAAAGAAGATGGCTCCTGGAAAGTGGCTTTCGACAAAGCTACCATGGCTGAAATGGCTGGTGAGAAAATGAAGGAAAACGGTGGTGAAGGCCTGGATTCAGCAGCAGAAAAACTGGAAAATATGAATGCTGATTCGCTTAAAGCTAAAATGGAAGAAGGATTAAAAACCCTCGACTCCATTAATAAGGCTATGAAGCAATAAGCTCCCTGGTCCAATTTATACAAGAGGCTTTCTTAGGAAAGCCTCTTTTTTGTTACTTTGCAGTAATGAAAAAAACAATCCTATCCGGGTATGTCCTTTTACTGGCTGGCTTGCTGGCCTGTAAAAATGCCGAAGAAGTGAAATCAGAGAATGCTATTGACGCTGCCCGCAACTTTATCCAGTCGGCCCTCAACGGGGAATTCGACAAAGCATCCCAATACATGGTAGATGACTCATTGAACCGCCAGGACCTTCACCTGATGGAACGATTGAGCAAGAACCTTACAAGTGAAGAAAAGCAAAAGTATAAGGAAGCTTCTATCCGCATTCATGAGACCCGCCTCGTGAACGACTCCGCTACTGTTATTTATTACTCCAATTCTTACAAGAATAAAAGAGATTCACTGAAAGTGGTGAACCAGGATGGTCAGTGGCTGGTCGACTTCAAGTATATTTTCAAACAAGGCATTGATTCGCTTCCCTGATGAAGGATATCCTGCTCATAGGACTGGGAGGAGCGATTGGCAGCATTGCCCGCTACGGTTGCCAGCGATGGGCGAGTATTTTATATCCGCAATCCTTTCCATTGGGCACTTTCCTGGTAAACATAGCAGGATGTTTCCTGATCGGCCTTTTCTGGGGCTTTAGTTTCCGGAGTTTCGCCAGTATGGAAAGCTGGAAACTATTCCTGATGACAGGTCTTTGTGGAGGTTTCACTACTTATTCGGCCTTTACGCTGGAAGGCATAGGATTACTGAAAGAACAGAAAGCAGGACTTTTTTTACTTTATACGATCGCCAGTGTGATACTGGGATTGCTGGCCACTTATGGCGGAATGAAGATATCCCGCCTGTAGCCAATGATCAGTTTGTTTTTTAACGATTGCCGGCCGTTATTTTTTAAACAGAATTAAACTTTACCCATGCTCACAGTTAATCATCCCTGGCACGGCGTTCACTACGGCGACCATGCGCCACAGAAAGTAAATGCGCTTATTGAAATCCCACAAGGCTCCCGGGCTAAATATGAAGTGGACAAAGCTACCGGCCTGCTGTTGCTTGACCGGGTGATATACTCCTCTTTCCATTACCCCGTCAATTATGGTTTTATACCCCAAACACTGGGGCAGGACAGCGATCCGCTCGATATCCTGGTGCTTTGCTCTCAGTCCATTCAGTCATTATGCCTGGTGGAAGCTACTGTAATAGGCAATATGCAAATGATCGATAGCGGCCAACTGGATGATAAGATCATTGCTGTAGCATCAAAAGACCCTTCTGTTAACCACTACTCCAAGATCGAAGATCTGCCGCAACACTTCCTGCTGGAGCTTCGCAATTTCTTTGAACAATACAAGGTACTGGAGAATAAAAAAGTAGAGATCGATAATTTCCAGGATAAAGCAACTGCATGGGGAATCATCACAGATGCGATTGATTTTTATAAGGAAACTTATAAAAAATAAACAGGTCTGCTTAACAGGAAGTATCGCAAAAGGCGTAACGTCAGGTCTTATAATCCTTTGCGCCCTTTGCGATACTCTTATACCAATAACATCCTCCCACGGCAGGAATTGTTAAAAAGCAGTACAACAATTTTTCTTACCCTTTGTAATGTTTAAATTGCCCAACAAGATTGAAGAAGAAACGATAATGCCATCATCATGAATAAACTTTACTTTGGTCTCAGTCTTTTTCTTTTCCTGTCTATAAAGTCCGCCGCACAGGAGGAAGGGCTTTACCAGTTCTCGCATAATTATTTCCGTTCAGATCCCTTCCAAAGCCAGTTCAGTCATTTCATGGAGCACCTGATGAAAGATCCGGGAATCACCGGGAAAAAGACAAGGCTCCGCAGCGATACATCCCTTTTCTATTTTTATGGCACCTACACCAATTACAATCCTTTTTTCTTTAAACCCAAGCGGGTGGAAGTATTGCTTGAAGAAATGCCTTTCCAGTATGAAGACAGCTTGCAGGCGCAGGACACCATACTGGTGTATCAATTAATCGCTTATGGGGAAGACACTGAAAAAGGATTAAAGGAAATAAAAAGAGAATTTGAAAAAATGCACCGCCAGTATAAGCGCCGCTTCTTCGATTCCAATTATAAAGAGTTCGAACAAAACAACACCGTGATCGGCGGGATACATAATTATTTTGTCCCCCTTCATGGCCTTTCACCTCTCTCTGTTGCATGGGGTAAACTGGACAGTTCCGGCGATCCTGTACTTAATATCGTTTTACGGATAAAGACAAATGAGAACCAGGCTGTGTTACCAGTACCGCTTTATAACCCGAAGTGAATGCGTCCGCTTACCGGTATCTGAATTGATGATCCCTTTTTTATCAATCTTATCGATCCGTACTTTACCCGAAGCATGTATGATGGTTTCATTGCTCAGCAATATCCCCACATGCACGATCTCATCATGATCATCGAAGAAAGCCAGATCACCACAAGCAGCATCTTTTAATTTTTCAACGATCTTTCCCTCCTGTGCCTGCTGCCACGCATCACGAGGCAGGTCAATGCCCATCATTTTATAATTCACCTGCGCAAAACCGCTGCAATCAACTCCGAATATTGTTTTGCCGCCCCACATATACGGAGCATTCAGCCAGGGTTCTACCAATGATCTTACCATGGCAGGGCCGGGCTTTGCTTCCAGCCGGTTCACGCTTTTCCCTTTGAATTCGTATTCAAATCCATTGATCTTTCCTTCTGCTCCATTCCATCCCGGAAGGGAAGCACCCAGGGGAACATGCATCGGCACCTGGTTAATGATAACAGTATTGATCAGCTCTGCAGTTACAACCGGCGCGAGTATGCCGGCTTTTGCTTCTTTTTCCGGAATTTCTTCCAGCTGGTGACGTGTAACCCAGCCATCATATCCATCTGAAAGATTGCGGATCTTTATCCATTTATCCCCTTTCCGTTTTAATACTTTAACCGTATCACCAAACAATAACTGATTGGTCATTTCTCCCTGGTGCCGGGCTTTCCGCCTAACCGGAGCTGCCGGCACCTTGATTATCGCATAATCCATGCTCATTTTTTTTCGAAAATATTGAAATGCGTTTCAAATAATTATTATGAAATTGTTGCGTTACTGCATCATAGATAAGTCAAAAGTAAAAATTCAAAATTAAAAAGGCCAGGTTTCCGCTGCGGGCAGGCCGATCGTGGGAGTTTTTGATTTTTTAATTTTGTATTTTGACTTATATACGGATCATAGCCAAAATCACCTATTCATTTGTGAGGGTTGAAAATTTTGATCATATTACCGACCAGGAACTGCTTGAAAGGTTCCAGCGCGATCATAACAATGAATGGCTGGGCATTTTATTGCAAAGGTATACCCTGCTATTGCTCGGTGTGTGCATGAAATATTTAAAAAATGAAGAAGAGGCAAAGGACAGCGTGCAGCAGATATTCCTGAAAGTGATACAGGAACTGGGGAAATACAAAGTTGCGTATTTCAAATCCTGGCTTTATATGGTTGCCAAAAACTATTGCCTGATGAAGCTGAGAGACCGGCAGGGTAAGATCCCTGCAGAGCTTTCGGAAAAACTGCTGGCCACTCCTGATGAAGAAACCAACCTTCAGCAGATGGCCAGGGAAGATCAGACACTGGAACTGATGGAAGATGCTTTAAAAGAGCTGAACAGAGAGCAGCAGCAATGTGTAACTTTGTTTTACCTGCAAAAGAAAAGCTACCAGGAGATCAGTGATGAAACCGGGTTCAGCCTGATGCAGGTAAAAAGTCATATTCAGAACGGCAAACGCAACCTGAAAATATTGATTGAAAAAAAATTGAAGGCCTCCTGAATGGCCTTACTGAAATGCAGAACAACCTGAAAGACATATTATCCCATTTAACCACTGATATAGATCAGGACACTTTATTGTTGTACCTGCAGAATAAACTTTCTGCCGAAAAAAAACATGAAGTGGAAAAACAACTGGCCGATAATGAATTTGCCAGTGATGCACTTGATGGGTTACAGGCTTTTAATGATAAGCAACAGGTGGCTTATATGGTGGAAATGCTGAACCGCGATCTGAAGAAAAAAACAGAACGAAAAAAACAACGCAGGGAGAAACTAAAGCTCCCGGACCAATCCTGGATATACATATCTGTTATCATTGTTATCATCTTAGCCATTATCGGTTACCTGATCATCCACAGAATGAACCAACAGCCCTGAGAAGTAAACTTATTTGGCATTCGCCTCAAAAAATCGTAACTTATACCTGTAATTTTGATCCTGTTCTTTTAAAATCTGTTTTATGGGTATGCTACACCAGATAGACCATTGGAGTGCCACCCATCATCCCAGGTGGCTGGTCGTATTAAGAGTTGTATTAGGCCTTTGTCTGATCATTAAAGGCATCGCTTTCATGAACAATACCGTGATCCTGGAATCCCTTATTTCTTCATCACAGGTAAGCAATGCCGTTTCCTGGTTACCATTGACAATAACATGGCTTCATTTATTATGCGGATGTTTTATCGTGACAGGCCTGCTGACACGGATTTCCTGCCTCGTTATGACCCCTATATTAATTGGTGCCGTATTTTTTGTGAATGCGCCCAAAGGAATATTCGCAGCAGATTCGGAATTCGGGTATTCTTTGGCAGTGTTGCTGTTGCTGATCTTTTTCTTTATAGAAGGTGGTGGACCGATATCCCTGGATAACTATTTCCGGAAAAGGGAACAAAGACAGGATTAATACTTTCTTTTTTCTTCCCATTCACGCCACTGGCGAAAGATCTGCAGTGCCAAAGGATGAGGCTCATGCAGGAAAGGGATCTTCCGCTCATCCATGCCGGCATTGATCTCATCATAAATGAACGCGTCATCAAACTCGATCATTGCTGCATCCTCCCGGGTATTGGCATAAATGACTCTTTTCGGTCGTGCCCAGTAAATAGCTCCAAGACACATGGGGCAGGGCTCACAGCTTGTATAAATATCACAACCCGTCAACTGATGTGTTTGCAGGTACTGGCAGGCATTCCGGATGGCCACCACTTCAGCATGAGCAGTAGGGTCATTCAACGAAGTGACCATATTACAACCCTCCCCTACTATTTGATCATCTTTCACGATCACACAGCCAAACGGGCCTCCTTTTCCATTTTCCATACCCTGTTTCGAAAGTTCGATCGCCCTCTCCAGGAAACCCTTTTCTATTGATGTAAGCATTATCTATAAATTGACAGTGTAAATATCTCAAAAAATGTGGATTACCAGTCATTTGTCCACAGTTTATGCACTTCAAACGGCCCAATATGAAGTTACTATTAATTTTAGGTTAACGGTCCTCTGTTTCGGCTAAGCTTTGTACTTTTTCTGCTCGAACGCTAACCTCAAAACCCTTCATTATGAAATGGGAAACAGTTACATCAACAATTGAAGAATCCGTATTTGCCTTATGGAATAATGGCAAAAAGCTGGTTACCCTGGCATTTCATCCAGCCTCCAGCGCTGCCCGGATAGAATATGCCGGCCAAAGAAGGGTTTTCCTGATCAGGCAGGAAGGTTTGCTGAAGAACAGAACAGTGCTTTGCAATGAATATGGCATCCGCATGGTGCATGCCGGCTCAGAAAATAACCGCCCTTTTATTGAACTGGACGAGGAACGTTTCTTTTACAATGTAGACAACAAGCAGGAAACTGCTGTAACGATCTATAAAGAATCAGAAGACAGACCACTGGCTGTTTGTGCTCTCGCTCTTCCCGATCATATACAAGGCAATGCGGCTCAAAATAAAGCGAGGTATGGTTTGCTGATGACACTCTGCTGGTACCTAAAAACACGAATAGGCGCGAATAGCGTGATATAAGAAAGAAAGAAATAAATATTAATAAGGCACAAATGCCGCGAAGGGAGTACTCTATTCGCGGCATTTGTGCCTTATCAGGAGTGGATCCGGTATTTATGCCTCATTCGTGCCGGTTAGTGTTTCAAATGTTTTTTTGCCGAATTGCTCGAGCGACGGGTCCCTTGCTCCCATAAGTAATAGAACGCAGTTATCTGTAAGATGTGGTTTTATTGCATCAAGCAGATTATTCCTGTCTTCTACAAAAAAGGCATTGCTTCCTTTTGCGCGCAGGTCCTGGATAAGATCATTGGCTGAAATATCTTTTACGGCAGTGCCGCCTGCATAGAATATCTCACTCATCCATATTTCATCGGAGGGGCGCAGTACGGCCGAGATCTCGTGAACAAAATCGTTTCTTAAGAATTTAGTGGGGCCATAGCCATGTGGCTGGAACCAGGCAATTACTTTAGGAGCAACAGGTTGGCAGGCGGCAATAGCGGCTGCGCACTTTACAGGGTTGTGGGCAAAATCATCAATTACCCAAATGCCGTTCTTATTGCCCAATACCTGGTTGCGGCGATAGATGCCTTCATATTTTTTCAATGCCTCAGCACACACTTCAAGGGGTACGCCGATCTGTGCTGCAACAGCAGTTGCACCCAATGCGTTTTCCATATTATGACGGCCCAGCAGGTTCATGCTAAAAGGGGTTCCGTTGATACGGAAGGAGATGGTCAGTCCCTGCTGAGCAAAATCTGTGGCCATATATCCTGCGGGTTGTGTGGGTTGCAGGGAAAAATCGTTGTTTATATCAGTGGAAAGTTTTGCAGCCAATGGATGCGAGCGGTTCACTACAAACCTTTTGCTATTGTTCCTGAACACGGTGAACACATCCATCAGCACATCGATCTCTTTATGGTCCTTATCAATATTAAGCAAAAGACCGATTTCGGATTTGTATTGTACAATGGACCCATCGCTTTCATCGGCTTCGATCACCAGCCAGTCTGATCCGCCTACCTGCGCATTACCGATCAACCCTTTATTGATCAGGCTCACCAATCCTGCTCCGCTGATGATCCCGGGTTTCATGCCGGCATGTTCCAGGATATCAAACAGCATGGCGCTGGTGGTGCTTTTGCCGCTCGTTCCTCCAACAGCAATGGTCTTTTTGCTGGCAGCGATCAACGCCAGCAGCTCGGATCGCCTGATAACGGGTATGTTGAGTTGCTTTGCTTTTTGCATTTCTATCACGGTATCCTCCACTGCCGTGGAAGCAACTACGAGGTCGGTCATCTCCGTGATGCCTTCCCCATTCTGCTGAAAACAGGAGATGCCTGCAGCTTCCAGCTTTTCCCGCGTTTCGTTATACTCATTCTCTTTGAAGAACCGGTCACTGCCGGAAACCGTTTTGCCGCTGCCCTGGAGGTATTGTGCGATAGCGCTCATGCCGCTGCCTGCGATACCTATAAAAAAAGGGCGCCGAAAATCATGGATAGAAGAAATCATCTGCAAATAAACGCAATTAAGCGTAACATTTCATTTGGCTCGCCCTGCATTTGAAACAGCCGCTTTTGCATCTGGTACAGTCTTGCCTGTATGCCGGGAACAGGTTGCTGTATTATTGCACCCATTTAAAATTTCAACGATGAACAATAGTGAGCTGATCAAAGAATTAAAAGGAAAAAAGATACTGTTTGCCAGCTTTCCGGCTGACGGCCATTTTAACCCGCTTACAGGGCTGGCCGTGTACCTGCAGGACCTTGGTTGTGATGTAAGGTGGTACACTTCGTCCAAATACGCAGGCAAGCTGAAGGAGATCGGAATACCACATCTTCCGATGAAAGCAGCACTTGATATTTCTGATATTGAAAACGCCTTTCCTGAAAGGAAAGAGATCAAAGGCATTGTAGCCAAGCTCCGTTTCGACATTATCAACGTATTCGTGTTGAGAGGCCCCGAATATTATGCTGATCTTTTGCAGATATACAGTACTGTTTTTCCTTTCGACCTGATGATCGCCGATTGTGCATTCACCGGTATTCCTTTTATTAAAGACCTGATGAGAATACCAGTGATTTCTATAGGCGTGTTCCCGCTCAGCGAAACCTCAAAAGACCTTCCTCCCTCCGGCCTCGGGATAACGCCTTCTTACAATTTAGCCGGAAAAATAAAGCAGGCATTTCTCCGCAAGGCTGCTAACCTGATCTTATTCAAAAAGCCCAATAAGGTAATGCTCAACATACTGGACAGGTATTATATTCCGCATAATAAAGAAAGTGTTTTTGATATGGGGATAAAAAAATCGGATATCTTTTTACAAAGCGGCACCCCCGGTTTTGAATACTATCGGAGTGATATGAGCCACAATGTCCGCTTCATCGGCGCTTTACTTCCTTTCTCCCATTGCAGGCCGGGCAAATCCTGGTTTGATAAGCGGATGACCGATTATAAGAAAATCGTGATCGTTACGCAGGGAACTGTGGAAACAGATATAGAGAAGATCCTGGTGCCAACGCTGGAAGCATTCAAAAATACTGATACGCTGGTGATAGCCACTACTGGCGGAAACGGAACAAAAGAATTACAAAAAAGATTTCCTGAACCCAATCTTATCATCAGCGATTTTATTCCTTTCTCTGAAATAATGCCTTATGCAGATGTGTATATCACCAATGGCGGTTATGGAGGCGTAATGCTGGGAATAGAAAACAAAGTGCCGATGCTGGTAGCCGGTATACACGAAGGAAAAAATGAGATCAATGCCAGGATCGGTTATTTCAAGTTGGGGGTCAATCTCGGTAAAGAATCGCCCAAACCTGCAGCGATCAGAAAGGGCTTTAATAAAATAATCTCCGACCCATCTTATAAGCGGAATGTGGAAAAGCTTGCGAAAGAATTTGCTGCCTATAATCCGAATAAGCTATGCGCATATTATGCAGCAGGGTTACTGCAACATACGGTGCCAGAGGAGCTTTTTACAGAAGCGGTTTAAGTGAAGGAGACAGAGTGACTCTTATTTATCTTCCAGCCGGTTCTTTTCAGCTTTTAAGTTTCTGATCATTTCCTGGAAGCTGGTGCTGCGGCTTAATGCAGATACGGCTTGTGCTATACGCCTGGTCCGCGTCTGTTCTGTTTTGGCTTCATCTATCCATTTGCTGAAATAGCGTTGTACAGAGCCCGCAAGGCTATTGAAGAATGCTTTGGCAGCGGGGTCGTCTGCCAGGCATTCTATAAGATCCTTATTGAATTCGAAAGGTTTTTTGTCTTCCTCCAGTATCACTTTTACCATAGCACCATGCTTCTTCCCGATCCCTTTCCGCATGGTGGCATTAACAGGAAGAATAAAACTGCCTCCTCCCATCGGCAATAAAGAAACCTGGGAAATTTTATGGCTGTCAAGTTTGCCTTTTACCCGGAAACCTTTTTTACCGGGTTTGATCTTTGCGGCAAGTTCTGCCGGGAGCTCAATGTAGGTCCAGCCGGTTTTTTCGCCTTGTTTATCAAATCTGTGTAACGCCGTGGTAAACTCAATTTTTCCCATACTATAAACTTACAAATATTGATTCAGTTTGAATGTTTTCCCACAAAGGCAACCAAGACCACAAAGAATTATTACCGGAGTGTCTTTTTTATTTATGACTCTTCGGGTATTACAATAAAATAAGGTAAATATTTCTTTGTGGTCTTGGTTGCCTTTGTGGGAAAACCAGTTCCGGCTTTAAAAATCATATATGCCATAAGTATAGTATCTTACCGGATAATGACTTCACAATGAAAAAAGCAATTACCGGTTTTGTATTCTGTCTTTTTCTTTTTCAATCAGTGATCAGTTTGGCAGCGATCCGCCTTCCTGCAGTGATCAGCAGCGGGATGGTGCTTCAGCAAAAATCCGAAGCCAGGCTTTGGGGTTGGTCGGCTCCCGATGAAAAGATCATCGTAACCACTTCATGGAACAACCGCACTGATTCTGTAGTTGCAAATGGCAATGCAGTATGGGAGATCAAAGTGCCTACACCTGTAGCAGGCGGTCCATACACCATCACATTAAAAGGATGGAACACCATTGTGCTTGACAATGTACTGATCGGTGAAGTATGGGTCTGTTCAGGCCAGTCCAACATGGAATGGAGCAGCTATAATAACCTGAAGCAGATACTGGATGAAATGCCGAATAGCAATAACCCGTCTATACGGTTGTTCAATATTCCAAAAACCACTTCTCTTTATCCGCAAGATGATTGTAACGCGCAGTGGAAAGTTTCATCCCCCGAAGCTTTGCAGGGTTTTAGCGCCATTGGCTATTTCTTTGGAAAAAAATTGCAACAGCAATTGAATGTGCCGGTAGGATTGATCAATGCCAGTTGGGGCGGCACACCTGCCGAAACATGGACGCCTGCAGAAACCGTAACAAAAGAAATGGATCTTGCCGAAGCTGCAAAGAAACTCAATGTGAGCAAATGGTGGCCTGTAGAGCCTGGTCTTGCTTATAACGCGATGATCTACCCGGTTACACGGTTTGCTATCGCCGGCACTATCTGGTACCAGGGCGAAAGCAATACCGGCACAGCAGCTACTTATAAAGAGTTATTCAGCGCTATGATCGGAGCATGGCGGAAAAGCTGGCAAAAGGAATTCCCATTCTACTTTGTACAGATCGCGCCCTATACTTATGGCAATAATAATATTGCCGCCTTGCTGAGAGAACAGCAATCGCAGACATTGGCATCCGTGCCACGAACAGGAATGGTTGTTACTACCGACCTGGTGGATGATATTAAGAATATCCATCCTAATGATAAAGTATCCGTAGCTAACCGGTTGGCAGATTGGGCACTGGCGGAAAATTATCATCAACCTGTAGCTTACTACAAGAGCCCGGTGTATACACGAATGGAAAGCAGGGATGATAAATTAATATTGTTTTTTGATAATGCTCCGAATGGTTTTATAACGAAGGGTAATGCAAAGCCCACAGAATTTTTCATTGCAGGCGATGATAAATTGTTTGTGCCGGCAGAAGTGAAACTGGAGAAAGACCGGCTGACCATTTCTTCCAAACAAGTGAAAAAACCAGTAGCTGTCCGGTTTGGTTTCAGCAATACTGCGATGCCCAATCTTTTCAGTAAAGAAGGGCTTCCGGTAACGCCATTCCGAACAGATACATGGGAAGTGGATACTTCAACTGTAAAATAAAGCATCATGCAGCAATACCTGGTAACCGCCATTGATGGTACAGATGCAGCCGCTCCGGATAGAAGAACAACTGTGCGCGCTGATCATTTTGTGCGTGCAAGGGAATTAAAAGCGTCCGGCAATTTTATTACCGGCGGAGCTATACTCAATGAGCAGGGGCAGATGATCGGATCGATGATGGTGGTGCAGTTCAGTACAGAGCAGGAATTACAGGCCTGGTTGAACACGGAGCCTTATATCATGGGAAAGGTTTGGGAAAAGATAGAAGTCCGACCCTTTAAAGTGGCGGATGTTTAACCACTTTCACTGTTACGAGCAATTGTCCTGTATGCCTTTGTGTATGTTCTGCTGCATGAAATAACAATCCTATCACAGTGGTAGGGATCTGTTTGCGGCCTATCCCCCGCGCTTCAGTAAGGGAAGCTTCAGGTGTAAGAGATAATTGCATTAATGCCGCATCAACTGTTGAATGAAAATGCCGGACCAATGAAGCAATAGTAGCCCCGGCCTCTTCTTTCCCTTCATTCCGTAAATACTGCAATTGCTCTTCTGTGAGGGGTAATGCTTTTGCATAAGTAAACAACCGGCTGATCACGCCTGATAAATGATGCAGATGAAACCCTGCAGAAGCAGCGCCTGCCGGGCGCTTCCACAACAGATCATCAGGAAAATCATGCATGGCCTCTTCTACTTCTTTACGTGCCTGCAATAATGCGTGCGCTACGGGTTGCAGCAAAGGAGGGATGCCTTCAACAGGGCCTTTCTGCCAGAATTCGGGTTCCGGTTCTTTTACCATAATGTTAAAGATACGATAAGACTGTTTTGTGTCTATTTAGTCGTATATTTGCGAAGTCAATTTGAGCGATACAGCATTTTTGTAAGTGAACGATTTTTTCTGCTAAGCATTTTTCTGCTAATAGTTAGTCTTCTTTACGTTGCGTTTTTCTCAAGCATTTTTTATTTATTTATCATTTTTACAATGAACATTTACGTTTCAAATTTGAGCTTCGCCGTTCAGGACGAAGACCTGAGGGAATTCTTTACTGAATATGGTGAAGTAACATCTGCAAAAGTCATCATGGACAGGTTCACTAACCGTAGCAAAGGCTTTGGTTTTGTGGAAATGCCCGATGATGCTGCTGCACAAAAAGCAATTGCTGAGCTGGATGGTGGTATGGTAGAAGGACGCGCTATCAAAGTAATGGTAGCAAAACCACGTGAAGAAAGA
>DATAJQ010000180.1:0-30532 GCA_036262095.1 Chitinophagaceae bacterium | reverse complement strand
CAACCCTCCACGCTACCTGCGTTTGCTGGAGATCATACCCACACCACATACAGATCCTGAAGTGATCAGCTTCCTGATGCATTACGGCGATCTGATCCTGGGTAAAACAACCGTGCTTTGTAAAGACACGCCTGCTTTTATCGCCAACCGCATTGGGGTCTACGGCATCATGGCCATATTTGGATTGGTGGACAAGCTTGGGTTGAACATTGATGAAGTGGACGCATTGACCGGGCCTATGATCGGCCGCCCTAAATCCGCTACTTTCCGCACAGCAGATGTAGTGGGCATTGATACGTTAGTGAAAGTAGCTAAAGGTGTGTATGATAATTGCCCATCCGATGAAGCGCGCGATTCATTCATTATTCCTGGCTGGCTGAATAAAATGGTAGAGAATAACTGGCTTGGCGATAAAACGGGACAGGGATTCTTCTCCAAACGCAAAAACGAAAAGGGGGAAACAGAGATCTATACACTCGATCTAAAAACCTTTGAATACAAACCACGGGCTAAAGCAAAATTTGCTTCACTGGAAGCGGCCAAACCTGTTGACGATCTTTACCAGCGCCTGAAAATGCTGGTAGGCAGCCCTGATAAAGCAGGTGAATTCTACCGCCATTTCCATTATGGCCTGTTTGCCTATATCTCACACCGCATTCCTGAGATCAGCGATGAAGTGTACCGAGTGGATGATGCAATGATGGCTGGCTTTGGCTGGGAGATCGGTGCTTTTGAAAGCTGGGATGTGCTGGGACTGGAAAAAACAGTGAAAGCTATGAAAGAAGCCGGTTATCAACCTGCTTCATGGGTGGAAGAAATGCTGGCTGGTGGCAATAAAACATTTTATAAAATTGAAAGTGGAAGAAAACTCAGTTATGATCCTTCTTCCAAAACCTATAAGCCCATCCCTGGTGGTGAATCGTTCATCATCATGAGCAATTACCAGGATAAACTGGTTTGGAAAAACGGCAGTTGCAAGTTGTACGACCTGGGAGATGATGTGTTGGGTTTGCAATGGTCCACCAAAATGGGCAGTATAGGCGGTGATGTATTATCCGGTATTCAAACTGCGATCGACAAAGCTGAAAAAGGGGCCAAAGGTTTGGTGATCGCCAATGAAGGCGCCAATTTCTCTGCTGGTGCCAATGTGGGAATGATCTTTATGCTGGCAATTGAACAGGAATATGACGAGCTGGACATGGCCATCCGCCTGTTCCAGAATACGATGATGCGTGCACGCTATTCAGCAGTACCGGTAGTAGTGGCACCCCATGGTCTGGCATTGGGAGGAGCTTGCGAATTAAGCCTGCATGCTGATAAAGTTTGCGCGGCAGCAGAAACGTATACAGGGCTGGTAGAGCTTGGTGTGGGATTGATACCTGGCGGTGGAGGCACCAAGGAATTTGTGCTGCGCGCTTCTGATGAAATGCATGAAGACGAACCTGAAACTATTACCCTGAAGAACCGCTTTCTTACTATTGCCACTGCTAAAGTAGGCACTTCTGCAGCAGAAGGATTCAATATTGGTGTGTATCGCAAAGGCCATGATGAGATCGTGATGAACCAGGGAAGGCGTATTGCTGAAGCAAAAAAATCAGTAATTGAAATATTCGACAGCGGCTACACCACTCCGGTGCAACGCAAAGATGTGAAAGTGCTGGGTCGCTCCGCATTGGGTGCACTATATGCCGGCATCAATGGCATGTGGAGAGCCAACTATGCAACAGATCATGATGTGGTGGTAGCAAAGAAACTGGCCTATGTAATGTGTGGCGGTGATCTGAGCGAACCTACATTGGTAACAGAGCAGTACCTGCTCGACCTCGAAAGGGAAGCATTCCTTTCACTCTGCGGAGAGAAGAAAACCCTGGAGCGGATACAGAGTGTATTGAAAAGCGGTAAACCCGTAAGGAACTAAAAAGACAATCATGGGTCATGCTGAGATCATCAACGATCAGCTCATTCTCCATTCCCATATCATTACTTACGGCAATGCCGCGGATGCGGATATTACGGAGTATATCAGGAAAGAGATCGAAATGATGTGGAATGAGCCACAGGCCCTTGTTCGTATAAAAGGCAGGGAGCTGCGGCTTATTTTTCATATCACCGGTAGCTTTCATCCTACCATTACCCCGGAAGAAATATTTGAGAACACTGATCCCCGGAATAATTATTTCCGCATCGAGGAATTTGCCATGGGTAATATTTCGTTTGTTGATGGACTGGGTTGCAATACCGGTTATTTCAAACGTGATAATTTGTACGAAGGTTCTACAACAGCAGCGCACGAGTACGGGCATACGATCGGATTGGATCATCCGGGCAACCTGGATATAAGGGGAACTGGTGTTCCGGGCATTATGTATCCCCGTGGCACTATTGTAGATCCATCCTACCAATACAATCCTGCAGCCCGGGCCGGTGATAATACCAATGGGGGCACGATGAGCCCAAGATTTCGACGGGTAAGAGAAGAGGATATTGCGCTATTAAAACTGCACCGGCAGGACTGGAAAAACGGTCAGGCCGTTATTGGAGAATTCAGCAGTATCTGGCATCCGGATCATGCCGGCCTCGCCTGAAATATCATGGCTAAAAACCGGGCATCCGGCCTATTCGCCGCTATTAAATTTTCTGAAAATCTAAGGCAAAAACAAGGGTGAATTATTTCCGGGGCTTCCCCAACTTCTGTACCTTCCCAACCATCCCTTTAACCAACCTGCAATGCAGGTTCAAATTTTTTCTATGAATAAAAAATTACTTGTAGCAGCAATGCTGGCCACCAGTGTAACTGCATTTTCACAGCCGCGGCTACCCGATAATTATTATTGGCAAAAGCTGGACAATGGACTTGAGGTGGTCGTGATCGAAAATCATAAAGTACCGCTTGCCACTATCGAGATCGCCGTTAAGAACGGCGCCTATACAGAAGGGCCTGAATACAGCGGCCTCTCCCACTTGTTTGAACATATGTTCTTCAAAGCAAACAAGGATTATCCCGACCAGGAAAAATTCATCAAACGTACTGAAGAGCTGGGTATGATCTGGAATGGCACAACAGGCGATGAAAGAGTAAACTACTTCTTCACCTTTGATAAGGATAGCCTTAATGCAGGATTGAAATTCATGAATGCAGCGATCCGCTTCCCTATTTACCGCACAGAAGACATGCAAAAAGAAAGGCCGGTAGTGGATGGAGAGTTCCAGCGTGCAGAAAGCGACCCTTATTTCCAGTTGTGGATCACAGTAGGCAAAAAAGTATGGGGCGACCTGTTTACCCGCAAAAATCCGATCGGTGATCACGATATCATCAATTCGGCCACACCGGAAAAAATGATGGTGATCAAAGACAAATACTATTTCCCCAATAACTCACTGCTGGTGATCACGGGTGATGTTAAGCCTGCTGAAGCATTTGCCAAAGTCAAAGCCATCTTTGGCGATTGGGCCAGCAGCGGTTTTAATCCCCATGAGAAATATCCTATCCCTGAATTCAAACCCATTGAAAAGACAGAATACTTCGTTAAAGAATCACCTATTGCACAAACACCTTACGTGATGTATGTATGGCAGGGGCCAGATACAAGAAGGGATTCTGTTGGCACTCTGGCTGCCGATGTATTCTCTACTGTTCTTGGATTGAACTCTTCCAAATGGCAGCAGGCACTGGTTGATAAAGGGCTGGCCAGCTATGCAGGCGTTTCTTACCAGTCAGCAGCGCATGTAGGACCTGTTCAGATCCTCGCGGTACCCAATCCAGGCAAGTTGAAAGAATTCACTGCAGAAGTGCTTAACCAGGTGAATCATTTTGCAGACGCTGATTATTTTACTGATGAGCAATTGCAAACAGCTAAAGATATCCTGCGCCGTAATTTCATCCGCTCCAATGAAAAGCCTTCTGCTCTCAGCAGCACGCTTACATTCTGGTGGTGCAGTGCTTCGCTGGATTATTATACTGATTATATGAAGAACCTGATGAACGTGACCCGTGCAGATATTCAGAACTACCTTAAAAAGTACGTCATCGATAAGCCATACGTTGCTGGCATGATCATCAATGAAGATATGAGCAAGCAGTTGAAAGTGAATGAATTCTTCAAGAACTGAGCCTCTATTGGTTAAACTAAAACTATTACGGATGAAAAAGATATTTCAATATACAATATGCCTGGTTGCACTGGCTCTGCCATTTGCCGGTTCAGCTCAAAAACAGGCTTCCCCTTACGATATGACCATTAACGGGGTAAAAGTGATCGTTCAACCCAGTGGTAATGATATCGTGGTGATACAAACCATTATCAAAGGTGGTGTGCAAAATTATCCCGCTTCCAAAGCCGGCATTGAAAACCTTGCGATCAATGCTCTTACCGAATGCGGTACAATGACAGATGATAAAAACAGTTTTAAAGACAAACTGGATAAAGTAAGCGCACAGGTTGGCGGTAGCTCCGGAATGGACTTCGCTTCCTTCAGCCTCAACTGCATCAAAAGTGATTTTGATGAAGTATGGCCTCTCTATACCGATGCACTCACTTCACCACGCTTTGATCCGAAAGAATTTGACCGCATCAAACAGGATGCGATCAATAACCTGCGGGCCAGCGAATCAAGTCCTGACAATGCGATCAACAAACTGGCGAAACAAACTGCTTTTGCAGGCACCAATTATGCTAAAGAGCCGCAAGGCACTGTAGCTTCCATTACAGCACTGACACCGGCGGAAACAAAAAAATACTGGCAGTCCATCTTCACCCGTTCACGCATGGTGATCGTGGTGGTGGCTGATCTTGATAAAGCTACTATTGAACAAAAAGTAAAAGCCCTGCTGAGCAAAGTGCCTGCAGGTGCTCCGTTTGTTGAGCAAAAGAAAAGCTATACACCGGCAGCCAATTCATTCAAGGAAGAACAACGCGCGAACGCCACTAACTATGTAAGGGGTATAGCCAGCGGTCCGTTGCCCGGCTCTCCTGATTACAATGCGTTCTCACTGGCCATGAGCATTTTTGCAAGCCGGCATTTCCTGGAAGTAAGAAGCAAGCATGGTCTTTCTTATGCTCCACAGGCCTGGTTCAGCGGCGGCACTACACCTTATGCCAATCTTTCTGTAACCACTACCGAGCCTGATAAATACATTGCAGTAGCGCGTGGATTAATTGACAAAGTGAAGAAAGAAGGTTTTACTGCAGACGAACTGAAAAATGAAAAGACAGGCTTCCTTACCGGTATATATTATCGTAATGAAACGAATGAAGCACAGGCAGCTTCACTTGCTTCCAATGAAGTGCTGCATGGCAACTGGAAAAGATCGATCCAGATCAAAGAAGACGTAGATAAAGTAACACTGCAGCAACTGAATTCCGTATTCAACAAGTACATCAATAATATTACCTGGGTGTACCAGGGCGATCCTAAAAAAGTGACCCCTACAATGTATACACAGAAAGAAACGCCAAAAATGCCGGCAGAGAAGAAAGCATTTTAATATATCTGTTTTAAAGAAAAGGGATGTGATGATCACATCCCTTTTTTATTTCATTATTGCAGGACCAATCGAGGTCATTGCTGCTTCAATAGTAGGATACACAAAAGTAAAATCCACAATACGCACTTTATTGCAACTGACTGTTGCGCTTTTTAATACTTCTATACTCATTTCTCCCAATACCAGTTTCAGCACAAAAGAAGGGACATACATCGGGATATAAAATTTGCCTTTTACTTCTTTTGCCAGTTGCAGCACCAGCTCCCGGTTAGACACCGGCTTTGGTGCTACAGCATTGAATATGCCATCCATTTTTTCATCCTCTATACTCCGGATATAAAGTCTCACCAGGTCATCGATATGTATCCAACTGACCACCTGGTTGCCGCTGCCCAGGATAGTTGCCACACCAAATTTTAAAGGCTTTCTAAATTCTTCCAAAGCACCACCTTCACTGCTGAGTACAATACCAGTACGAAGCTTTACTAATCGCTTACCAAGTTCCTTTACAGGATCAATGCTTTGTTCCCATTGCAGGCAGGTGTGGCCAAGAAAACCAGCATCTGCTTCGTCTTCTTCCACAAATGGATCAGGATTGGGAATAACAGGATCAGGTCCATACCAGCCGATAGCAGAAGCACTGACAACAGAACGGACCTGGTTAGGCACTTCCTTCAATGCTTTCACCAGCAGTTCGCTGCTTTTTACACGACTGTCAACTATCTCTTTTTTCCGTTTATCTGTCCAACGTTTGTCTGCTACGCCAGCACCTGCAAGATGTATTATATGATCGCTGCCTGCAATAGCATCGTGATCAATATGTTGTTGCTCTGTATCCCAGTGGGCATAACGGAAATTTCCTTTTGCAGGCAGGTTCTGCTGCCGGGTAAGAATGATCACATGATGCCCTTTATCCAGTAAGGATTTGCTGAGTGCTGTGCCAATAAGCCCCGTACCACCGGTTATAAGAATTGTTGCCATAATCTCCGTATTTTAGTTCTTCATACCAATCGAATTCTCACATGAAAGGGTTTATTGCACTCAAAGCTAATCAAGCATTTTTGATTCTTTGCCTGTTCCTTGTTACTATTTCAGCACCGGCTCAGTCAACTGATACCATCAGAGCTGGTAATCCTGTATTTCCCGGTTGGTATGCCGATCCTGAAGGAACCATTTTTGACAATAAGTACTGGATCTATCCCACCTATTCAGCATCATATAATAAACAGGTATTCCTGGACGCATTTTCTTCGCCCGATCTTATTCAATGGACCAAACATCCGCATATACTCGACACGGCCTCTGTAAAATGGGCCAGGCGGGCGATGTGGGCCCCATCCATTATTAAAAAAGATGAACAGTATTTTCTTTTCTTTGGCGCGAATGATATACAAAGCGATGCAGAAAAAGGCGGTATCGGGATTGCCGTTGCCGATAAACCTGAGGGACCTTTCAGAGACTATTTAGGTAAACCGCTGATCGATAAATTTCATAACGGCGCTCAGCCGATCGACCAGTTTGCTTTCAAAGATGCTAACGGGCAATACTATCTCATTTATGGAGGATGGAGACATTGCAATATCGCCAAACTCAATAAAGACTTCACCGGGTTTGTTCCATTCGAAGACGGAACAATTTTCAGGGAAATAACACCACAAAGTTATGTGGAAGGTCCTTTTATGTTCATCCGGGATGGCAAGTATTATTTTATGTGGTCTGAAGGAGGATGGACAGGCCCTGACTACAGTGTGGCTTATGCCATATCAGATTCCCCTTTCGGTCCTTTTAAAAGGATAGGAAAGATATTGCAGCAAAACCCTGCTATCGCTACAGGGGCCGGTCATCATTCTGTGATACATGAAAAAGATAAGGATGCCTGGTATATTGTGTACCATCGCCGCCCGGCCGGGGAAACCGGTGGTAACTCAAGGGTCACCTGTATAGACCGCATGTACTTCGATGAAAAGGGATTGATACAGCCAGTGATCATTACCAAAGAAGGGGTTCAGCCAAACAAGTTGGATTGATCCTTATTACCCATTTCATTCGGCTCCTGGTAAAATTGCATGCCCAAAATGTAATAGTAAAGTTTTTCTGGATTTTTTCATTCCCTTTTATTAGTTTCATGATAGCTTTACTTGTCTTTTGCCGGAAAAGGAAATATCTTCAATAGTAAATCAGGTGCTGCCTATGTACGATAAAGAATTCGACGCCATCAGGCAAGCGGTATATGATAGACTTAAACTGCTCGATCCCAAACTAACGTATCATAACATTGCACATACAATGGATGTGCTGAAGCAGGCGGAACGTATTGCCAGAAAGGAGGGAATCAACGAGAGTGATATCCGGATTTTGAAAGTAGCGGCATTGTATCATGACAGCGGTTTTTTAAAGACCTATAAGAATCACGAGGAAATGAGCTGCTCTGTTTTTTTTGAAGATTCGGCCAGATTTCATTTTACAAGTGAGGAAGAGGAAAAAATAACAGGGCTCATACTCGCCACCAAGGTTCCGCAGGAGCCTGGCAATCTCCTGGAACAAATCATTTGCGACGCCGACCTGGATTACCTGGGACGCAATGATTTTTTTACCATAGGCCAGGAACTCCATAAAGAATTTATGGCTTTTGGAATTGTAAAAAGTAATGAGGAATGGGAACAATTACAGATGAACTTTCTGAAGAAGCACCAGTACCATACACACACCTCGAGACAGGAAAGAGAACCTGTAAAACAGAAGAATATACAGCAATTAGCTTAAGAGTGTGCGCTCTTTGTTAACTCCACATTGATCTTATCCTGCTCCCTCAATCTCTTGCACAGCGTTTTCATGATCCCTTTTAAAATATCAGTGTTGGTTGCCACAACATCATAGAAATCTTCCTGTTCTATTTTTAGCAAAATGCAATCCGTTAATGCTGTAGCGCTGGCTGATCTTGCTTCTGAATCCAATAAAGACAATTCTCCGAAAAGCTCATTTTCTGTCAGCACCGCCAGTTGATGTGTGCCATCATGAATCGATACCTTACCCTTATAAATAAAATATACACAATTGCCAGTATCATCTTTTTCAAAGATTTTTGTCCTTTCATCAAAATGGTTCTCATGGCAAATGGAGGCAACTTCAATTAAATCCGTTTCCCTGCAATTCTGGAAGATCGTGGAATTTTTAAGCAGCAATACTTTTTCAATGATTAACATAAGTGGTGGATTGACTTATCTTAAGAACATAGTTTTTGGTTTCCGAAAAAATTGGACTTTCCGTAGTATCGTCATTGGAAGGCAAAGTTTGTAAAAAATCAAAATCTTCATTATTCAGGCAGGCATATAAACAAACTGACTTCGTCCAATGATTAAACTTTTCACTCTTGTTATAAATGACCAGATCGTAAAAATCGGTTGCCGGTAAAAGAGTAGACCCTTTTTTTACCGCACCTGGATCCAAAATATGATCCATGAGAATATTGATCTGTTTGGAAACATTCTTTGGCAGGATCAATTCTATCATTTCCATGGCATTGAAAATCTTGCCTCGGTTGGTATTTTCAAACAGCTCTATAACCCTGTTGATATTTTTTTTGCTGTAAAGAATAGCGCAGATCTTCAATGCAAGGGTCAGGTCATTTTTGATTTCACTCTGTAACGACCCTTTGATCAGCTTTTCTGAAAATTCATTTCTTACTGATGGCAATAAATTTATTTTTTCGATGCCGTTGTTCAAATGCAGTTCGAGGGTCTGTCGGAGCTGGTCCCTGATTTCAGTACTTTCAGCCTGGTAGCCTTTTGTCCATAAAGCATTTACCGCTTTTTCCACGCTGTCGGGATACTGAAGGCAGTCAAGCAAAAATCCAATTGACCGGGGCCCTTTTATTTTTGAAGTGATCTTGATCAGGCTGAATTTATGTTTCTTCAATTGTTGTTCGCCTAACGAATCCACATCTTCAAAAAGCGCATCTCCGTACTGCACCAATCCTTTCAGAACAATGTACTTGTGATCAGTTTCCAATAAATCAAACATGAAAGGCAAAAGGCTTTTACTCCTTAATTTGCAGGCAGCTATAATAGCGGATCTTTGCACCGAAGGGTCTGCATCATTAACCAGTTGTTCAATAGCCAGGCTAAAACGTATGTTCTTAAGTTCGCTGATAATGTTCAAAGCGAGTTCTCTTTCTTCGGGTAAAGGGGATTTGATCAGGTGATCAAGTTCTTTTCCGGCGATGTATAATTGTTCAAATTCAGGTTGGTTCAATAAATGAATAATAATTATTTTCCGGATGGAATAAGGCTGTTCTGATATATGCGAAGAAAGCTGTTGTAAAAAAACATTATCGGTTTTACAGAGAGCATCAATTATTTTTTCACGGATGCCTGTTGCTGCTTCTTTGTCAAGCAACTGTTTCAAATCTTCACTGTTCAATTTCCCTCTTTCCAGCAAACGTTCAAGCGCAAAATTCCTAACCCGGGGTGCAGGATGGGTAAGCTGTTCAATCAATACCTGGTCCAACTGCGCATAATGAGCATTTTCCAGGAGCTTCAATGCATAAATACTTTCTGCTTCATTTTTGTTCTGAAGTTTTTCCAGTAAAAGTTCAATTGCCTTCTGGTCATAAATAGTCAAACCGCTAGCTGAAAAAGTGCCTTTTGCAATGGATGAGTGAAGAGCGGTCAGGTATTCTCTTCTTACGAAGTAAACCATCAGCGCCCATAAGCCCAGATTGAGCAGCAATATTTTTACCGTGAACGAGATATGTATGGTGATATGCGCATCTTTCATGATCAGAAGTGAAAGACCGACAATGATCAGAGAGGGCGGTAGCATGTAGCCCTTGGCAATAATATGTCCCTTTAACCGGCTTTGTTCATTAAGTGGCTGAAATAGTATAAAGAAAGCCGGCTCCTGGATGGTGCTGCGCAGTACTTCTGTAATCATAGCCATGATGCCAAAAAAATACAGCCCATAATAACTGTAATCACTAAAAGCCAATATGGCAATGGAAAGAACAAACAGCAGGAAGGGAGTGATGAGCAAACAGGAGATGATGCCGAGGCGTTCGATAAGGCGGCTGGTAAACACGAGTTTTAAGATAAGGGCCACAAATCTACCAATGGCAAAAAAGACCGCAACAAAAAAGGCCAGTTGCGACATGTCGTTATACCGCAGCTTGATCTGCGATATAAAAGTGAAGTCAATGAAATTGAAAACATTATAGCTTAGTATGGCAAGAACAGAGATCGCAAATATGAGTTTGTTCTTAATAAAGAAATTATTCCGGAAAAAATCACTCCATCCCCGGGAATGATGATGTGTTTGATGATCATGCTGCCACTTGATATCTCTAAACCGGTTTTTCCTGATCAGGTTATTGACAAGAAATAAGCCAATACAAAGGGCAGCAAGCGACAGAAGAAGCAAATTGTTGATACCTATAAAAGGAATGAGAAGAGGCGCGCATAAATACCCGATAAGCTTTGCCGGAATATCGCCTGAGCCTACAATCGAAAACACTCTTTTGCTTTCCCTGATATTGAACAGCAGCGATACAAGCCCCCAGTAGGCATAGCCGGTGACCATATAGAACAACAAGCTCCATACAGCCAGTAAAAAAATGATCGTACCTGTGTCCCAGGCGAGCAGACCCAACCAGAGTATCAGCAGTATAACTGCAGATACAGCAATAATCCATTTCAGTAAATGAAGCGGCGACATTTTGTGTTCCAGCTTCTCGTACACAAGATTCAGCAGCAACAGGCCTCCCGCTATACTTAAATAGAGATAAGGCAAACCGTCCACCGAAAAATGGTGGATGAAGAAAGTGAAAGCAGTAATATTAATGAACGCATTTGCAATGCCTATGAACAGTTGTACCTTAAACAGATCAAGTACACGACCAGATTCGGATAACTTGATGTTCAGAAGGCGGTGTATCCGTGCATTCATATACTAAATATAAAAGTAAATCGATGAAGAAAACAAGGAAGGTGTCGATGGTCTTAAGGCAATTTAGGTAATATAAATTTGGTTTTTTCAAAATTGTATTTATCTTTATAAGAGCTACCGACACATCTTTTTCTTCTTCCTATACCCCGTAAATTCTATTTTAATTCTGCTATGATTTCTTTTCGTACCTGGTGTACGATCAATTTCGCATGGAAGATATATCCGCATTTCTTTCCTTGAACACTTATCCTGAGACGGGAGACCACCACTAGATATGAGAACATTTCAGAAGTTTACTTGCCATCTTACCTTCCTGGTTTTAGTATTCCTGTTAAATACCTTTTGTGGGTATGCACAGCTAAAAGACTTTGTCATCTTTGGAAAAGAGGGAGTGCAACTAGGCACTTCCACAGTTATTCAAAATGGCAAAGTAGGAAGTTACGGGTTGATCAAATCGACTGGTAACGCTTCTTTCGGAGGCGATATCATCAGTTTTGGAACGGTCCAGTTTGCCAATAATAATACTGTAAACGGCAAGATCTGGGCAGCGAATGCCACCACGCCTCCCAGTACAGGCACCATATTTTCCACTGGCTCAAATGCCCGGCTTACCGGAGAGATCAATGTTAATGGCAATATAGTTATCGGCGGGGGAACGGTAAATGGGCCCGTATACACAACAGGCACTTACAGCGGACCCGTTCCGGCAATTAGTCCCATCCGGAACAATCCGGGCTTTCCCACACCTCCAACCCTGCCCATTTTTTATTCTTTGGATCCGGTAAACAATGGAAGCACCATCACAGGATCTGGAAGGATCAATCCCGGATATTACAATTCCCTGGCATTAACTGGTGGAAGAACTGATACGTTCTCATTACCTGGTGTATACGTTTTTAACTCCATCAAGAACTCCGGAAATGTAAACAACCTGGTGTTTGATTTCAATCACGATCCAACGGCGAAGTTTAAGTTCTATATAATCAATGATGTAAACCTTTATAAAGTAAATATCAGTTTTATCAACCTGACACTTCCGGGTGGTGTAACCCCTACGCCTGCTGACGTGGCTTCCCGGATCTATATGCAGGTAGGAGGCACAGGAAGCACCTCTGCTACAGGTGTTGATGCCTGGTCCATCACTAATGGAGCATCGGGCAACAATCAATCCAGTTGGCTCGGAACAGTGTGGGCTCCCAATGGCAATATTAACGTGGGCTCCGGCTCCACACCGCCAAAGGTGGTTGGTAATCTTTGGAGTGATAAACAGGTTATCATACAAAGCGGAGCCTCAATCATGTATGCTGCTTTCAACGATTGCATTCCCTCTGCCAGCGCTGGTGCCGATCAAAATATCGACTGTGATCATCCATTGGCTACTTTAACAGGTTCTTCCTCTAATTCAACCGCTCAATTCAGTTGGAGCAAAGTAGGGGACGTTATACCCGGCAATACCAATACGGCGAGCATACAGGTGTCGAAGGCCGGCACTTATGTATTAACAGTGACCAGTATGGATTGCATAAGCCCTGCAACCGATACTGTTATTGTCACTTCCTCTCCCTGCATACTTCCTTATTATCCACCACCTGTTACAGGCAAGGTTACCAGTAAGATCGGGTCGGAACTGACTTCACTCAAAGACAACTATGGCAATGTTACGGATGACGGCAGAACACTGTTCATTATTCAAAATGACAAGGTGCTCATCGATATTATCGTTTACAGCGGCAAGTACTCCACCGTCAAATCAACGCTGCTGTCACCAGCTTATGGGCTAACTGATACCATCACCAACGGTCCGGGCTCTTTAATCATTACCGGGTTGTATCCAATTGCGCATCTTGATCTGCTGAATCAGGATCCCATTGCCGGCCTGATCAATTTTGTAAGGCCATCCTATCCACCGGTAACGAATAGCGGACTGATCCAAACGCAGGGCGATATGTCCATGAGATCAGACCTGGCCCGAAATGGATTTAATATTGCCGGCGATGGAATTAAGATCGGGGTATTGTCTGATAGTTATAACACACTGAACAAAGCAAGCCAGGATATGGATAACCGGGACTTACCGGGGCCCAATGATACCGTCAATACAACACCTGTTTCCGTGCTGCTGGATTATCCATTCGGGGCAAGATCAGATGAAGGCAGGGCCATGCTCCAGATCCTGCATGACGTTGCACCCAAGGCAAAACTGGCTTTTCGTACCGGCTTTCTCACCCCGGGTGATATGGCGCAGGGCATACGACAACTGGCAGACTCCAATTGTAACGTTATCGTGGATGATGTTACATTCATCACAGAGCCATTTTTCGGTCCGGGCGTTATTGCCAATGCCATTAAGGATGTATCAGCACTTGGCGTTCATTATGTAACAGCAGCGGGCAACTTTGGAGATAAATCCTATGGAGCAGTGTTCAACCCGGCTACAGCGCCTCTTCCCGCCGGTATATATGGCCAGCCACACGATTTTGGTGGTGGAACTATTTACCAGATCGACTCGGTAAAAGGCAGCGTGGCCCAACCCGGCATATACACTGTTGTGCTGCAATGGCAGGATGATTTTTATTCACTGGGAGGCGGCGCCGGTACCAATACCGATCTCGATGCATATGCCGTCGATAACCTCGGTAATGTGATCGGCTTTAACCGTATAAATACAAATGGTGACCCTACTGAGGCACTAACATTCATAGCCACACAAAATACAGTTGTAAAGATATTGATTGTTAAGGCAGCCGGCACTTCGTCAACGGTCCGTTTTAAATATGTAGTGTTCAGGGGCGACTTAAAGATCACGAACTATCAGCAGGATGCTTCCACGATTGTTGGACAGGGGAATGCACCTGAGGCAATAACAGTAGGTGCGGCCCTGTATTCCAACACACCTGCATTCGGGGTTCAGGACATTACAAAAGCTTCATTCTCTTCTGTGGGAGGAACGATCTATAATGGCAGCTCTTCGCAAAAACCGGATATTGTTGGGCCGAACGGTGTCAATACATCTGTCAGCTTTGGCAGCATTGATCTTGAAGGTGACGGTACACCTAACTTCTTCGGAACATCTGCTGCAGCTCCTCATGTAGCTGGTGCGCTTGCTTTAATGATGGAAGCGAGGAAGAAGTTTTATGGACAGGTCCTGACACCCATCCAGGCAAAGCAGCTTATAGCTGCCACCGCTATCAATATGGATGCTCCCGGTTTTGATTACAATACAGGTAACGGGTTTATACAGGTAGATTCAGCAATCCGCTCAATGGCCAATCCTACTCCAAGAATTGATAGCATCCTTCTTTCCGATACAACTGTTCCGGCCGGGTCTCATCCCATGACGTTAACTGTTTATGGCGATTATCTGACATCCTCCACTAAAATTTTGTTGAACGATGATACCTTGCAGAGCCAGATCATAGACGCTCATAAAGTAACTGCAGAACTCCCCTCTTTCTCCGGCGACAAGAGCCTGTATGCCTATAACAGCCCGAAAAGTCTTTTAGGTAATGACGGTGGTTTGTCAAACGCGTATTCAATAACCGGCTTTGCCAGGGAGATGGTGACGGTCTCAGCCGACAATAAAACAAGAAAATATGGAGAGCGCAATCCTGCTCTCACAGCTACAGTACTGGTCAACGGGCAACCTACGGACCTGACCCTTCAGGATCTTGGTCTTACGGGATTGACTTTATCCACCCTGGCCACGCCTGCGTCTGATGTCGGTCAATATTTTATTCGCCCGGCTAAAACGTTTGATTCTACAGGTGTGGATGCCCCATACCTGGCGCTCTATGACTATACTTTCACCGATGGGATCTTAACGGTCCAAAAAATGCCTTTGACCATCACACCGGCTGATAAAACCATCATCTATGGAAATAGCCCCGGCATTATAAGTAACAATTACCTGTTCCCTACTGCTAATATCGATAACGTAGCAGCCTTTACTGACAGCATCAACAAATACTATAAAACATTTACACCTGATAATGTACTGGCTGTAGTAAACGGTTTTGCTTCTCCACTAGCCAACGGCAGTACGCTTACAACCAGTGATATCAACGGACTGAACCTGATGACAAGCTTCAACGCTGTCAGGAATTCCCGGAAATTCCAGGTGATTAATAATCAATTGATCCCTGCATCGGCCAGCGACAGTTCATTCAATGCTTATTACCTGATGGATGTGGCTGCGCAATCCATTTATAATTACAGGCAAAATCCGGCTCAGTCACCTTTTGTTACAGGACTTAGCGGATACTCAGCCAAAGCACTTTTCAGTGAGAACGCATTGACAAATGGTGTCGCCAAAGCCCAGGTGAACTCGCAACTGGTTCCCCTGGTAAATGGTTCATTGGTCAATATGATAAATGGATTGATGGGCGCAATGGCTCCTGTTTTAAATGCGCGGCTGGTACAAATTGTCAATGGCCAGTTGGTGCAACTGGTGAACGGACAGTTGGTGCCACTTGTCAATACACAATTGGTGCAGCTTGTCAATGGCCAGCTGGTGCAATTGGTAAACGGAGAGTTTGTGCCGATTGCCAACAACCAGTTGGTGCAATTGGTGAACGGGCAACTGGTGCAATTGGTGAACAACCAATTGGTTCAGCTTGTCAATAATCAATTGGTGCCTATCGTCAATGCTCAACTGGTGCCGATAGTTAATGGGTATGCGCAGATTATTAACGGTCAACTGGTGCCGATAGTTAACACACAATTGGTACCACTGGTCAATGGTCAGTTGGTGCAATTGGTCAATTCACAGCTTGTGCCGCTGGTGAATTCACAACTTTCCCAACTGGTCAATTCCCAATTGGTGCAGGTGGTGAATGGTCAGTTGGTACAACTGGTCAATTCAGCAACATTGGGTGGAACAAATGATCAAACCGCTGTTATTACCGACGAAAGCGACGCATCCACTCAAAATGGATGGCTGGGCGCAATGTTCGGCATCAACATGATAACCGGCCTGGATGTAGGTACGCAGAAGTTGATCCCAGGTGTTTTTGTCAATAATAATTTCGATGTTACATACGGGCTAGGTACCGCAACCATTCAACCCAACCCCTGCCTGCTGACACATAATATTTTCAATAATTTCGGCAGCACGCCCAAACCCAATACAGACGCCAGTATGTGGCTGAATGTGGAAGTGAAAGTAAGCGGACAGCTGGCATCACCGGGCGACTACCTGATATTTACAGGGGGTATTGTCAGCTTCAACAATGTCAGCAGCACGCCTGTAGTTGCTGATTTGCCTGTACCGACTGGTAAGATCATTGCTGATCCTCTTACCAGTTCTCCTGTTACTTATTTTGATACATCCGGCAAGATGTGGATTACGAAAGTGCCTGTTGGCTTTAGCAGTACTTCTGATATTTTTATTACCGGAGCTATCATCAATTCCTCAACAGGCTTTGTTACGAAGAAAGGAGCCAGTTCATTGTTGAAAGGAATTTTCTTATCAAACAGGAACTATTCAGACCAATGGTCTTATGCCATGGCTGGTTACCGGCCTGTGTTCGACTATCAAAACATCTCAAATGCAGGCAATGTGGCTTCCATGAATGGCAACTATAAGGCCGGAACACCGATCCCGATAATCAAAAACCTGGTCGGTGGTGGAAGCAGCGGCGGAGGCAACAACTATACAGGAAGCTCAAGCTCGTACGATAATTTTACCGTTTGCAATAGTGGCAGTAGTGCTACGCAAGCAAGCTCCGGTCGTAGTATAGTTAGCGTGGGGGAAGTGGCAGAAACAGAGGTAAAACCATCGGTTTCCATTTATCCGAATCCTACGTCCGGGGAAATAGAGATAGCTCTTGTTCCGGAATATACGGGACACACTTCCATGCTTATCATGAATTCGGGGGGCAAGATCATATATCAAACAGGGTTAGGCATGTTGGAAAAAGGAAAAGCTTACAGGAAGAAACTGGACCTGACCCGGTTCGGTCCGGACATATATTTCATCAAGATCCAAAATGGATCATCCGTTACTGTTAAAAAACTACTGCTTATCAGGTAATGAATAAAGCTCAACTTTATCAGCCTAAATAACCTATGCTATGAAAAAGAAACAGCTGTTGATCTGTATATCGTTCCTAGCAGTGATCTATTCCCAGGCACAGCCTAAAGCAACGCTGAAAGACTCTGCCAGGGTTAATATACTTTTGGATAGCAGTAAACATTATATCAATACAGAACCTGACAAAGCCATATCTATTGCAACCGAAGCCCGGAATCTATCACAGGAGATAGGTTTTAAAAAAGGAGAGGCACTCGCATTAAAAAACATAGGGCTTGTTTATTATTACCAGGGAAAGTTTGTGCAAACGCTTGAATACTGGAATCAATCCCTGCAAATTCTGCAAAGCATTAACGATGAGCTGGGGCAAGCCAATCTCCAGGGCAATATCGGCGCGGTATTTTTCAGGCAGGGCGATGAAGTGTCTGCCCTTAAGCACCACCTGGAGGCTCTGGCACTGGCTGAGAAATCGGGCGATCAGATGCGCATTTGCTTTACTTTAAACAATATTGCCGGTATCTATTTCGAGAAGAAATCAACAAGGGACAAAGCTTTGGATTACCTGTTAAGGGCCTATCCCATTGCGGAAAAATTAGGTGATACGGCAACCATTGCGTTGATCTCGGGAAATATAGGACAGATCTATTTGGAAAGAAAGGATGATGCAAGAGCACTGGAATATTACAACAAATGCCTGAAGGCAGGCAGCAAAGAAAATGCAGCGTATGCATACATAGGCCTGGGAAATATTTATCTCAATGAAGGAGACATTGATAAAGCCTTTGCTTATCACTCCAAAGCTTACGAGCTGGCAAAACAATTGAACGAGGTATATGTGATCCCGTCTCTGATGGGATTGGCTAACACGTTTATTGCTAAAAAAGATTATCGGTCAGCGCTGGGTTATTATGAAAAGGCAGAAACGGTAGCGCTTGGCCAGGGGTCCGCTCCGGCCCTGAAAGATGTGTACGACTCCCTGGCCGGCACCTATGCGGCTATGGGAGACTTTGAAAAGGCATTTCACTACCAGCGCAACCTCGACCAGGTAAAAGACACTTTGTTCAACGTAACTACTCAAAAGAAATTAAATTCATTGCAATTCGAATTTGATCTGCAGAAAAAGGAAGGAGAGATTACGCTGCTCACGAAAGACAAGGCATTGCAGGAAGTAGAGATCAAACGGCAACGCATTGTAAAAAATGCATTTGCAATAGGATTGGCCCTGATCGCTATTATCCTGCTGGTTATTTATCGTGATTATCGCATTAAGATCAGGACCAATAAGATCCTGGATATGCAGAAAGCCCAGATCGAGCAATTGCTTCTTAACATTCTTCCCATGGAAGTAGCCAGGGAATTACAAACTACCGGGAACGCCACACCGAAGAGCTATGAAGATGTGACCGTAATGTTTACCGACTTCAAAAGTTTTACTGCAATTGCAGATCAGCTTTCGCCGCAGGAGCTTGTACAGGAATTGAACAATAGTTTTATGGCCTTTGACGAGATCGTTGGCAAATATGGTTTGGAAAAGATCAAAACCATAGGAGACTCCTATATGTGTGCAGGTGGATTGCCAACTCCAGACGGTGATCATCATTATAAAGTGATAAGAGCAGCGCTCGAAATCCGGGCTTATGTATTGGATAACATTGAAAAAAGAAAAGCGCATAATCTACCTGTATGGGAGATCCGTATTGGTGTTCACAACGGACCTGTGGTCGCTGGAGTAGTTGGCCGTAAAAAATATGCGTACGATATATGGGGAAGTACCGTCAACATTGCAAGCCGTATGGAAAGCAGCGGGGTGCCGGGCCAGGTAAATATTTCCGAGACTACGTATGAAAAGATCAGAGACAGGTTTATCTGCAACTACCGCGGTAAGGTATATGCAAAAAATGTAGGGGAAATTGATATGTACCTGGTAGATCACGAAATAGGCCATTTGGAATCGGCCGCGGAAAGCCAGGCAAAGACCTCTACTCCACATATATAATCCTGGGGAATCAGGAGTATATCTGCACGAATTACCGACAGTCAAAATTCTGCTTTGAAAAGTCCCATAAACGCTTATCTTGAGGGGATAATTTCCGCTTATGAGCGCTATCCTCAATATTGATAAGATCTCCAAGTCGTATGGTCCCATCAAAGCCCTGGACAATGTTTCCTTTGAAGTGCCGAAAGGCAGTGTATTCGGCATACTGGGACCAAACGGAAGTGGTAAGACCACTTTACTAGGTATTATTATGGACATCCTGAAAGCCAGTTCCGGTACTTACCTGTGGGATGGCCAGCCCGGCTCGGAAAAGATCCGGCAGGGGATCGGCACTTTGCTGGAGACCCCGAATTTTTATCATTATCTCAGCGGAGAAAAGAACCTGGTGATAGCCGCGGAAATAAAACAAAGAGGAAGAGAAGATATTGCCAGAGTCCTGGACATTGTAAACCTCACCCAAAGAAAAGATTCCAAATTCAGCACTTACTCGCTTGGTATGAAACAGCGGTTGGCCATAGCTTCTACGTTGCTTGGCAATCCTGATATACTGGTATTTGATGAACCGACCAATGGCCTGGATCCTGCTGGTATTGCAGAGATCCGTACGCTTATCAAGGATCTGAACAGGCAGGGAAAAACCATTATCATGGCAAGCCATATCCTGGATGAAGTGGAAAAGGTTTGTACCCATGTTGCCATTATCCAGAAAGGACATTTGAAGGCTGTAGGAAGTGTAAAGGATATACTGAATACCAAGACCTCCGAGCAAACAGTGCTTGAAATAGCAGCAGATGATCTCGTCTCACTGGAAAAAATGGTTGAGCGGATGCCTGGGGTAGTGCAGGTAGAGGTCATGGATGACTATGTGCAGGTGATCAGTGGTGATGGCATCACGGCTACTCAATTGAACCGCTATTGTTTTGATAACGGCATTGTGTTGAGCCGGCTCAATATGAAACGCAAATCGTTGGAATCGACTTTCCTGGAGATTACGGGTACGAAAAGCGAACGCTAACAGTACGAATGGCTCGAATGGATACGATAAGTGCAAAGAATGTTGAGAGGCGCAAATGATGCTAATAGACACTAATAATACTAATACATAAATTTATTATATGCTGCATTTCTTACGTATTGAATGGTTGAAAGTAAAGAATTACCGGGCGTTCTGGATCTTCTCTGTTTTCTACCTGTTAAGCATATTCCTTATCAATTATATCGCGTGGTATATTGAGCAACGAACCAAGTCGGAAGTGCCGCAAAGTGCGATGGTGATCGGCGATTCATTTGCTTTTCCCAAGGTGTGGCAGACAGTGGGTTGGCTGAGCAGTTGGTTGCTTTATTTTCCGGGCATGATCGTTATCATGTTGATGGTAAATGAATTCAATTTCAAAACGCACCGGCAAAATATTATTGATGGATGGAGCCGGAGGCAATTCATTGGAGTTAAGTTCGCAACAATCATTTTGTTTTCTCTGCTTATAACAGTGATCAATGCCATTACGTCTTTATTCTTTGGGTCTCTGTCTTCGGGGAGCTTTACGTTTGAAGGTATTGAATATCTCGGGTATGTTTTTATTCAATCACTTGCTTATTTATTCTTTGCGTTGATGCTGGCTGTATTGTTTCGCCGGAGTGGTTTGGCCATAATCATCTTCTTCCTGTATGGCCTCATCTTTGAATGGCTGATTACAGCGTTGACTAATTTCCAGTTCAAGCTTACACCGATCGGGTATTTTCTGCCGCTGCAGGCTTCAGACGTTTTGATACCGATGCCATTTGGTACAAAAGTGTTCTATCCGGATTCGCCTTCAACCATTGCTTTAATTATTGCTGTATTGGTTTATATATCTGCTTATATCTTCTTTGCCCGGAAGAAATTCCTGGTGGATGATCTATAAAGGATAACCTCACAAATATTCCGGAATAAATTTTTCTTTGTGGTCTTTGTTGTCTTGGTGGGATAAATTACTCCCACCAAGACAACAAAGACCACAAAGGGTTTTATACCGTGAGCAAATACCTGAAAAGAAAAACCCCTGATGAAAACATCAGGGGAACAACTAAAAACACGTTCCTTACGTTGGCTTCATTGGAACGAAAATAGCTAGTCAGGCTTTTTGCCGTCTAAGAATGTATTGATCGTGCTGATCTGAGTTTGATTATTCTGGTCGGTTTTGACCTCGTAATTGCTGTAGAAGTTCTCTATATGGGAGCTGCTGTTATACAATTCCATATTGCGGCGGATATAGGCCGGCACTGTTTCAAACTCATTATTCGGGTCTGCCGCGTTGACATTAAACGACAAGTTTCGCAACTTGTGCAGTCTCTCGGCTGCCTTACGTTTCTGCTCCTCTGCTTCGTCCAGCATAGCCGGCTCCTCAGCTTGAGAAGATGAAGGTAGTTGAGTATGGTGGGCCAACGGCTTATCCGCCGCCGGAATGTCATCCCTTTCTACCAGTTGCATTTGCAAATCAAGAAGTTCTTCTTCCTCTTTGGTGGCAACGATCGGTGGAGGGACCGGCTCTTCGGCAGAAGGCTTTGAGGCTGAAACCTCGGGCTTTGATTCTGCGTAGATATTGGATGGTCTGGCCAGATAACCTCCCGATGCTGCAGACAGCGGGGTAGTACTATCTTTCGTTGATTCCTGTTTTTTAATAAATGGGGATAGGGATTCTGAAGTAGAATCAGCAGAGGATTGAGGTTTCGGTTGATGGGCCGAATATAGAACTTCCTGTTGCTCTGTAGTTATTTTTTTGTCAGAAGTATTTTTACCGGATGCGTGAATAGTATTTTCACTAAGTAATTCCACGTTTTTCTTGCCAGCCGGCTCGCCTTTCGATAGATCAAAATGAACAACCGGCCCTTCTTCTTCAACATAATCCCGCTCCATCATCTCTTCCAAAGCAGGCATGGGGGCATCCACTATTGTATGCTCATCCATCAGCTTTGGAGCTAATGGATCCGCTTTCTTTTCTTCTTCTTTTACAGGCTGTGCTTCTTTTTTAACTTCAGGTGCCAGTCCCAGCGTCATCACGATCTTCTCTTCCTTCTTCGGTTCAGGTTTTTTCGCAACCGGTTTGGTGAAAGGATCTTTGTACTGGAAACCTGTTGCAATAAGCGTAATGCCCAGTTTATCTCCCAATGATGGGTCATAACCCAATCCCATGATCACATCAGTGCCTTCACCAGCCTGCCCTACCAGGTGTGTTTGAATGATCTCTACTTCATCCATAGTGAACTCATGCTCACCTTCAGCAGAATTGATATTGATAAGGATCCATTTAGCACCGCTGATATCATTATCATTCAGCAATGGAGAATTCAAGGCTTCTTCTATTGCTTTATGCGCACGGTTCTCACCAGACACTGCTGCATTTCCTAATATCGCCACACCGCCATTGCGCATTACGGTGCATACATCCGCAAAGTCAACATTGATCTGACCAGTGCTGCTGATCACGTCCGTGATACATTTTGCTGCGGTTGCCAGCACATTATCAGCTTTCTCAAATGCTTCACGCATTTTCAGATTGCCAAACTGATGACGCAATTTATCATTGCTGATCACCAGCAATGTGTCCACATACTGCTTCAGGTTCTTGATGCCTTCTTCTGCCTGCAACTGGCGCTTTTTTCCTTCATAGGCAAAGGGGGTGGTCACAATACCAACCGTGAGTATACCAAGGTCCTTACAGATCTTGGCAATGATCGGGGCACCGCCGGTACCTGTTCCACCACCCATGCCGGCAGTGATAAAAGCCATCTTGGTATTCACTTCCAGGATGCCTTTCAACTCTTCCAGCGATTCTTCCGTTGCCTGGCGGCCGATCTCAGGATTAGCGCCGGCACCGAGACCCTGCGTTAGATGCGGCCCCAGTTGCACCCGGTTAGGAATACCGCTGTTGGACAATGCCTGGGCATCGGTATTGCATATTATAAAGTTGACGCCATCAATCTCCTGGCTGAACATGTGGTTAACTGCGTTACCACCACCACCACCCACACCAATTACTTTGATAATGGATGATTTTTCCTTTGGCAGATCAAAATGTATCATTCGCTTCAATTTAATGGTTAGTTATATCAAATTAAAAATTCAAAAGTAAAAAGTAAAAAACCGGACGATGGGCTATTACATTTTGAATTTTTACTTTTAAATTTTTAATTACTACAGATGTTTATCCTCCTCTTCTTTGAAAAGATCTATTATTCCGTCTTTGAATTTTCCCCAGAAATTGCTGAGGCCTTTCCGTTGTTTTACCGAATCCTGAATAATCACTTCGTCATCTGTTTCCATTTCTTCTTCAGGAACATCATTCTTCTTCAGCCCCTGGGGCACTTCTACCTTTTTATATTCCCTCTCAAACTGCTTGCGGTTATGTTCATAATCATCATAACCTTTCAGGATAAGGCCGATACAGGTAGAGTATGTTGGCTTGGCCAGTTCTTCAATATGACCGGCTGCCAGGTGTTCATTCGGAAAACCGATCCTCGCAGGCAATCCTGTTACATATTCAGTCAACTGGATAAGATGACGCAATTGTGATCCGCCTCCTGTTAGTACCACGCCACCATTGAGCGCTTTATTATCAAGGCCGACCTGTTTCAAATGATAGGTCACAAAATCCATGATCTCGCTCATGCGTGCCTGGATGATATTTGCCAGGTTCTTCACACTGATCTCCTTGGCCGGCATACCACGCAATCCCGGGATAGTGATATAGGCGTTGGCTTTTGCTTCATTAGCAAGCGCACTGCCAAACTGCACTTTCATTTGCTCAGCCTGAGTTTTTAACACTCCCAAACCGGTCTTGATATCATTGGTGATGTTTTCACCGGCAAAGGGAATCACAGCGGTGTGTTTCAGAATGCCTTCATAGAATACAGCGAGGTCTGTAGTACCACCGCCAATGTCCACGATAGCCACACCGGCCTCCAGGTCTTCCTGACCCATTACAGCAGAAGAGGAAGCAAGCGGCTGCAGTACCAGGTCTTTGGTATACAATCCTGATTTTTCCACGCTGCGGTTGATATTCCTGATCGCATTCTTATCCCCGGTAATGATATGGAAGTTGGCGCCAATCTTCACACCACCATATCCGATCGGGTTTGGAATGTTCTGAAAATTATCTACTGTAAATTCCTGTGGTATCACATCAATGATCTGATCACCGGCAGGAATATAGGTTTTATACTGATCGCTGATCAACTGATCGATCTCACGCTGAGAGATCTCTTCATCAGTTGCCTGGCGAACGATATCGCCGCGGGTTTGAAGGCTTTTGATATGATGCCCTGCAATACCTACATATACTTCTTTAATGTCGAGGTTAGGATTGGAGGCGAAGCAATTTTCCAGTGCGGTACGGATCGCTTTAATGGTTTCATCGATGTTCAATACCTGTCCATGCTTCACGCCATTGGAGTTGGCTTTGCCAAAGCCCAGAATCTCCAGTTTGCCAAACTCATTCTTGCGCCCGGCTATCACCGCAATCTTGGTTGTCCCAATGTCAAGACCAACGATAATGGGTTGTTCGTTATTCATTGTATGTTGTTTTTAGTTGTTCCTTAATTTCTACGCATTACTGCTTTAGGTTGTTTTTTTCCGCCCGATGTTTTTACATCTTTCTTATCTGTAACCTTACGCTCTGTTTTTGCTTCCTTTTTATCCGCAGCTTTATTTTCAGTTCTACTATTATCTGGTTCCTGATCTTCCAGGGCATTCAGCTCATTATATTTTGAACTGTCTGCTGGCGGCATCACCGGTTGCACCGGAACAGGTGTTGGCAATAACGCCTGCTTATCATTCAGTTCCTCCATCTCCTTGATCTGCTTCAGCAGTTTCTCCACGTTCTTACGAAGCTGCACGGAATCCACTCTTGGATTTTCACTCTTCGCTCCCACCACCTGGCCATCAAAGCGTACATCAATCGTTTTGTATTTATCAAAACCTGTTTTGCTTAATACCTGCTTATAAAAAACAAACAGGCGGTTGAATTTCTTATCAATATTCTCGCCGTTGCCAAGTTTCACCACATGATTGCCAATAAGTGGCACCATTTCCATTTCCCTGCAATCTGCGCCACAACTAAGGTCCAGGTTGATCTGCGCCACTTGTGACGACCAGAAAGGGTTGCCGTTAATATATTGAGCAGTCGCCACGATATCTTTCATCAACAGACTGTCCTTGCCAGTCAGCATCTTCTTGTCCGGGAAACCAGTGAACACGGGCAGGCGCACACTCAACCGGTCAGACAGCCCCATCATCTGTGCATGCTCATCCAGGTAGAAAGATTTTCCGGCCGCAGTAAATATCCTGGCTACCGGTTCACGCTCAGTAACCGATACGTGCAACACATCCTGGCTGTCGAAATATAATTGCGCATCTTTTACCCATTGATTGCCTTCCAGCAATTCTTCCATCTGCTGGAGGTTGAAGGCTGATTTGGGTTGCCCCTTGATCTTTCCTTTTGTAGCCACTTTCAGCAAACGGAGTATATCAGCTTCATCAAGGAAAAAATCATCTCCCCGGATGCCCTTCACCGTAATCGCATAATCCTTGCAATTATCCTTTTTCTGCTTGCCCATTGCAGCGATCAGCAGGGTAAGCATACCTGCCCCGATTGCCACCCAGGTGGTAATGAATAAAACTTTCCGTATCGTTCTCTTCGTATTCAATTTATATATCGGTCAACAGATCTTTAATTGGCATCAGCAATGTATCAATATCACCTGCGCCTGCTGTGATCAGCAGGCTTCCGAATTCACTGTTGATCCCTTTTTTATAATCATTTTTTATCCAGTCGAGTAATTGCTGCTTATCCATTACCTTCTTATTCTCATTCTTCATCTTGTCCAGTATCATCTCACTTGTCACACCTTCTATCGGTAGTTCTCTTGCGGGATAGATCGGCAGCAGTATCACTTCATCTGCCAGGTCGAGCACTTCCGCAAAGCCATCAGCAAAATCCCTTGTGCGTGTATAGAGATGCGGTTGAAAAATGATCGTGCATTTTCTTTGCCTGAACAATGTTTTTGCTCCATTGATCAGGGCCCGCAACTCTTCAGGGTGATGGGCATAATCATCCACAAATACCAGTTTCCTGTTCCGGATGAGATACTCAAACCTCCGCTTCACTCCGCGGAATGATTCAACCGCTGAGCGGATCTTATCGTGCTCTATTCCCAAAGAACTTGCAACAGCTATGGCAGCAATAGCATTTTCCACGTTGTGCATCCCTCCCATATTCAACCGCACATTGTCTATTCGTTCATCCTTCATTACTACATCAAAATCATATCCACCATTGTCAAGCCTGATATTTTCGCCATACACATCAGCGTTTTCGTTTTGCAGGCTGTAAGTATACTTTGTATCTGCCAACCCTTTCGCCAGTTCCTTTCCTCTTTTCAGCCCAAACTGGCGGAACAGCAATCCGCCTGGCTTTATTCTCTCACTGAAATCGATGAATGCCTGCTCCACTGAATCGGCCGTACCATATATATCCAGGTGATCAGCATCCATGGCGGTAATAATGGCTATATCAGGACTTAATTTCAAAAAACTCCTATCGTACTCATCTGCTTCTATCACACACACATTTTTCGGGTTGCTCCAGAAATTGGTACCGTAGTTCACTGCAATGCCTCCCAGGAAAGCATTACATCCAAAACCGCTATCCCTCAACAAGTGCGCTACCATGGTCGTGATGGTCGTTTTGCCATGCGTACCGGCAATACAGATATTAAAAGAACTTTCCGAGATCAGTTGAAGCACATCGCTGCGCTTCACGATCTTCGTTCCCTTTTCCCGGTAATACAGCAGTTCTTTATTAGCTGCGGGTATTGCCGGGGTGTACACCACCAGATCAGCATTTTGATTCACCAGCGGGATATTCTCTTCGTAGTGAATGGGAATGCCGCTTGCTTCCAACTCTCTGGTAAGAGGGGTGGATGTTCTGTCGTATCCACTTACTTTCACACCATTTGAGTAAAAGAACCTTGCTATAGCACTCATTCCGATCCCACCAATACCAATAAAATATACTTCACGGATAGAGTCAAGCCCCTTAAAGGGGGAATTCATAAGGACAGTATTGGCTATGGTCTTCATTTCGCATTCAGCTTTTTTAAAATCGCCTCTGCAATTATTTTATCTGCATCAGTTATGGCTAATGCAGCAATATTTTTTTTAAGTTCGGCCTGCCTGTTCTCATCAGCAGCCAGCCCGATTGCCATCGGCACTACCTTATCGATCGCCTCGCTGTCTTTTACCATCAATGCAGCCTGCTTATTAACCAATTGGGTTGCATTCACGGTTTGATGATCTTCTGCAGCATAGGGATAGGGTACGAACAAAACGGGTTTTTTGACCACACATAATTCTGCTACCGTCATCGCTCCCGCGCGGGCCACTACGATATCAGCAGCAGCATAAGCATATTCCATCTTCGTAATAAAATCATTCACCCATACGGCAGATTTACCGGCCACGCTTGCTTCTGCTTTTGCAGCATACGGTTTACCGGTTTGCCAGATCAGTTGCAATCCTGCGCCCAGTAATTCATCCAAATGCTTATCAATTGCTTCGTTGATCGATTTGGCTCCAAGACTTCCCCCGATCACCAGCAGTGTTTTCTTTTTTTCATCCAGTGAAAAATGCTCGCAGCCTTCTGCTTTGCTGACTGTTGATTGCATAATGCTCGCCCTCACAGGATTGCCGGTAACAAGGATCTTTTCAGGCGGGAAGAATTTTTCCATTCCATCCGTTCCTGTAAACACGACCGTTGCTTTTTTCCCCAACAGGATATTTGATTTTCCTGCAAACGAATTCGATTCATGGATGAAGCTGGGTATTCCTTTTGATTGTGCAAGACGCAAAACCGGGAAACTGGAATATCCACCCACTCCTATTACTGCATCGGGTTTGAATGCCTTGAAAATCGAGCGCACCTGGAAAAAGCTTTTGATCAGCTTGAATGGAAGGCTGGTATTCTTTATCAAAGAACTTCTGTTGAACCCGGCTATATCCAATCCCTCGATCTTATAGCCTGCCTGCGGCACTTTCTCCATCTCCATTTTTCCTTTCGCTCCCACAAACAAGATCTCGATACTGTTGTCTGCTTTTTTCAAAGCGTTCGCAATAGCGATTGCAGGAAAAATATGTCCGCCTGTACCCCCGCCTGCTATAATGATCCTTTTACCCAATTGTTCATTTTTTTAATTACTGTTCTTCATCTTTAGTTACTGCAGCCATTGCAGCACGTCCTTCCAGTTGCTCTACGTTCCTGGCTACGCTAAGAATAATGCCAATCGCCAAACAGGTAAAGATGAAACTTGATCCACCCATGCTCACCAATGGCAATGTGACGCCTGTAACAGGGAACAGGTTCACTGTTACAGCCATATTTGCGATAGCCTGTATAGCCAGGGTAAAACTCAGCCCCAATGCCAGGAAAGCACCAAATGCATAAGGACATCGTTTAAAAATCCTGATACATCGGTATAAGAATACGAGATAGATAAACACAATGAATATGCCTCCTACAAAACCATACTCTTCTATGATGATCGCAAAAATGAAATCGTTATAGGCCTGCGGCAGATAATCGCGCGTAGTGCTGTTGCCTGGCCCCACACCAAGGACACCACCTTTGGCAATGGCGATCTTGGCCTGATTCACCTGGTACATTTCATCATTATCTGCTTCCTTGCTACTGTAAATAAAATTTTCCACACGGCCTATCCAGGTGTCTACCCGGGCAAACAAACCGGAAGAAGCAGTTTTCTTTTCAGCAGCAGCTTCATCATCTCCCTGCTTATGCCTTACCATGGCTGCAATAATGAGAAAAGCGATAGGGATAAGGGCCAACCCCATAGTCAGTAGAATGTGTTTGGAACTGGCCCGCCCTATAAAGAGCAGCAGCAGACAGCTTGCTCCCAGCAGCAGGGCGGTAGACAGGTTGGCCGGGGCAATAAGGGCACAGATAATAAACACAGGGGTGATCACGGGCAGATAACCCTTTTTGAAGGATTTGATAACATCCTGCTTCCGGCTAAGCATACGTGCGATGTACATGAAAAGCGCGAGCTTGGCCAGATCGGATGTTTGCATGGTCATATTGATGAGCGGCAGCCTTATCCAGCGGCTACCTTCATTCATCCTGACTCCGAAGAAAAGGGTATAGATCAATAAAGGAATTACCAATAGAAATAATATCGTGGCTATGCGGGAATATAAAGTGTAGTTTACAAGGTGAGCAAAATAGATCACCAGTATGCCTACCATGATAAAAGCAACCTGTTTAAAAAGATAAACTTCGGTATTCCCTTTATAATTTTTATAAGCAAGAGAACCGGTGGCGCTATATACGGCCAACAAGGAGACCAGGGCCAACAATACTACCAGTGCCCAGATCACCTTGTCACCTTTTGTTTTATT
The DNA here is from genome assembly GCA_036262095.1 of Chitinophagaceae bacterium. Taxonomy (GTDB): domain Bacteria; phylum Bacteroidota; class Bacteroidia; order Chitinophagales; family Chitinophagaceae; genus Terrimonas_A. The sequence continues at coordinate 636 of DATAJQ010000180.1, read as the reverse complement.
CAACAGGTTACGGGTGTTGAAGCTTCCTCCAAGTTCGTTAAATCGTATGTCCTTTGTTACGTCCATTAATAATATTAAGTCTACAGATCTCTCACGGCCTGCTTAAACTGGTTTCCTCTATCTTCATAATTCTTGAAGAGGTCGAAGCTGGCGCAGGCAGGGCTCAGCAATACAACATCTCCTTTGGCAGCAAAATGAAAAGCAGCATGTACGGACTCAAGGGCGCTGCTGGTGTTTACGATAGGGCTAACAATATTTCCAAAAGCTTCATGGATCTTGCGGTTGTCGACACCGAGACAAATGATCGCTTTTACCTTTTCTTTTACCAGGTCTTCGATCAGGGAATAATCGTTCCCTTTATCCACGCCACCCAATATCAGTATGGTCGGTTTGGTCATGCTTTCCAGGGCATACCAGGTAGAGTTTACATTGGTTGCTTTACTGTCGTTGATAAACTCTACTCCCCGGATCGTTGCCACCGGTTCCATCCGGTGCTCCAGGCTTTGAAAATCCTGCACTGCCTCACGGATCTTTTCCTTGCGGATGTCCATGGTGGCGCCGGCTACACAAGCTGCCATGGTATTATATTGATTATGTTTTCCTTTCAAGGCAAAATCGTATACACTCATACTGGTA
>DATAJQ010000179.1:0-2557 GCA_036262095.1 Chitinophagaceae bacterium | reverse complement strand
TTACGAAAAATATGTATTACCCAACGGATTAACGCTGATCGTACATGAAGATCACAGCGACCCCGTTGTGCATGTGGATGTAACGTATCACGTAGGCTCTGCCCGCGAAGAGATCGGTAAATCAGGCTTTGCCCACTTCTTCGAACACATGATGTTCCAGGGCTCTGATCACGTAGGTGATGAGCAGCACTTCAAGATCGTTACAGAAGCCGGTGGCACGCTCAACGGCAGCACCAATACAGACCGGACCAATTACTATCAGACTGTCCCTTCCAACCAATTAGAAAAAATGCTTTGGCTCGAAGCCGACCGCATGGGCTTTTTGCTGGATGCCGTTACACAAAAGAAATTCGAGATCCAACGCGAAACCGTAAAGAATGAACGCGGCCAGAATTATGATAACCGCCCTTATGGTTTATTAGGTGAGGTGTCTGCAAAAAATCTTTATCCTTATGGCCATCCTTATTCCTGGCTCACTATTGGATATGTTGAAGACTTGAACAGGGTGGATGTAAATGATCTGAAAAATTTCTTCCTTCGCTGGTATGGTCCTAATAATGCCACGCTTACCATTGGTGGGGATGTTAACTCCAAGGAAGTATTGAAACTGGTAGAGAAATATTTCGGCGGCATTCCCCGCGGTCCCAAAGTGGAAAATATGAAGCCCATGGTCCCCGTGCTTCCCACTCACCGGTTCGCTTCTTATACAGACAACTATGCCCGCCTTCCCATGCTGCTGGAATCTTATCCTACTGTTCCAAGCTATCATCAGGACCAGGCTGCACTCGCCTGCCTGGCCCAGATCCTCGGACAGGGAAACAACTCCATATTGTACCAGCAACTGGTAAAAAAACAATTGGCATTGAGTGCAGGTTGCTTCAGCAGTTTACAGGAGCTATCAGGTTCTTTTATCTTCCAGATCGTTCCCTATCCCGGCAAACCCTTATCCAGCATGTATTACCTGCTGAATAATGCGCTTGACAGTTTTGAAGCAAGAGGAGTAACAGATGACGACATCGCCAAATTCAAAGGCGGGTACGAGTCTCAACTCATCAATGGCCTGCAAAGCGTTGCCGGAAAGGTATCCCAGCTGGCTGCATTCAATACATTTACCGGCAACCCCAACATGATCGGCAAGCTGATGAAAATGTACCAGTCAGTGACCAAGGAAGATGTAATGCGTGTGTACGATAAATATGTGAAGCTGAAGCATTGCGTGGTGATAAGCGTGCTGCCCAAAAACGCTGATGAAAAAATGCTGGTGGCAGGTGACAATTATAAGATTGATGAAACAGGATATGTTGCTCCGCATTACGGTTATGAAGGATTGAAATATGTAAAAGCAAAGGATAAATTTGACCGCAGCAAAATACCTGGCAATGGCCCCAACCCTGTGGTAAAAGTTCCTGCTTTCTGGAAAAAAGACCTCAATGGCGGCATTAAAGTGATCGGTACAGAAAATACAGAATTGCCTACTGTCACTTTATCCATCAAGATCCCCGGTGGTCATTTCCTGGAAGCCAACAATATGTCGAAAGCCGGCCTGGCATCATTCTTCACTGATATGATGAATGATGATACAAAGAATTATACGGCTGAGTCCATGAGCCGCGAATTACAAAAACTTGGAAGCTCTGTTTCCGTATTCAGCGGCAATGAAGACATCACATTCCAGGTGCAATCGCAAAAGAAAAACCTGGACGCTACCCTGACCCTGTTGCAGGAAAGGATGTTCAATCCCAAATTCACGCAGGAAGCATTTGACCGTATCAAAAAGCAAGGCCTGGAAAGTTTCAAAATGGCAAAAACACAACCTGCTTCTATAGCAGACAATGTATTTTCCAAACTGAATTACGGCCCTGGCCATATCCTTGGTATATCTGCTGATGGCGATGAGGAAACAGTAAAAAATATCACACTGGCTGATATTCAATCTTACTACGATAATAATATGACCTCGCAGGGAACTGAAGTAGTTGTGGTAGGTGATATCAAGGAAGACGAAATATTGCCCAAACTTTCTTTCCTGGGTAAACTGCCTAATAAAAAAATAGATATTCCTGCTATTACTGCCGTACCGGTAATAGAAAAAACAAAGATCTACCTGGTAGATGTTCCTAAAGCAGCTCAAACAGAATTCCGGGTTGGATATGTTACCGGTATGAAATACGACGCCACAGGTGAATATTATAAATCAGGATTGATGAACTACACATTGGGTGGTGCTTTCAACAGCCGCCTCAACCTGAACCTGCGTGAAGACAAAGGCTGGACCTATGGTGCCCGCAGCGGATTCTCCGGCGGCAAGCAAACAGGCGATTTTGAGTTCAGCTCCGGCATACGTGCCAATGCCACAGACAGTGCGCTGATAGAAATTATGAAAGAGCTGAAAGGCTATGCTGAAAACGGTATCACTGATGAAGAGTTAGCATTTATGAAAAGCGCGATCGGTCAGCGCGATGCCCTGCGTTATGAAACAGGCTTTCAGAAAGCTGGTTTTATCGGCAATATCCTGGACAATGATCTGCCCGCAGATTATGTGGACCAGCAAAGCAGG
>DATAJQ010000178.1:0-7884 GCA_036262095.1 Chitinophagaceae bacterium | reverse complement strand
GGATATTGCTGCCGATTATTTAAAGAACAATACAGCATTGCGCAATCAACTGGAACAACAAAGGGCTACAGATACAAGTTTTGCTAAAAGTGCACGCGCGCAGTTGGATTTTGTGTTCCAGCGTTCTCCCTGGTTTGAACCTGCCTATTTGCGTTATCCCGTGTACCGGGTAAAGCTGTAATAGAATAAGTTTGTCTCAGATTTTTTCTTTGTGCTCTTTGTAGTCTTGGTGGGAAAGTATCCCACCAAGACTACAAAGAGCACAAAGAATTTTATTACATAGTGAGTATACCTTTCAGAAGTTCAACATATCTCTGTGGGCCGGACCTGTTCATTTATTTCCTGCTTACTCCTGCGATCTACTTTCCGGAATATCATTTGTGCGAGAACGATCGTTGCGATCAATACCACAATACTGAGATAGCCCAGCCATTCATAGCGGTATATCTTTCCGCCATGATCATCATACACAACAAACCCGGCGATCAATGATGCAAGGCCTGTTCCTATCTGCTGAACACATCCATTGAAGCTCATAAAACTGCCACGCTGTTCCGGCTTCACCACTTCACTGATCATTGCCTGGGCAGTTAAAGCCCTGCCTGTAGCAAAAACAAACCAGGCAGCAAAGATCGTCAGCACCACAGAAAAAGGCATGGCAGGCATTTGTGTGATCAGTAATACCATAAATAAAGAAAAGAATACCGACCAGCAATAGATCGGCAGTTTTCCTTTCTTATCTGCCACACGGCCCAATAGAATAGCTGAAACCAGTGATGCCATACCTCCTACCAGGAAGATAGCCGGTATCAGGTTTTTGGAATAGCCTTTATTAAATTCCAAATAAGGTGTGATAAAAGGGATGATCAGGAAATGTCCTATCATCAGAAGGCAGGAAAAGAAAAGTGCAGAGCCCTGTGCCGGCGTCCGGATGATCTTTGCCAGCAAGGCCAATGGAGCAATACGGGCTTCGGCATCACAGAGATGACCCGTGATAGCAGGAATATATTTGATCACCAGTGGTATTAACACAATACCAAGTCCTCCTACAAACAGAAAAGGTACATGCCAGTCTTCTTTAAAAATATTGGCCAGGTACAACGACAAAGGAACGCCCAGTATAGAAGCAATGGCAAACGAAGCAGAAACAGAAGCCATGGCCTTACCTCTTCTTTCATAAGAAAAGATATCAGCAATGATAGCCAATACCTGCGCACCAATGATTCCGCCAAAAACACCCGCCGCTATCCTTGCTGCCAGCAACAGCGTATAGGTGGAAGCAAAACCGCATGCAATTGTTCCTGCTAAAAACCCCAGGTAAGAAAACAGCAGTGTTTTTTTACGATCGTAATTATCCACGATAAACGCTGTAATAAATCCCGATGCAGCCGCACTGATGGAATAGGCGCTTACCAAAAGACTGAATTGCCGGGGTGAAATATTAAAATAAGGTGTCAGGTAATTATTGAGCGGTATCATGACCATGAAATCCAGGAAATGGGTGAAGTTGAGGCAGGCAAGTAAAAACAGTATAATTCTTTCTTTCCGGGTCATGTATTATATTAACAGGCAAAATAAGAACCTGCTATCAACAATTTATTCAGCAGGGCCTTCTTCTTGCTGCCCGAATGTACAATATAATTATCTTTAACTAAATCTAACGATCATGAACCGCCGGGATTTCATTAAGAATACCTCTGTTGCAACTGCAGGAGTTACTATCCTCAACTTTCCTGTTTTCGGGAAAAATGCACCATCCAATAAAGTAGTGCTTGCCGTAATGGGAGTCAACAGCCGGGGTGCTTATCTAGCTGAATGCTTTTCCAGTCTTCCAAATGTAGAGATCGCTTATCTCTGCGATGTGGAAGAGAAAGCCATCGCTAACGGCCTAAAGCCATTCGCCGGAAAGCCGCGCCAGCCGGCAGTTGTAAAGGATATCCGCAAGCTTGTTGCGCAAAAAGATTTCGATGCACTGGTGATCGCTGCGCCTGACCACTGGCATGCACCGGCTGCCTTACTTGGAGTTGCCAATGGCAAACACGTATATGTAGAGAAGCCCTGCAGCCACAATCCGCATGAAGGAGAACTGCTGGTGCAGGCCATGAAAAAATACCCGAAGCAACTGATAGAAATGGGCAATCAACGCCGCTCCTTCCCCAATCTTACAGAAGCGGTAAGACTGGTAAAAGAAGAAGGTATTATCGGCAATGCATATTTTGGCAAGAGCTGGTACGCAAACAACCGTAAATCAATCGGCATTGGTAAAAAAATACCTGTACCATCCACGCTTGATTTCGATCTCTGGCAAGGCCCTGCCCCGCGCCGCGCCTACCAGGATAACCTTGTTCACTACAACTGGCACTGGTTCTGGCATTGGGGCACATCCGAAACCTGCAACAATGGAACGCATGAAATAGACTGTTGCCGTTGGTTCCTCGGTGTGGACTACCCTACAAAAGTTGCTTCAGCCGGAGGCCGTTATGCGTTCAAAGATGATTGGCAAACACCCGACACACAGGTAGCTACTTTTGAATTTGGCGACAACAAATCCATCACCTGGGAAGGCCGGAGCTGCAATATCTTCCCCGTAGAAGGTGCCGGCCGCGGTTTCATCATTTATGGAGATAAAGGAACATTGGTGAATGGAGGAAACGATGATTACAAGATCCTTGACTACAACAACAAACTGGTAAAAGAAGTAAAAAACACCACAAAGAACGATGCCGGCAATACAGTAAGTGCCAGTGGTAATCTCGATTTCCATCACTTCAACAACTTTATCAACAGCATCAGAGGTGAAGCAACCTTAACCTCTCCTATCAATGAAGGACATAAAAGCAACCTGCTCTGCCATCTCGCCAATATTTCACAACGCACCGGCCGCACGCTTCATTGCGATCCGCAAAACGGACATATACTGAATGATAAAGAAGCAATGAAATTGTGGGGAAGGGAGTATGAAAAAGGGTGGGAGCCTAAGGTGTAGTCGGTACTGAGTCGATAGTCGGCAGTCGATAGTCAAACCCTTCCCACTGTTACCCCAGCCCTGGTTCAGGACACATACAAGTTTAAAGAATATAAGAGCCGGGGCCTCCTCAACACTGAGGAGGCCCCGGCTCTTGGCATATATCTCTATGTAGTTTTTAATTATGTCCTGAGTGATCCACAGAACTATCGACTGCGGACTATCGACTCAGAACCGACTCTAGTTCAGCTTTTTTATCTTGATGCTCCGGAAGCTCACAGCATTGCCATGATCCTGCAAAAGGATATGCCCTTTTTTGGCTTCACCGAAAGCAGGCCATACCTTGTATTTGCTGAGTGCTACCAGGTCCCGGTAGGCTTGTGATCCCCTGTCATATTCCAGCACTTTGATGCCGTTGAGGTAGTGTTCTACATGATTGTTGGGATAAACGATCACCCTGCCGGTGTTCCAGTTGCCGGGTTGTTTGATGAAGCGGGTTTGCTTTTCTGCTTTGATAAGATCATAGAGGGATGCGAGTGTGCGATTGCCATTGCGGCCCAGTTTTGCATCGGGGTGGAGGGAATCATCCAGCAATTGGTATTCCAGGCCTATAGCTGAGCCCTGGTTGTTCTCAGAAAGTGTTACGAAATATTTTACACCGCTGTTGGCGCCCGGAGTGAGTTTGAAATCAAATGAAAGGTCAAATGCGCTGAACTGTTCATCGGTTACAATATCACCACCGTTAGTAGATTCAGCTCCGTCGGAGGGCAGCACACTCAATTCGCCATCTTTTACTACCCATCCTTTTTCGGGGAATGTTTTTTTGTAAGCACCTCTCCATCCTTTGGTGCTTACGCCATCGAACAATAATTGCCAGCCGGATTTTTTTTCTAACTCGGTCAATGTGTTGGGGATCGTGTTCATAACATATACTGATGAAGGGAATGGGGATGGTTTGAGACCAGTGGTTTTGATCCTGATATTTTTCCAGTATATTTTTTTGCCGGCCATTTCGGGTTTGCCGATGCTGTGTACCTGCAGGGCAATAATTCCTTTACTGTCTACATTGTCTACCACATGTGCAGCAGGCTTATCGTTGATCCAGGTCTTGATATCATTGCCGATACACTCTACCCTTACCTTATTGTATACGGCTGTTTTTAACATTGCCTGGGCTGAAGAATTAAGCATCAAAGGATACAGCCAATCTCTTCTGCCTTCATCATATACCCCTGCTGTCCATTTACGCGAAGAGGGATCCAGTTCGTATTGGTAGCCAAAAACTTTTCCCTTGCCTTTGTTTCCTGCAGGGTCATACTGGCTGCGAAACTGTATGCCTGAATTGGAAGTGGTATCCATGATCTTTACTTCCAGTTCCAGCACAAAATCACCATACATCTTATCTGTAATTAAAAAAGTATTGGGCGTATTGGGAACAGTGATGCCTGCAATAGCACCGTCTTCAATCCGGTATTCTGCATTGCCGGCCACTTTTGTCCAACCGGCAAGTGTTTTGCCGTCAAATAATGATGTCCATCCTTTTTTATCTGTTTGGGCAGAAAGCTTTATTGCCGTTATAATGAATGCCGCGATCAAAAATCTTTTTTTCATGTGTATATTTTAAGTTTTTCGTTTAGCCACATGGACCTCATCATAAAATTCTCATAGCCGTTTTTTGTATAGCTCGGAAATCTTATGAGTTCATTTCATTTTATATAAAATTAAATTCAGGTTTCCAGGTTTGAATACTGTGAGAATAGATGGCTTGATTTGCCAGATGCACGCATACAGCCGTTGTAGCACCTGTTCTTACATTCGACACAGGCATCTTTTTTTGTGTAACACAGTTATAAAACTCCTGCATGGCATACCATGTGCCATCTTTCATTTTTTCTGTCATAAGCGGAATGCCACCGTCCTTGTTCCATTCAATGCGTGTAGCTCCTGTTACACCATCCACGGTCTCCAGTTCTTTCTTCGCATCTTTTTCCGGATAAAAAACACCTTCATGTGGTAAAAGGGAGACCATTCCACGCGTGCCTTTGATCTTAAAAATATATCCTTCCCTGGCATTGCCACAGGTGGCGCCGAAGTTGCCGATCATTCCTTTAGTGTTATAGCGGAGAATGGCCTGCACATTATCGTAGGTTTCCCGGCCATCTTTATAATAATCAATTCCACCGGTGCCCATGATCTCATCCGGATGTGTATCAAAAGCCCAGTTGATAAAATCCATCTGGTGTGATAGCAGTTCTGCAGGAAGCCCGCCTGAATGGCGTTTATACATCCGCCAGTTGATCTGCTCATCAGTATATCCTGCAGGCACCGGGCGGCGCCAGTTCCAGTTCCTGTCCCAGCGGCAATCGATCTGCGTTACAGTGCCCAGGTATCCCTTGGTGATCATGTCTTTCACCTTGAAATAAAGTGGTGTGTAACGGTATTGGTGCCCTACAACAAGGGTTTGGGCGGGATAAGAGGCACTCAGTTTCACCAATTCTATTGCTTCCGGTATGGAATAAGTCATTGTTTTTTCGAGATAAACATGCTTTCCGGCTTTCAGTGCATCTGCAGCTATGGAAAAATGCATGTCGAGGGAAGTAGCGATGATTACGCCCTGCACATTTTTATCGTCAAGTACCTGCCGATAATCTTTATACACTTTTGCAGAGGAAGCAAACGGGTCCTTACGGGCTGCTTCGAGGCGGAAATCAAGCAGGTCGCATACAGCAGTCAGTGTGAACTGCTCCTTTTGCTCGGCAAGCACGGAGAGAATACCCAATCCACGGTCGCCGCAACCAATGATCGCCATTTTAAGAGGGCCTGCTGTGGCCGCCATAGCATGCCAACTGCTTCCGAGCAATAAGCCTCCGGTAAGCAAGCCGGTCTTTTCTATAAAATCCCTTCTTTTCATGAGTAAGCAACAATAAGTGGTTCAAATTTACAGTTTCAGGGTTGTAATAACGAACGGAATATCCTGCTGGCGCTGTCGGCTATATTCCCATTCTTTTGGCGATAAATAAAATAAGCGCCAAGGCCGGGTTGCTTCTCCACAAAATCCAATGCCTGCCGGAGTCCCATGCCCATCAATGCATTGTCGTAAGCATCGGCTGTGATGGCATCAGGAGCATACACGGTAACGCTGATCAGTTCGTTGTCGAACGGATAACCGGTTTTCGGATTAATGAGATGAGATAAATGTTTGCCGCCGCTTTCCCTGTATCGCCGGTAATTTCCGGAAGTGGTCAGTGCCCCTTTATCGAGCCACACTATTTTTTTCAGGGCAGTTGGTGCAAAATCTTCACCTGGCGCTTCAATGCCAACAGACATTTTTGTTTGTTCCGGCCATTTTTTTCCTTTTACCCGGATCTCTCCACCAAGCTCGACCAAATAATCGTTTATACCATACTGTTCCAGCAGAAGGCCAATCTGGTCTACGCTATACCCCTGTGCTATACCATTGGCGTCAAGCTGAACACAGGGCTTTTTCTTTTTTAGTTTCTTTCCCTCCCATTTCAGGAGCTTCGAGTCAACACAGGGCAGTAAGGATTGAATGGCTTTTTTGTTTGGCAGGCTATCCGGCTTTACGGGTCCGAATCCCCATGCTTTGGTAAGAGGGCCGATAGTGATATCAAACAGGCCATTTGTTTTTTGGAAAACGTATTGGGCAGCTTTTATTACGGTGATAAAATGGTCATCTACAGTGAGTCCTTCGTTTGACTGGTTGAATTGATTGATCAGGGAATGGGGGTTGTACAGGGAAAGGGATTGATCGATCGCGCTTAGCAGGCTGTCTATTTGTGATTTAACGACTACGCAATCCTTTGCGTAATAAGTGATGTGATAAGTGGTGCCCTGGGCAGAGCCATTGATCTGTATTTTCTCTTTTTCTCTCCTGCTGAAAGAAGAAGCGAGGATACAGAAGATAAAAACAGGCAGCAGGCGATTCATAACACAAACGTATTGTATTAAGTGCTATTCCTCAAAACAGCTAAATACATATGCGGGAAACAAGGGGAATAATCTCCCGCTGGCGATGACCGATGGCACTGAGATCAGATCTTATAAAAAGGTAAAGTGACTCTGTTCTCAGAAAATGGTTCCCTATTATATATTATGCTTTGAGAAAATTATCGCGTATTAGGTATTACTCCGGTTCGTTGGGATCGACGCTTGAGTTCATTTCTCCTCTTTTGTTTTCCAGGAGGCTCAGAATCCGTTTTCTTTCCCCAATAAGTAGCAGGGCCAGGATGATCCTTATCACGGAAATAATAATGGGCGACCAATTAGCGCCTTCAGGATTTAGAAACCCCATCCGGCTTTGCTGCCAGACATAAAAGATGTTTTTGCCAAGTGAAGGGATTTCCCAGACAAGGATAATAGTTGCTGTGATGATAAGTGCCATTTGAAGGATGGAGCTGACATCGATCTTAAACTGAAAGCTGGGTTCTGCAAATCCTTTATCAAGCCCGAATTTATCAATCAGCACTTCTGTTTTAAAAATAAACCAGTAGGTAAGTGCCATAATAATGGCAACAGAGGCAAGGGCTATAAAAAGGGTGAGAAGGCCTCCTGTGTTATCAAAACTGAAGTAAATCCAGACTGCAGAGAGAATAACTGGGTAATGGAGAGGATGAGTTCCTTCAGCAATAAGATCCCCATTATGCGAAGGATAAGGATAAGCAGGCTGCGGGGTGACATGCTAATGGAATTGTAAGAGGTGGTTTTGGTTGTGAGGTGACTAAACTACAAAAAAAAGCCTCTCAGTAAACTGAAAGGCTTTTTTTAATAAATATGGCAGCTACCTACTCTCCCGCATTGTGGTGCAGTACCATCGGCCATGAGGGGCTTAACTACTCTGTTCGGTATGGGAAAAGGTGAACACCCTCGGCAAAACCACCATAAGAAATTGAACATTAAAT
>DATAJQ010000177.1:0-14183 GCA_036262095.1 Chitinophagaceae bacterium | reverse complement strand
CAATCACTCCCGAAGCCGTTCCGCCATACACCACCACATCATAACTATCCTCTACTGTTTTCTCTTTCCTAAAAGAAAACAACCCCACACACAACATCCCCACTATAATCACATACCACCTGCTTTTTAATAAAACCTTTTTCATACTCCTATTCTATTTTTATAAGTACTCTAAAAAACGCGCTCATTCGCGCCTATTCGTGGCACATATTTTTTCCCACGTCATTCATGCTTATTCGTGCTTATTGGTACATAGGGTTCTGTTTAAAATTCTCTTTATTCGTCGACAAGTCCAGTTCCGATTGCGGTATCGGGAACAAATAATGCTTCGATGGATCAAAGCTTGTTGCAGTGTTCACAATATTGGTATTATTTGCCGGTCTTGTCAGTTCCAGGAAGTATTCAAATTTGCCTGTTCTTGCCAGGTCGAACCAACGCTGGAATTCGAAACAAAGCTCCCTTGATCTTTCTTTCAGTATCTCTTCAATAGTTATATCCGATGCTGTATAGTTCAGGAAACCTGGTGTGCTGCTTTCAGGAACAGGTGTTCCATTAGAAGCAAGCCCTCTGGCCCTTTGACGTACACGGTTGATCGCTTCCAGCCCTTCATCAGAGATCACGCCGTTCTTTTTATAATCTGCTTCGGCAAACATCAGCAGCACATCTGCAAAACGAAGGATGATCACGTTATTGGGGCAGTTGGAATAAAGATAAATGGATGATTCCTTCCAGCTATTGCCCCAGCGGTACTTGGTAACACCGCAACGGCCCAATACAGTCTGGTTGTATTTGTCAGGATTGTAAGTAGACCAGATATACGTTAATGTAGAAGGAGCATTATTAGCGATATTCACTAATGAATCAGTAAGATTCCATACCCTTCTTTTATCATAATCCGGTGAAGCGAGCGTTGGTTTATAATATTTGTAGAACTTGGGCACATATACCAGGTTGCACTGCCCGATCATTGAATTGGTATAATAAGCGGGATTGCCATTGATGGTGCCGCCACTTGCGATCATGCCCCATTCTTTTGTCCACTGGGTGCCATAAGGCACAACAGAACTGAATTGCAATTCAAATAAAGACTCGGCATTGGTATTCTTGTTCTCGATCTTGAACACATCACCGTACACAGGCAATAAAGAAGCGCCGCTGTTGTCTTTTACATCTTTCAATACCGTCCATGCTTTGGTATACAATTCGTTTACACTTTCCGTAATTCCCTGGTAGCCCGGTACCCTGTTAGCTTCCTTGGCAGAAGCCATCGTGAGATAAACTTTACCCAGCAATGCTTTGGCCGCCCATTGGTTTGCATGGCCATTATTGGTTTTCGCAGTAGGCAGCACATTGGGAGATGAAGCAAAGCTGAGATCACCTACGATCAGGTCATACACATCTTTGATAGGGCGGCGGGGAAGGCCATAATCAAAATCGCCGGTAATCGGCTGATCAATGATCGGCAATTCACCATATGCCTGCACCAGCCTGAAATAAACAAATGCACGGATAAAACGGGCTTCACCGATGATCACATTTCTTTGCGCTTCTGTAATGGAAGCCACTTTCTCCGCAGCAGCCATGATAGTATTAGCACGCGCAGCGATCTGGAAATGACGGATCCAGTATTCATAGATCGCGCCTTCGCTTACAGAAAAAGTATGGCGGTCGAAATTAAACCGTACACCGGATGAGCCTTTGAACATCCCTTCATCAGTTCCCAGCTCCGTCATGAATAAAGGCGTGTTGGTGTACACACCAAACAAATCCTTCGCTGATGAATACATACCCACGATACCCGCATCCAGGGTCACTTTGTCCACAAAGAAGTTGTCTGATGTATACTGGGTCTGCGGTTTTTCTTCCAGGAATTTTTTACAGGAAGTGCCGACCACTGGCAGCAAAGCCAGTACCCATATCCATTTTTTTATTGATGCTGATTTCATATTGGAACAATCTTTAAAAATTAGAATTGAAGTTTTATACCGGCTGAATACACTTTTGATCTCGGATAAGATGCATAATCCATCGAAGGCATCAGGTCGCCAAAGCCTCCCTGGCGTGTATTCACTTCGGGATCATATCCTGTATACCTGGTAGATATCCAAAGATTTTTGCCGCTTACAAAAACAGACATACCGGTGAGTCCTGCACGTTTAACCCATTTGGAGGCCAGAAAACTGTACGATAATGTCACGTCGCTGAGGCGGATAAAGGAACCATCTTCTATCCAGTCAGACAACATCAGCAATTCTTCACTGCTGCCCGGCATACGGAATTTATTGGTCGGGTTGCCTGCTTCCACCAGTGCACCGCTTGTCATATCATACAAGGAAGGTCTCCAGCTATCTGCAATGCCTTTGGTCATGTTGCCGGTATTGCGGCCAGACTCGAGGGAGATCCTGTTGGCATTATACAGTTTGTTGCCATAGCTGTATTGCAACACTACATTCAGGTTAAATCCTTTATAGCTTACTGAATTGGTAAGGCCACCGGTAAACTTCGGTTGACCCTGTCCAAGTATCACACGGTCTGCTGTGTTAATGATACCATCTCCATTCTGATCAATAAAGCGGCGTGTGCCGGGACGGATGGTATTGATCGCCTGGCCGTTGATCATCGTTAATCCCGAGGCGAGGATCTCTGCCTGTGATTGCCAGATGCCGTCTGTCTGGTAACCAAACCACTGTCCTATCGGTTGGCCATTGCGGATGATGGCAGTTGTGCCTACACCAGGCACCACGCCAGGATCCAATCCCAGGTCAGCTCCGATCTCGATCGCTTTTGATTTGTTGAAACCAATATTTGCGTCCACATTCCAGCTAAGTCCTGGTTTGTTGATGATAAGCGCACCAAGCGTAATTTCAACACCGCTGTTTTGTATGGAACCAAGGTTGGTCCAGGTGTTGCGGTAGCCGCTATAGCCAGGCGTTATTTTCTGGATCAACAGGTCTTTTGTTCTTTTCAGATACCATTCAGCAGTGAGGCTGATCCTGTTGTCGAAGAGACCGATATCAAGACCGGTATTCACTTGCGTGGTAGTTTCCCATTTCAGGGAAGTATTTTCAGGCCTTTCAACCACTACACCATAGTTGGGTGAGTTGCCATCCATTGGTGAGAAATAAGTGGAAATAGTTGACAGGGTGAGATAAGAAGGAATAGCTGTGTTACCACTCTGTCCCACACTTGCACGAAGCTTCATGTTACTGACAGGCTTAACGCCTTTCATGAAGTTCTCATCAGAGATACGCCATGCCAGCGCTGCAGACGGGAAGTAAGCCCACTTATTATTTTTGCTGAAGCGTGATGAACCATCTGCACGGAAAGTGGCTGTAGCAAGATAACGTCCTTTATAATTGTATTCCACGCGACCCAGGAAAGAAGCCATGCTCCATTTGGTAATATTATACGTAGGGATGATAGGAACGGTCCCATTTTGTAACCCATAAACGCCCAGTACTTCCACATCATAGTTCTGGTTTTCTGCTGTAATCAGGTTCAGGTTGCTCTTTTCAAAGATGGCACCTGCCACTGCATTAAATACATGGTCCCGGCCGATACGCCCTTTATAATACAAAAGGTTTTCGTTCATGAACCGGGTGGTATTGCCGCGTGATAAATAAGCACGGCCATTGAACCTTGAACCGGCTGATGTATACTTGGGATAATAAGCATCCGTGTTCACATTATTGGAAGTGAAGTTGCCGGTGGTACGGAAGGTGAAATTCTTGTTGATGTTCCATTCCAAAGCCATCCGTGCCAGCCATTCCATATTGTTTTTATTATTGGTAATGTTTTTGGCAAGAGAATAAGGATTGGTGGTAATGAAGCCGTCCACATCTGCGTTGTCTTCCACGTCAGTTACAGTCAGGGGTTGCACGGGTGGCTTAGCCAGCATGCTTGTTACAATGGCGTTGGATGCAATACCTCCATTCAGTGTATTGACCAGAAAGCCGTTGGTTTCACTTCGGGTATAAGCAATATTGCTGGTAACGGTTACAGTGGGAGCCAGTTTTTGCTGAAAATTAAAACGGCCATTATATCTTTTGTAATTGCTGAATACCACTAAACCACCCTGATCCATATAACCTCCCATAAAAGAGAACTTGGTGTCTTTTGAACCTCCTGTTGCACTGATACGGTACTCCTGTATCATGCTGTTCTGGAACATGGCCCGCTGCCAATCGGTATTCGTACTATCGGGGCTGGAATATTTTTCCCAGTCGTGATAAGTCTGATCCATCGCAACACCCCAGAAACCACCGGGAGTGCCCAGCGGGCTATCACGGAAATAAGTATACCCGATCTGCGTGGTAGCAGGTGCATTGGGATCGGAAGCACTTGCAGGAGAATAGGTATAGCCTGAAGCCTGGAAACGCGCACGTGCATATTCAGGAGCATTCAGCAAACCAAAGAGGTGGCCTGGCTGTTGATAAGCCATGTTGGAATACAGTTCCAGCCTGGTTTTACCGGCTTTACCACTTTTTGTGGTAACAAGGATAACACCATTGGCGCCGCGGGCGCCATACATGGCAGTACCGGATGCGTCTTTTAATATCTCCACTGATTCAATATCACCGGGGTTAATATTATTGATATCATCCTGCAACACGCCGTCCACTACAAATAAGGGAGTGCTTCCTGCGCTCACAGAACTGGCACCACGGATGCGGATGGTATTTTCAGAGCCGGGTGTACCGTCATTCTGGGTGATCTGCACGCCAGCGGCTTTGCCTTTCATGGCATCGGCCAGGGAGAAAATAGTGCGGTCAGACAAAGCTTCTTTAGAGATGGAAGAAACGGAGCCAGTAAGATCTTTTTTCTTTGTAGTGCCGTAGCCGATCACTACTACATCATCCAGTGCGCCAAGCTTTACCTGCATGGTCACATCGATCACCGCTCTGCCGTTCACTCTTTCTACAGCAGTCTCCATGCCTACATAGCTAAATACCAGTACGGCGCTGTCTGACGATAAATTAAAAGTGTAAGTGCCGGACGCAGTGGTCAGCGCTCTTTTGTTGGTTGCTCTTTCACGGATAGTAACACCCTGCAGAGGTGTTTTATTGATATCCGTAACGGTACCGGTCACCGTTCTGTTTGATTGAGCGTAAGCAGGCAACCCGATGATGGTGGCAAGCAGGCAACCTAAAACAGTGAAAACAAAAATTGCATTTCTCTTTTGCATAGTTATGGCATTAATAAGCAATAAATATCCTTCGGGCTACGTCAGCATCTTTAATGGTAACGTACCCGTTTTCCTTGGAACTATTTCAGCATGATGGCCGGTTGCTAAAGCAACTGGCGGGATAGCTAAAAGAAAACAGTATTGATAAGGTTAAGAAGGGAGTAGGCTTCTCGGACTGATAAAATGATGTAGCATGGCAATCGCAATTTTGAGGTTTGGGACAGTTGCTAATTCGTTTTAGCATTGTGAAAGTAAGGGTTTTTTCTGTACCGCCAAATATTTTTCTCAAAAAAGTTATTCCCACAGGAACGGAATAATAATAATAATATGATATAGTTGTGAGTTGGTCCCACGAAGGCAACAAAGAACACAAAGAAAATATTCCCCACTAATCATCTACAGAAAAAATCTTTGTGTTCTTTGTTGCCTTCGTGGGACCAACTCCCCTGCCCGATCATGCTTTCTCTTTAGTATTTTTGACCTTTAAACAATTACCTGATGGCTACCGATATAAAATGCCCGAATTGCGGTCACCAGTTTGAACCGAATGATGCAATAAGGGAAGAAGTGGAAAAAGAATTACGCTCCAAAGCAGCAGACTGGCAAAAGAAAAAGAATGAGGAATTCCAGCTCAGACTGGAAGAGGAAAAAAAGCGTATGCAGCAAAGCATGGAAGAGAACATCCGCAAAAATCTTACAGCCGATTTTGAAAACAAACTTCGCCTGCTTGAACAAAACAATAAAGACAACGAAGAAAAACTGAAGCTTGCCCGCCAAAAAGAACTGGAATACTTAAAGAAAGAACAGTAACTGAAAAATAAGGAAGATGAACTGGAGATCACCGTACAGAAAAAACTACAGCAGGAACGGGAAAAACTTTCTGAAGATCTCCGCAAAATAGAAGAACAAAAAGTAGCTGCCCGGGAAAGCGAATTCCAGTTGCGGTTGAAAGAACTGGAAAAACAACTGGAAGACCAAAAGAAACTGGCTGATGAAATGCGCCGCAAAGCGGAACAAGGTTCAACCCAATTGCAGGGGGAGATACAGGAATTGGCGCTGGAAGAAATGCTGCGCCTTGCTTTTCCTTTCGACCTGGTTGCTGAAGTAGGTAAAGGTGTCCGTGGTGCGGATTGCGTGCAAACTGTCCGCAACAACCTGGGGCAGGAGTGCGGAAAGATCATTTATGAAAGCAAACGCACCAATAATTTTGGTGCCGACTGGATCGAAAAACTCAAAGCTGATATGCGCAGTCTTGGTGCAGATATGGCTGTGATCGTTACCCGCACCATGCCTCGTGATATGGACGGGTTCGGTTTGAAAGATGGTGTCTGGGTCTGCTCTTACTCAGAAGTAAAAGCACTGGCAGTTGTGTTGCGCGATACCATTATGCGCGTCTCCAATGCTGTAAGGAATAACGAGAATAAAGGTGATAAGATGCACATGCTCTATGATTATCTCACCAGCAATGAATTTGCCGAACAATGGAAAGCCATCCGCGAAGGTTTCCTGGGCATGAAAATATCTATTCAAAAGGAACGGGATGCTATGGAAAAATTATGGAAGACCAGGGAGAAACAACTGGAAAAAGTGTTGCTGAATGCCACACATATCCGGGGTTCCATAGAAGGAATAGCAGGAATGGAATCGGCAGTAGATCTGCATTTACTGGAAGACAGTGACGAAAATGAAGATGATATGGCGCATTAAAAAGTAAGACTATAAGCAGCCAAAGAGTTATAAATATAAAGGGGCGAAGATATTTCTTCACCCCTTTATTATTTTATACAGGAGTATTAATTCTTTTTAAACAGCAACTTCGCATTCGTCCAATCATTGGAGGCATCGATAAACTCTACGAGCTTGCTCCAGTTGGCAGTTGGCTCGAAGCCGTGATAATAATGTTTACTCACTTTGATCTCTACCGTTTGGCCAACCAAATGCGCTTCTGCCATGAAATGACCGGTTTCGTTTTTCACACTCTTATTCAATCCTTCCACTCCTTCAACGGTGTAACCTTCCGGAACCTGTACTTTCAAATGATACTCGATGCTTCGTGGGAAAGGCATGTACACATCCATATCCCTTTTGCGCTGCTCAGGTTTGATGGTCATCGGCGTGCCCTGAACTTTCCCGATCTCAAGAATGATATTATTACCAGCTTTCTTGATCAGGCCATCCATATCAAAGGAAGAAGAATAGATAAAATCAGGCGCTGTATGACGGATGCCCATATTATCGATCTTCCAGTCTTTCAGATTTGCTATGTCCTGCTCATACCAATCTTTGATATCATCATTAAATGAAGTCTTCTGATTTTTTCTTGCTTCTGCAAATGCATTCTTCACATCTTCTACCATCTTCCTGGAGCGCTTGTTGTCTTCCAGTATTTCGATCAACGATTTTTCCTGGCCGAGTGCTTTACGTTCAGCTTCATAAAGATCTTCATACAGGATCAGTTTGCGCTGAAGGGGGGATTTATAATGACCCCTGATAATGCTTCTGCGTTTTACATCAAGCATTGTTTCACCTGGCTTTACTGTAATAACGAGTTGTTCAATGTGTGCATTCTTTCCTGACTCTGATTCTGGCACTTTTATTCCCGGCAGCACCGAAGCCAGTTTGGAAATAGCACCATACGTCAGTAACATCCCTTTTGTACGCAAACTGACCGTCTTTGTATTGGAAAGTCCTTCAATCGATTCAGGCACAACGAATGGAACGTCATAAACAGAAAAGATCGCCATGAATTTGTTAGATTCTTTCAGGAATGTACTCATCTCCAGATCATCTGTATCCATCACTTCATTCATACGGTATCCCGTACGCTGATTGCTCAGTAATACCAGTGCATCGATATCTGCTTCATACAATATGCAGTAGAGGAACAAGGACAGTCCGCTATAGGAATGGTCGCCGATGTTAATATATTTCTGCATATTATTAACATCAAAAGAAAGTAGTTTATAAAAACGGGCAGAGTAGTAAAGGAACGCGGCCTTCTCATCTTCGCTGAGATTTTTGAATGAAATCCCTGTATTCTTCGCATACTCCTTTGCTTTTTTTACAATATCCGTAAAGAAAGTACGATTGGGAACATTATTATAAGAGTTGAAAAACTCCATGGCCATACCATTCGCTTTCAGATCGATCACTTCATCAGATTCCTTGTTCTTATTTACTTCGCCCGGCTTGCTGTAACCGGTGAACTTACGGCTAGCACCATGAATACCTAGTGAAATATACATTCTCACAAACGGCATCTGCAATGCCGGTGATATCCATAAGGTGGTTTCAAATGCAGGAATATCTTTCTTCACCACATCGATGATAATGTCGTCATCACTATTCTTTGTAACATTCAGATCCGGTGCGCCATTATAACTGCGGTAATCGATCGCAAATTTCTTTCCAAGCTGTCCGTGAAAAGAATGGTGCATCACAGGTGCATCATCAAACAACGCTACGAGATATGATTTATCATTAAAGTCATTTGTAAGACGAAGATTGGTAGCAATGAAATAATCCACGATATCGCCTGCCTGCAGGTCAGGGATCGCCACCTTTGCTTTCTTCTGTGATTTACTGTCCTTGGTCAATACAATATCATCTGCATTGATCTCACGGATCTTTCCGTCTGGCTTAATGATACGGACGCCTACAAAAGTGGTGGCGTTATCTTTTTTATAAAACCCGCTCTTTGATTCAAAACGGGTAAAGCTCAACTCAGAATAATCCTCTACTCCAGCCTTATCAGTCACTTTTACCATTTCCCTTGCGATTTCCGACATAGACATGATCTTATTGGAAGAAAGACCAAGGAAACCATCATAACCAAGTCTCGATTTGCTATCTGCCGTCAACTCTGTGTGACGTGCGATAACGATCGTAGAGGCATTAGCGTAACGCGATGGGATTTCCCGGGTTTTAAATTCAGGTTTATCCCATGACCAAACCTTTTTACGGATCTCTTCTGACTGCTTCCGGTAATCTTCGTCGGCTTTCGTCTGCGCATGTACAGAATTAACTACATGCAGCAAACAGATCGCGTAAATGGCGATCCGGATAAAAAAAACTTTCATTGATGATGGCTTATTTTACTTTAGTTAAAACGACTTGTTGGTTATAAAAATTTTTAAGTTGGTCGATGTCTTTATTCCATTGACCAAATTGCTCTGGCTTCAGCTGTGATTCTTTCAGAATGATCTCGCAACGATAGCTAAGATTGGTGCCGTTGGCTTTATAGCTGCCGGAAAAAGTATAGCCCGGCTGCTGAATATTCAGGCTTGCCGGTAATGTTTCCACTTTTTTATCTGCAGGCAACGTAAGTTCTGTCTCAAATACAAGATGATTCTTAAAGAAGAACCAGTATGGCAGTTTACGCTTTGTTGTATCGATCTTGAATCCTTCAAAACTGCGACGGTTATCGATCTCGATATAAGTTTCCTGGTTGAAATCTGTTACCGCATTTTTCCAGGTAACATCATATTCAATATTGATATCTCTATTATAGTCAGAAAGATTCGCCACTTTCAGCGCACTGATCGCAAAGTCATTCTTTCCACGGGATAGATAATTGGTGAGTGCAGTTTCCTGTTTATCCTGCCTGATACTGTTCAGCCCGGATAAAAGCATTTCCTTATTCTCGCCTTTCCATGCCTGTACGATGTGTCCTTTCAGTACAGCGCCATCAAGACTGAGTTTTCTTTTCTCCACGGAGGTATTTTGCTGATAGTCTGCCACAGGAACTTTTCCCAGGATGAAATCAGCGTCATCCTCGATCAATGTCTGGCGGCCCTGTATCCTTTCAGCCACTTCTCCCATGCCGATATATTTCTCCGTTGCATCAAGATAAACCGGCGTTCCTTTATTCATCCACACGCTGATCATGTGATTATCTACAGCCAGTGATGGTGTGGAATAATCATATACCAGGTGGCGCGTACCGATCCAGCATCTTCTTGCATCAATATTTATAGATCGAAGCATTTCTGTAACGAGATTCGCCATGCCTTTACAGTCGCCATATTTTTTTTGCAATACATTCTGCGCCTTCTCAGGTTTAAAGCCCGCAATACCATCTTCAAATGCGATATAGCGGATATTATCCTGCACCCATTGATAAACGGCTTTCACTTTTGCGTCATCTGTTGTCAGTCCTTTCACGATTTCGTCCGTTTTCGCTTTCACATCAGCTTGTTCATTTCCCACTTCCAGTACAAGTTTATGATACCAGTTATACTGATCTTTCAATGTATTGAAATAAACATACCTGCTACCGTAGGGCTCTGCATATTTATTCATCACCAAAATATGTGGTGCATAGTGCGTAATGCCCGGAGAAGAAGATTCTCTTACAATGCCAGGCATGTTCTTTACGGTGTACGTATACACAACATCGTTGTTATTATTTATAATAGTCTTCTTGATATCATATTTACCAAAATTGAAGTCTTTCAATTCCAGGTTCATCCATGAAGGCACAACGATCCTGATCTCCATTTCAGCGATCGCTTCGCTTTCGGCGAGATAGATACTGGCAAAATAATGCGGATCAAGAATGGTTTTCTCAAACGTTACTTTTGATGTTGATCCTTTTTTTGATAAAGGCAGTTTAAAAAAACAAACTCTTGCATCGGAATAAAAAATATCATTTACACTATAGTATTGGTACTTTGGGGTGATGCCATGTTTTTTGGAATTATCTACAAGGATAGATACATCGTCTATCTTTTCCATATCATTGTAAAATTCAACAACTTCATGATAGGTGTTGTAACTATTGCATAAATAAGTTCGCGAGCTTTTTTCTTTGATCACAACAGGATGCGCACCGTCTCCTTTCTCAAAACGGAATTCGCGCGTGGCCTGGGTGATTGTTACATTGTCTTCGTCTGACTGGCTTTTTGCGAGGAAAGTAAATAGGATCAGGGCCGCGACTGATAAGATTTTCTTCATGGTGGGTTGCCGGATTGTGCTGCTGCCGGTTTTAACGGACAGGCCCGTTTGGTGGTTTAGTTGGTAATAATAACGGCACAAGTTATATATTATTACCACGAAACGCAACAGGTCCGGGATTTGTGAATATCGGCCAATCCTTGTTGGTATTGATTTGCAGGTAAATAAGACAGATCAGCCGATCACCCAGGCCAGTACCAGATGCTCCAGCATCCTGTAGTGGATCTCCAACTCTTTCCGCTTAGGTGCAAAAAAACAGTCAATAATTTCTTTAGCCGGGTTCTGCTGCTGCAACTGAATATGCTCTTTAAAATCAACTTTCCCTTCGCCATACCATTTAAATACGGCTTCTTTTGCGCTCCAGAATGCGGTAAGCTGCCGCAATTCTCCGTTCAAATGAAGTCTTAACTGCTCTGGACCTGACATGAACTTATCCCTGATCTTTTCAATTTTTTCCACCGGTATTTCAATATCGATCCCTACCCTTCTGTCTTTACTTACAATAGCAGCAGCATAATCGCCACAATGGGAGATAGAGAAATGGTATTGATCATCCGGTAAAAAAGGTTTGCGCGTATCCGCTATCTGCACCAGTTCATAGGGAAAATCAGGGAATAAGAATTGCAGCAGGAACCTCCCTGCCAGATGTTGCAACCGCTTATGCGGGTGGGTCACATCCCTGTGCTGTGGTACATTTCCTTTGAAGAATTCCTCGGTCTCTTCAATCTTCCAGATCCCCAACCGGGTAGTTTCATTAATGGGATGTTGAAAAAAAATCGGCATTAGTGGCTGTTTCGTCTTTATTTTGGGAGTATCAATCCTTATCCACCAGCTCAAAATTAAAAAGTAAAAAGGCAAAAACTTAAATAGTTTTGCGCCGGTACCCAAAACCACTGGTTTCACCTACCGGCCGAGTTATAAAACACGAGACAATGATCTTATCTGACAAACGCATACTGGAAGAAATAGAAAAAGGAACGATCCTGTTATCACCTTATGACCGCGAATGCCTGGGCAGTAATTCATACGACGTGCATCTGGGCAAATGGCTGGCCACTTACAAGGAACATATCCTGGATTCAAAAAAGCATAATGAGATCGAGTATTTCGAAATCCCCGAGGAGGGCTTTGTGCTTTATCCCCATATATTTTACCTCGGTGTAACGCTGGAGTACACTGAAACACACGCTCACGTCCCCTTCCTGGAAGGTAAATCATCTACCGGCCGCCTTGGCATCGACATCCATGCCACTGCCGGCAAAGGCGATGTCGGCTTTTGCGGACATTGGACACTCGAAATTTCCGTGAAGCAACCGGTAAAAGTTTACAAGGGTATGCCGGTGGGACAACTAATTTATTTTCCTGTGGAAGGTGAGATAGAAGTTAAATACAACCAGAAGAAAAATGCAAAATATAGCGGGCAACCAGACAAACCAGTGGAAAGTATGATGTGGAAAAACAAATTCTAGCCTAAACGACCCCTTCCCGTCCTTCCCGCCTTACCGGTAAAACAAACAGGAAGTAATATTTTTTACCGGTAAGAAATATGAAAAACAATAAGTAAATCTTACCGGTAAGGCGGGAAGGACGGGAAGGGGTCGTTTAGGACAGCAATATCATAATATAATTTGTGTAGTCTGCTACAGTGCTTCTATCCCGAATCTCTTATAGTAGGCGATCAGCCAGGCCACCACTTCATTGTAAGTTTCCCGCCCTCCCGGTTGATTATTCGCCTTAAGAAAGTTGCCATACCCCCAGGAAATAAAGTTTTCTACAGGATTCCTGTGCTTCCGGTAAAACTCCCGGTATTCCACTATGTCTTTGATCACGGTTGAACCCAGTTGTTGCTGGTATTGCCTGGCCAACGCTGTATCGCGCCGCGCCACTTCATTGATGGCATAATTGTACATGTCAAAATACATCGAGTACCTGAACACCGGTAACCTGCTCTCCTTCCCGGCAAGAAATGCAACAAAATTGGCTTCGTTCTCCTTACCATAGCCAAGCTGGTGCGCTATCTCGTGAAGCGTTACGAACGGCTCCAGAAAACGCGGGATCGTTGTGTTCACCTGTGCTTCGCCGGAAAAGGGATTGTAATACCCCTGAAACCCGAGATAGTTTCCCAGGTAACTGAAAATGGAAGGCTTTACTGACCTGGGCTGGTAAGCCAGGAAGGGATAACGCAAGGCCGCTTCATTATAAAGGATGGAACTTTCGCGGAAAAGGTCTTTCTTCTTTCTTACAGAATCCCGCCGGGCAGGGCTGGCCTGCATGGCATAGGTATTCAGCCGCTGGTGCAATACGCCTGTCAGTGTGTCCAGGTCGGCAAGGCTGTATTTCTGTACTTTAACGCCCAATTGCGCCGAAATACCCTGACGGTTATAATTAAGTCCCCAAAGGAGGTTGAAGGAGACATATATAAAAAGAAAAAAGAATATCCCCTGTTGCAGGGCTTTAATAAAATATCGCCGGTTCAGTTGTTTGCGGAAAGCCAGCCTTCCGAAAAGGAAAATGCGATAGATAAGAACCAGTACCAGGAAGGCGTAGAACAGGTCGCCGATGCTGAAGGGCACCCAGCCCAACAGGAAGCGCTGAATACCCCCGACAACGGGGTAAAACCCATAGGTGTAATATTTTTCCACCCAGGCGGGATACAATGACACCCATTTGATCAGGATACAAAGCAGGACCAGTAATACCCAGCTCCAGCTCTTCATCAGGCGCTTAAACAGCCGGGAAACTAGTTTCTGCACAAAGACTTATTTTAAACATATTCTGGATCAGCGTGTTAAATCAAAATGACGGGGCAAAAATAATCCAAAAACAAACCCATTTATTATCCGTAGTTTTTCGGGAAAATCCCTTACCTTTGCCAACTCTTTAAAAAGTTGATCATGGCCTACCGGCGGGAATTTGAGATAGCTTTTGTGGGATTAAAACCCGGTGTACATGAATACAACTACGAGATCACGGATAAGTTCTTTGAGGCATTCCAGCAGCAGGATTTCCGGAACTGCAGGGCGAATGTAAAGTTGTTGCTCGA
>DATAJQ010000176.1:0-10255 GCA_036262095.1 Chitinophagaceae bacterium | reverse complement strand
GCATAACTGCTCCATTTCACCAGGTCCGCATTTCTTTCCATACCTAATATATATACAGCATCTGCCAGGGCAGCACGCATATTACCGGCCCCTACTCCTCCATTTGTAGCATACTCGCCAACATACATTTCCCAATCGCCTCTTTTATATTTATCGAAATGATCTGTATTGCGCATGCTCCAGTAAGCATCTTTATAGGCATGCTCATCCACAATATCCACTTGTTTCATATCCTTCAGGGTCCGTTGGTTCACGTCCCCAATTCCCATACTGGCCATGATGCGGATGGAAGGATACGCTTTGCGTATGGCTTCATAAAATAAATTGTAGCGGCTTGCATATTTAGGCCCATGCTGTTCATTGCCGATCTCGACATATTTTAAAGGAAAAGGTTTGGGGTGGCCATTATCTGCTCTCATTTTTCCATACACAGAAGTGACCGGTCCGATCGCATATTCGATCGCATCAAGTGCGTTTTGGATATATGGTTGAATAGCTGCTTCCGGCACATAAGTACCACTCCTGTATTCGCAGGAAACGCCTGCATTGAAAACATAAAGGGCATCGGCATTAATGTCTTCACAAAACTGCAGGTATTCATGATAACCGAAGCCATCACTGCTCCAGTATCCCCAGGGACTGAAAGTACCAGGCCTCCGCTCTACCGGGCCGATAGTCGTTTTCCAGTCTGGTGCACTTTCAATAGTAATGCCTTCTACATAGCAACCACCCGGCCACCGGATAAAAGAGGGTTTCAAACCGGCGATCAGTTTTGCCAGATCAGGACGCAAACCATTTGCACGGCCTTTAAATGTTTTAGCAGGAAATAAGGAAACAAAATCCAGCCAAACCGTACCGCTTCCCGGAAAGCTGAAAACAAATCTTGCTTTTTTATCTGTGGCAGCAGCTTTTAATGTACAACTGTATTTCTTCCATGATCTGGACTGTATCGTTTTAAAAGTCTGGCTGGCGAGGATCTTACCATCCGGCGATTGCAGGGAAACAGTTGCAGGTGTTGTATACTGCTCATCTGTCCGTGCATAAAATACAAGATTATAACTGTCGCCGCTAATAACATGGATACCCCAGAAACCTTCATTGATAAGATCGGCCGTTCCCTTACTGCCGGGATTATTCACCTTTACCTGTAAGGAATTAGGTGTAGCGCTATTGAGTGGTTGATCCGTGGTAAGAGCCAATTCAACTGTTGCACCATTCTTTGAAGCAGCTGACCAGGCAGGCCATTGAGTGGTATATGGCCATTCAAGTTTCCAGTCTGTTTTCCGTGGCTCAATCATAAAATGAGGCTTCTCCGGCCAGGGCACGATGAAACCATTTTCCAGTTTGGTGCCGGCAGGGACACGGCTTTCTTCAAAACCCCTGTTCTGGATCAGTTCAGCATAGATTCCGCCTTCACCGGCATGACTTATCTCTTCAAAGAAGATGCCATGCAAGGTGGAAGGTATTTTACTGCCGGGCTTTGTTGCATCGATTTGTATGGAAGCCTGTTGTGCCATCATGGAAAAATGACAACAGATCCCTGCGAAACAAATAAAAAGTTGCTTCATCGTGTATTGGATGTTAAGATTACTTCACGATCCATTCGTGCAACCCTGCAGAATGGTCCGTAGGCTGCTGTATTTCCAGTTTCAGTGCGGTGGTGGTAACCGGTTCAAACCGGATCGTATTGTATTTGTCTTTGGCTATCGGGTCAGCAGAGATCACTTTAACAGGCATCCATTCTTCCCCTTTCTTATACAATACTTTCCAGGAAGCCGGGATACGGCAACCGCCGAAAGGCCCGTCGTCAAACCAATACACGCTTGTTTCAGACACAGTGTTCGCCGCATCGAAATCGTATTGCACATATTCCAGCGAGTTTTTCTTCGGCCACCAATGCAGGTACACAGCGCTTGCATCCCTTGAGTCCTGCGGATCATACTGATCATTCAATGCTTTTAACATGCGGCCATTTTTGATAGAAGCGGAGACCTTGCTTTTGGAAGCAATGGTGGGTGCAGGCATAGGTCTTGCAGCCGATTCTTCAAAAGGTATCCAAACCTCCATTTCACCAGGGCCTCTATTGGCCCAGGAATAATAAGGAATGGCTGTAACGTCCTGCGCAGTTTTGAGCAGTTCACTGCTATTGAGTTGCCGCTTGGTAGAAGACCCTTTCATCGACAGCGTCATCACTCCATTCAAAAGGTCAGGCCTGTACACAGCCTGTATAGGAGCATTCTTATCCACTACAATATTCATTACTGCTGCATCTTTATTATCGGGTCCTTCCAAACAATAAACGATAGGCCCCCGTTGCAAGGCAAAGCGGTCTTTATCAGCGGCCACCTGGCTGTTGGCTGCAATCTTTTCTATTTCCATCGGAAATTCAAAACCCAGCTTGTCCCCTTTTTTCCAGGTGCGATCTATCACTGCATAGCCCTTCTCCATTTTATAAGTAAGGGGTTGGCCGTTGAGTAAAAACCTGACAGGCGCTTCGCTGTTGCTGCCGCTGTTATAGAGATCGCCGGGTATTGGTTTGTTAACCGCCCATCCGGGAATGCGCACATGCAAGGCAAAACGGAAGCTCTTCTCATTATTGATCACGATCTCGTTCTTTCCATCCCAGGGATAGTTAGTGTTTTGAACGATAGTAAGTTTGCCAGCGGGCAATTGAATGGCTGATTCACTTCCTACAAAAAGGTTTACATAAAGATCGTTTTGATTTTGCGCATATACATAACCCGGCATTGAAGGAAGAAATCTTGTCATATTGGATATGCAGCAGGCGCAACCAAACCATGCACTTCGCTGATGCTGCCCCATGGAGGCCAGCGGATTGGGATAAAAGAAACGGTCGCCGCTAAGGGAAACGCCGGATAATAATCCGTTGTATAAAGTGCGCTCCATTACATCAATGTATTTCGCATCACCATGCAGGAGGAACATGCGGCTGTTCCAGTACACATTTGCAATAGCTGCACAGGTTTCCGCATAGGCAGACATATTCGGCAGGTCATAAGGCTTGCCAAATGCTTCGCCAGCACCGGTAGCACCTATACCTCCGGTAATGTATATTTTTTTATACACTACATCATTCCACAGATCATCAATGGCTTCAAGATATTGCTGATTGCCGGTAAGCGCAGCTACATCGGCCATACCGGTGTACATATAGGTTGCACGAACGGCATGCCCCACAGCTTCATGCTGATCTATTACTTTTTTGTGCGCCTGGCTGTATTCATGATTCAAATGTCCCGGAGTGCCACGGAGATCAAGAAAGAATTTAGCGAGATCGAGATACTCTTTTTTTCCTGTTACGCGATACAATTTGGTGAGTCCTGTTTCAACGATCTGGTGGCCGGGAAATTTTTCTTCTTTTCCTGGTCCAAAGGTTTTCACCAGCAGGTCTGCATTGCGGATAGCAATGTTCAGCAAACTTTTTTTACCTGTGGCCTGGTAATGTGCTACTGCGGCTTCAAACAGGTGGCCGGAATTATACAATTCATGACTCAGGTCTTCTTCCTTTTCCCAGCGTTTGCTGCCGATCCAGTCGTGCGGCCTGGCCACTTTTGCTGTACGGAAGGTATAAAGGTATCCATCCGCTTCCTGCGCATCGCCGATAATATTGATCAGCGTGTCAAGATACCGCTCCAGCGCAGGATTCTTTTTTACCTGCAACCCATAGCTTGCACCTTCTATCACTTTATACAGATCGGTATCGTCAAAAGTATATTCCGTTAATTTATCGGCTTTCTTTTTACCGGCTGCCACTAAAAAATTATCAATCCTCCCTGTCCGTTTACACTGATCGAGCGTATAAGGGATCGTTACTTCCGCATTGACCCTGATCTTCGGCGCCCAGAAATTGTCTGTCACCTGCACATGAGTAAACGCCACGGGCTGGATCGGATAATCATTCTTTAGCTGGACCTGCGCCCGGGCATCGGACAAACAACATAGAGAGCCGGGCAGCAGAAACGCAATCAGTTTTTTCATTTTATTGCTGTTTAATTTATCAGGACTGGTAGAATTATTTTGATCATTGTGAATTACCTGCTGGTGTCAACACTGCACTCCATCCGCCGCCGCCACTCATTGGAACAGATATCTTTTCACCCACAGCTACTTTACGTGTGGATATTTTATAATCAGCCGCATGCTGTTGCGCATTCGGGCCATCTTCCAACACCTGCATGGAGTAATTGCTGCCGGGGGTCAGGAAAGAAAGCTCTACAGACAATTCCCTGTTGCTCCAGTTGGTCATCGCACCGATATACCATTGCACACCTTTACGCCGGGCCACTGCTACGTACTCACCTGTTTTGCCCTGCAATGCAATAGTGGTATCCCATGAAGTAGGCATCTGCGAAATGAATTGGGTATACGCAGGCTCTTTGAGGTAATTGGAAGGATTGTCAGCCAACATCTGCAAAGGGCTTTCATATACAATATACATTGCAGCCTGGTGAGCCCTGGTACCCTGGCTCATTGGTTCGGTAAATACGATCCTGAAATTTGATTTGTTGGCATTGATCATAGCACCGGGGGTATAATCCATTGGCCCTGCTGCCATGCGGATAAACGGCAATGTTACATCATGCGCAGGCGTAATATCCGCGCTCCACTTATCATTTTCCAAACCACGCACACCTTCATAGCTAAGCACATTCGGATATTTCCTGTTAAGCCCTACAGGCTTGTAAGCACCATGAAAATCGACCAGTAATTTTCTTTTGGCTGCTCCTGATGCAACACGCTCATAATAGTTCACCATATACTGATCTGCCCTGGCCATGAAATCGACCTTGATGCCTTTAACGCCCCATTGCGCAAACTGGTCAAGTATCGCATCCATATTATCATCAAGGGGGTTCCAGAGCGTCCATAATATAATGCCTACATTTTTTGAATTGGCATAGCTGACCAGTTCCTGCATATCAATTTCCTTGCGGGAATGCAATACATCAGTAGTGGTAGCAGACCAGCCTTCATCCAGTATCACATATTCCAACCCATAGGCTGACGCGAAATCAACATAATATTTATAGGTTGCCGTATTCAATCCGGCTTTAAAATCCACTCCATAAATATTGTTTGCATTCCACCAGTCCCAGGCCACTTTGCCAGGCCTGATCCATTTGGTATCGGTTAAGCTATTGGGTGAAGCCAGTTTATAGGTAAGATTGGTTTCCAGCAGGTCCTTATCCTGCGGGCAGATCGCAATGCTTCTCCAGGGATAAACGCGTCTTCCTTTTGTGTCAGCGATATAGTCAGCCAGTTTGGTGATCGTGTATCCACGATCGCGGAAAGGCACTTTATCAAGGATAACTTTAGGGAAAGTTGATCTAAGACCCGGGCCGCCTGTTCCTGTAAAGAAAAGGTTGGGATAATCGTAAAGATCTGATTCGCTGATAAGCAAATTAAGCCCCTGTCCTGTTTTTACCAGGAAAGGAAGGGCCCCATGCTGCTCTGCACTGAACGCAGACAGTACACTGTCTTTATAAAGCGATTCGAAATGTGACTGGAATCCTTTATCCGTTTCCACCGGCCAGAATACCCGCTGATCACCAGTGAAATTCAGATCTACGGTTTCCCCCATCACCTGCACTTTCTCCTGAGGGAAAGCTGTTTCAAAACGATAAGCCACCCCATCATTATAAGCTCTGAAGATCACGGAATATCCTTCTTTACAATTGATGCGGATCTCATTATACTGCTCAGGAATAAAACGTGCTTTCACTGGTACCGCTGCTTCGATCACCTGGTTCACAGACGAAAGCTTGAAGTTTTTGACCGAGGCGGATTCTCCGGCCTTTACCCCATTGCTGAATTGCATGGCAATTGCAGAGGGTGTCAACACCCATTCATTATTATAACGAATTGACCATTTTATTGTTCCTTCTACTTCCACTGTGATAGTGATCGCTCCATTGGGAGAGGCAAGATCCCATTTCCTGGCCCATACGGAAAATTGCAAGCACATGAATGTGATAAGCAGGACGGATATCCGTACCAGGCGAAGCATAATTGGAGGTAATGAAGTTTGCATAAACCAGATAAAAATAGATTTTTTTATAAATGTCATATGTACAAATATTAACTAACTGTTACCGTATATTGTTCCGCACCCTGCAATAACCAAATTTTAACCTATTTTGCGGGAAGGTCAAGGTTTCTATGTTAATTTACGTAATCTAATATTTAGCCAGCATGAAAGTTCTGCAGTTCACCATCCCTGTACCAGCCAATCAAACGATCATTGCGCAGCAGGAAGTATTGCCTCATTTCTATCCACACCTGCACCGGCATGAAGAGATACAATTAACATGGATTCAGAAAGGGGAAGGTACATTAGTAGTGGATAATAACATGCATATTTTTGGGGCCAACGAAATTTTCTGGCTTGGCGCCAACCAACCGCATCTGTTCAAAAGCGACCCTTCCTATTTTCTTCCCAAAAGCAAAAAGACCATTTCTGCACTGAATATCTTTTTCAATCCTTCCAAAGCGCTCGTTCCCCTGTTTGATCTGCCCGAAATGAAAAGCCTTAAGAAATTCATTATGCAGCAAACATCAGGGTTCCAGATACCGCAGCAGCATGTAGGAGAGATCGCAAACCTTATGGTGAAAGTCCATAACAGCAAGGGGCCTGACAAAGTGGTCCATTTTATTGAGATCCTCCGCAGTTTGCTTGGCTACGGCAAGTTGCTTCCTCTATCGTCCTTTACCCAACCCCAGCAATACAGTGAGCATGAGGGAATGCGCATAGCCAGCATTTATAATTATATCATGCAACATTATGACAAGGCAGTAGCCCTGGAAGATGTGGCGAAGCAAGCCCACATGACGCCCCAGGCTTTCTGCAGGTATTTTAAAAAACATACCCGCCACACTTTTGTATCTTTTCTGAATGAAGTGCGTATCAATGAAGCCTGTAAGCAACTTACGGATGGAGCTTATGACAGCATCTCTACCATTGCCTACCGCTGTGGGTTCAACAGCATCACCAATTTCAACCGTGTGTTTAAAAGCGTTACAGCTCTGTCTCCTTCAGAGTATGTCAACAATTTTTATCAGAACGTGGAACAACCCTAACCAGTTAATATCCGCTTATATCCAGGCAAGAATGGTCAATTGCTGCTACAGCCCCTTCCCTATATTAGCAGAATGACTACTTTCAAACCAACACTCAAACTGCTGGATGCCACCATGCTTGTTGCCGGAAGCATGATCGGCTCGGGGATCTTTATTGTAAGTGCTGATATTACCCGCAATGTGGGAAGCGCCGGCTGGTTGATACTTGTGTGGCTGATCACAGGCATTATGACATTGATCGCTGCGGTCAGTTATGGAGAACTCAGCGCTATGTACCCCAAAGCAGGCGGTCAGTATGTATATTTAAAGGAAGCATATAACCCGCTGATCGGTTTCCTTTATGGCTGGAGTTTCTTTTCCGTGATACAAACTGCCACTATTGCTGCTGTTGGTGTGGCTTTTGCAAAATTCACTGCGTATATCATACCGGCTTTCAGCGAAGATAAAGTGGCATTGGACCTTGGCTTTCTTACTATTTCACCAGCCCAATTACTTTCCATACTTATTATTGTCCTGCTAACTTTTATCAATACGCGTGGAGTAAAAAGCGGGAAAGGCATCCAGACAACTTTTACGCTTACAAAACTCTTAAGTCTTTTCGGGTTGATCATCTTTGGATTGGTCGCACTTAAGCCAGAAATATGGAATGCCAACTGGACAGATGCATGGAAGCTCCAGCATTTATCAACTGAAGGCAGCACCGCCAGTTACACCACCATTGCTGCCCTGGGAGCCATAGCTGCTGCAATGGTCGGTTCTGTTTTCAGCAGCGACTCATGGCATAATGTAACATTTATTGCAGGCGAAGTCCGCAACCCTAAACGCAATATCGGCCTCAGCCTTTTCCTCGGGGTATTGATCGTTACCATCATTTACCTGCTTACCAATATCATGTATCTCGGGGTGTTGTCCCTGCAGGACATTGCATCTGCCGATAAAGACCGGGTGGCCGTATCTGCCGCACACATCATCTTTGGGCAGGCAGGCACCGTAATCATCGCTGTCATGATCATGATCTCTACATTCGGTTGCAATAACGGGCTGGTAATGGCTGGTGCAAGGGTGTATTATACAATGGCAAATGATGGGCTTTTCTTTAAAAAGGCGGCTCAGCTGAATAAGGCGGCAGTACCTGGCTTTGCTTTATGGGTCCAATGCCTGTTTGCCTGCGCCTGGAGCCTTAGCGGCAAATATGGCGACCTGCTTGATATGATCTCTTTTGTGGTAGTAGTGTTTTATATGCTTACCATTGCCGGCATCTTCATCTTAAGAAGAAAGCAACCGCATATCGAGCGGCCTTATAAAGCAGTAGGATACCCCGTGTTGCCGCTGCTGTACATCATCATGGGACTTACATTCTGCATTCTATTGATCATCTATAAACCGAAGTTCACCTGGCCGGGGCTCATTATCACTTTACTGGGAATACCTGTGTATTACCTGGTGATGGCTTCCCGGAGAAGAGTTGACCATCACAAAAAAGATAACGATCTATCCAATAATTGATCATCCAAATCTTTCAACAGCAAAGGCGGAGAGATCTATACTGGCTGGTTGCCCATCGATAGTTTCAGCAACCAGCTTGCCTGTGCCAGCACCAAGGCTCAAACCGAGCATGGAATGGCCGGTGGCAACAACTACATTATTGAATTTGGATATACGCCCGATATAAGGTAATCCATCTGCAGAGCATGGTCTGTAACCAAACCATATTTTATTATCCGGAGGGCGTGGTATATCGAAAGAAGGCAGAAAATCTTTAACGGCTTTTAATATGCCTTCTACGCGGTTATAACGCGGTGCTGCTTTGGTAGATACCACTTCCATGGTGCCGCCAAAGCGGATCTTATTTCCATCCATCGGAGTTACGGCTACTCTTCCTTCGGTCAGTATAGCGGGATAGTTCAGATGATAAGGAGAATCTTCCAGTGTAATGGAATAGCCGCGGCCGGGCATCAAAGGGATCTTCGTATCAAGCAAAGCGGCTGTTTCCCTGCTCCAGGAGCCGCTGGCGATCACCACCTCATCAGCATCAAAAGCGTTTGTAGCAGTTAGCACCCTGGTTATATTCTTTTGCTTCTTCTCAAAACCCGTTACTTCTTCATTCACGAGGAGCTGAACCGATTGCTGTTGCAAATAAGCGATCAGGTTTTGCATTAGTTTATTGGGATAGAGATGTGCATCGCATTTAAAAAAAATGGCTCCCAATGCATTGATCTTTGTCTGTGGCTCAAGTTGTTGCATAGCTTCATAATCGAGTAATTCTACCTCCAGTCCTAACCCTTTTCCTTTTTCCACGGTATGCTTTGCATGCTCGGCCACCTTTTCTGTTTGAAAGATCTCGAGCAGGCCCTTATGCTGATAAGCAAAGTTAAAGCCCGGGAGAGCTGCCCATGATTCATATTCCCGCTGGCTCAGTAACGCGATATCACGCAAGGGGACTGCGGCCCTGTCTACATTTTTCTGCGTAGCACTTTTCATGAACTTAAATCCCCAGTCTATCAGCGAAGGATTAAGGGAGGGCTGCACATAAAAAGGACTGCGGGAATTCAGCATCCATTTCAACCCCTGGCTCACAATGCCTGGTGCCGCCAATGGAGTGAAGTGGCTGGGACAAACATAACCCGCATTGCCATAAGAACAATTATCCAGGAAATTACCTTTATCCAGTACTGTAACCCGATGGCCGGCCTGCTGTAAATAATAAGCCGAACTTAATCCGATTATCCCTCCACCAATGACAACAACATGTTTCACCTTGAATGAACTTTAATATTTAGAATACTTTTGAATTTTACGGGTTTATGCGCGACCAATCTTTAAAAATGACCGACTGCAATTGGTCAGGACGGCTGGTCTTGCCGATCGTAAAGCTACGGGTAAACTGGGTACCTAATATCAACGGGATCGTTTTCAATACACCTCCCTGCTCTACCTGCAACTTCACTATGTTTCCGGCTTTCTTATTCTTAACCTCTCCGAGCAACTGCATTGTAGCAGGTTTCCCATCGATGGTCTTTAATACCTGACGCGGCCTTACTCCTGCAAGCCAGGCTGGTGAGTCCCAGTCAACCGCACTGATAATGATAGTATCATTTTTTGCCCTGGCATCAATTCCCAGCCAGGCACCTGGCACTGGCTTATTGGCTGTATCTAT
>DATAJQ010000175.1:0-17721 GCA_036262095.1 Chitinophagaceae bacterium | reverse complement strand
AAAGGTATCAATGCCTGGATCATTTACCTTGCCCTGCCTGCTGTCTCCCTGCATTATATTCCTAAAATAAAATGGAGCACTGATCTGTTAATACCGGCGGTTGCCCCGGTACTCGTCTGGGTAGTGGCATGGCTATACGTCAGGGGATATGCTTCCTTTAACAAATTATCAAAGCCTGCAGAAGGAGGTTTAAAACTTTCCACTGGTTTGTCCAATACGGCTTTTGTAGGTTTTCCCCTGGTGGCTGCCTGGTTCAGCGAGAAACATATCGGCATAGCCGTCATCTGCGACCAGGTCACTTTTCTGCTGCTCACAACGGCGGGTATTATTGTTGCCATGAATTCTTCAGAAGGTCACTCGCTTCGTTTATCTGTACTGGTCAGAAGGCTCTTCAGCTTTCCTCCTTTTCTTGGATGCATGGCAGCTTTGATTATACCGAATTTTATTTCGCTGGAACCTCTCGATCCTTTATTTGAAAAACTGGCCGGCACTGTAGCCCCGCTTGCATTATTCTCTATCGGGCTCCAATTGCAATTCAAAGGATGGAAAGAAGATATAAAGCATATCAGTTTTGCGCTGCTGTATAAATTATGGCTGGCACCTTTACTGGTGTTGCTGCTTGCTCTTCTGATGAATGCAAAGGGTGATACTGCCCGCATCGCCGTTTTTGAAATGGCTATGCCTACCCTGGTCACTGCCGGCATTGTTGCAGAACAATACAATCTGCGGCCAACGCTTTCCAACCGTGTGATCGGTATTGGCATAGTTCTTTCATTTATTACCACCGCAATCTGGTATTACATTATCACCAGTTTGCTTTAACCGGCGGTCGAACAAACTGCCCCTTCATCTGTTGATCTATAAAACCTTCCAACCATGCAACAAAGAACACTAAGTGATACATCACTTAAAACAGCGCCAATCATGTTCGGCGGAAATATTTTCGGATGGACTGTAGATGAAAAAAGGTCTTTTGAATTGCTGGACGCTTTTGTCAACTCCGGCTTCAATGCAATTGATACAGCAGATTCTTATTCAAGATGGGTGCCAGGTAATAAAGGCGGCGAATCTGAAACAATCATTGGCAAATGGCTGAAGCAAAAAGGGAACAGGGATAAATTGATCATTGCTACCAAAGTAGGTTCAGACATGGGAAGCGGTAAAAAAGATCTCTCAGTTAAACATATCATCTCTTCTGTAGAAAATTCATTGAAAAGATTGCAGACTGATTATATCGACCTCTATCAATCCCATTACGATGATGCCGACACTTCTCCTGAAGAAACGCTGGCAGCATTCGATCAACTGATCAAACAGGGAAAGGTGCGTTACATTGGCGCTTCCAACCTCAGCAAAGAAAGGATTGAAGAATCGTTGAAGATCAGCCGTGAAAAAGGTTTTTCAGCATACAAGACCCTTCAGCCATTGTATAATCTTTACGACAGGGAAAATTTTGAAACACAGTATCGCGATTTCTGCATAGCCAACAATATCAGTGTAATCCCTTATTATTCCCTGGCCAGTGGATTCCTTACAGGAAAATACCGATCAGAAAAAGACCTTGGCAAAAGTGCGCGTGGAGGTGGTATCGAAAAATACCTGACCGAAAAAGGCTATAACATCTTGAAAGCGCTGGATGAGGTGAGTGCACGACACCAGGCAACACCCGCACAAGTAGCCATTGCCTGGCTCATAGCTCAGCCAACGATAGCCGCGGCCATTGCCAGCGCCACTTCCATTACACAGTGGGAAGACCTTGCCAGATCCGTAACACTTCAACTGAGTGAAGCTGATCTGCAACAACTGAATTAGTTAAATAATAACGACAACTGTTGATGGCATTTATAACATGCACCTTATCTTTCTGTTAAAGTCTGTCATCTCCCATTTATCATTGGCTATCCATTTGCCGGGGGCATGTTATTTGTTTTAATATGCACAAAAAGTTGTGGCATGAATTGGGTTGACATTTCTCTCGTCATTATATTCCTGCTGGCTGTTTGGGCAGGCTGGTACCGTGGTTTTATTGTAGGATCATTCGACCTGCTTTGCTGGGTCGGCAGTTTTGTTATCGGCTACCTGTTTTATCCTTATGCAGCCCGTCTTTTAAGTGGATGGTTCCCCAACCTGGGCCCCTGGCTATTGCCGGTTTCATTTCTTTCAGTGTTAGTGATCGCCAGGTTGATACTTGGCTTTATCAGTTCGCGTATCATCCGTTCCATACCCGATGCCATGCATCGCTCCGGGGCCAACAGGTTGTTTGGATTGATCCCGGGCGTTATTAATGGATGGGTCAGTGCGGTGATAGTATCTGCCCTCTTATTATCGCTTCCTTTAAAAGACAGCATCACGCAGGAAAGCCGCGATAGCAAACTGGCCAGCGGGCTTGCCATGCAGTCTGAATGGGCTAACAAAAAACTGGCGCCTGTATTCGATGAAGCAGTACGGCATACAATGAACAGTCTTACTGTCCATCCATCTTCCAATGAACAGATCAATCTTCATTTCACTTACGACAGACCACAGGTGCGTCCCTTCCTCGAAATAAAAATGCTGGAACTGGTAAATGAAGAAAGAGCGAAGGAAGGACTACCCGCTTTGAAACCCGATCCGGAAATGACGAGGATCGCCAGGGCGCATTCCCGCGATATGTTTGCCCGTGGCTATTTTGCACATGTCAATCCTGACGGCAAAAACCCTTTCGATCGCATGCGGGATGCAAACGCTCAGTTCCGCGCCGCCGGTGAAAACCTCGCGTTGGCACAAACCCTTGAAATAGCCCATACCAATTTGATGAACTCTCCCGGCCACCGCGCCAATATCATGAACCCTGCATTTGGAAGGTTGGGAATAGGCGTGCTTGATGGAGGATTTTATGGGTTGATGATCAGCCAGGAGTTCAGGAATTAAGAAGGTATGGTCAACGGAACAAAATCCGTACCTTTGCCACCTGCTCGAACAAGTTGCTGGCCATATGCAAGAAGCAACTTCATGAAAACAAGTATCAATAGTCTTTTCAGGGTATCCCAAAAGCTTTTAGCGCCCCTTCTGCTCTCGCCATCCAAGCCAGGTGCAGGAGAAGAGCTTAATCTGCCCGTTTACAGCAACAGGCAGATCCGTATTGCCGTATCCGTTTTCTTTTTTTGCCAGGGCTTATGCTTTTCTTCCTGGGCAAGCCGGATACCGGATATTAAAACAAGCCTTCAGCTTACAGACGCTGCATTAGGCAGCATATTGCTGGCCTTGCCGGCCGGTCAGTTGACCGCCATGCCTTTTTCAGGAAAACTGGTTACTCATTTCGGCAGCAAAAAGGTATTACGCATTTGTCTTGTATTATACGCGATCTGTCTTACCAACATGGGTCTTGCTACACAGCCCTGGCATCTTGGACTGGCTTTATACCTGTTTGGTGTTTGCGGTAATATGTGCAATATCTCTGTGAACACACAGGCTATTGCAGCAGAGAAATTGTATGGCCGGCCTATCATGACCTCATTTCATGGCGCATGGAGCACGGCCGGGTTCACCGGTGCTGCCATTGGCTTATTGATGATGGCGCAACATATCTCCCCCTATCTCCATTTCTGGATCATTGCCTCACTCGTGTTTGTGGCCATCATGATCTCACAACGCTTTCTGCAACCAGGAAGATCTAACACCAGGCCGGAGAAAAAAGGATTTTTTACCAGGCCAAACGGAGCACTGGTCCAATTGGGTATCATTGGATTTTGCAGCATGGCAAGTGAAGGGGCCATGTTTGACTGGAGCGGCGTGTATTTCCAGCAAGTAGTGGAAGCACCCAAATCATTGATCGTACTCGGCTATGTTTCCTTCATGGTGATGATGGCGACTGGTCGCTTTGTAGGGGATAAACTGATCCAAAAGCATGGAAGGAAGAAAATGCTTCGTATAAGTGGTGTTCTGATCTCAACAGGATTGTTCATATCTGTTCTCTTCCCTTATCTCGCTACAGCCACTTTAGGGTTCCTGATCGTTGGATTAGGTGTTTCATCTATCGTTCCGATGGTATACAGCAGCGCAGGAAAGATCTCCAATATTCCTCCGGGTATTGCGCTGGCATCGGTGTCAAGCATCAGCTTTCTTGGCTTCCTGATGGGGCCTCCTTTGATCGGTTATATCGCAGAAATATCCAGCCTTCGTTATTCTTTTGCAGTGATCGGGCTGCTTGGATTTGGGATTGCCATCATGGTTTCAAAGATGAAAGCAATACAATAATCCCTGCTTATTTACCGATAGCATATTGAATGCCTCCGAGCAGGTGCTTTAGGAACAGGTTGTCTACATATGTTTCATCGGTATGCCCCATGGCCGTATAAAAAGAACGGCCGCCGTCAAAATCCCTGTACCAGGAAACAGGATGAAAATCACCATTCGTACCACCTTCAATACTTTTCTCATCAAGCGTGATCAATACTTTTACTTTATCCCAATGCGTGTCCTTGAAGTTGTACCATTCGTCCCAACGGCTCCATTGAGCTGGTAAAGCAGACATGCCGTTGAATGATTGGTTCTTTATTTGCAGAAGCGCCTGTTGCTGCTTTGGGTGACTGCTGAAATAAGCACCTACCAGTTGATTATACCAGGGCCAATCGAATTCTGTATCCGAGGCTGCATGAATGCCTACAAAGCCCTTTCCTGAGTGGATATACTGTTCAAATACTTTTTGCTGCTCTTCGTTCAACACATTACCGGTTGTGTTTAAAAAAATAACAGCTGCATATTTTTTAAGATTGCGTTTGTTGAATTGCAATGAGTCTGTGGTAGTATCGCACCTGAACCCATTCTGCATCCCTAACCGCTCGATGGCTTTTATTCCCGCCGGAATTGAATTATGATGAAACCCGGCTGTTTTGCAGAATATCAGCACCCGTGCCGGGGGGGCTTCGGAAAAAGAAGAAATAGACATAGCTGTTACAATAAGGCAAATGGAGAAGAGAATAGTGTGGCAAACAGGTCTTTTCATTACGGCAGTTTATAATGCTAATATAATACGTATTTTCATTAAGCGATACTCAATTACTTCTTTATGAAAAAGACTTGCCTGGTCATCTGCAGCCTGCTGATGCTGCTTTATTGCCATGCTTCCGGCAAAAAAGAAATCACCTCTCCTGATGGTAAAGTCCAGGTTACAGTTGAAGCTGACAGGTTTCTTCAATACTCCGTTAAATATGAAGGCCGGGCCTTATTGCAACCTTCACGGATAGATCTGCTGGTAAAAGGGCAGGAAGGATTTTCCGGCAAATTGAGTTTTAAAAATATAAAGGTCCGGCAGGTCAATGAGCTTATCATATCACCCGTACCGGAAAAAAGAAAACATATCCCCGATGTTTACACGGAATTAACGATCCGGCTTAACCGGCCATTCAGTGTCGTGTTCAGGGTTTATGATGATGGAGTTGCTTACCGTATCCTCTCCCATCTGAAAGATTCGGCTTTGATAGAAAATGAAATCGCTGAATTCAATTTTGCCGGTAAGCCAATGGTGTATTTTCCGCAAGTGGCGAAGCGGGACAATGCGGATATTTATCATACCAGTTTTGAAGAACCTTACCAGTTAAAACCCGTCGACAGCCTTACATCAAACCACCTTTGTTTTTCTCCTTTACTGATCATGCCAGCGGGTGAGCCGAAGATCGCTCTTACCGAATCTGACCTTGAAGATTATCCCGGCATGTTCATCACCGGCAGCAGCAGTTCATTGCTGAGAGGACAGTTCGCTCCCTATCCGAAAGAAGAAATGGTAGCGCCGGGTGAATTTCCACAGGCTATTGTAAGCCAGCGTGCTGATTATATTGCCCACACAAAAGGCCAGCGGGCCTATCCCTGGCGGGTGTTGATGATCGCTGCCAGCGATAAAGACCTTCCGGCCAATGACCTGGTATACCGCCTGGGAGCCCCATCAAGGGTAAAAGATGTATCATGGGTGAAGCCAGGCAAGGCTACAGATGAATGGATCATCGGCATCAACCTTTTCAATATTCCTTTTAAATCCGGCATCAATACCGCTACTTACAAATACTATATTGATTTTGCCAGCCGCTTTGGCTTCAACCGGATCCTGATGGATGCCGGATGGAGCGATTATGGTGATCTGTTCAGGATCAATCCCAATATCAATATGGAAGAAATTGCCGCTTATGCCAAGCAGAAAAATATCGGCCTCAGTTTATGGACGCTGGCCCTTACTCTCGAAAAGCAACTGGAACCTGCGCTGGAACAATTCAATAAATGGGGGGTTGATTTTATCATGACCGATTTCATGGACCGTGACGATCAGAAAATGGTCAATTTTTATTTTAAAGTGGCTGAAGCCTGCGCACGGCATAAGATCATGATCATGTATCATGGGGCATTCAAACCTGCTGGCTTTGGCCGCACTTA
The DNA here is from genome assembly GCA_036262095.1 of Chitinophagaceae bacterium. GTDB lineage: Bacteria > Bacteroidota > Bacteroidia > Chitinophagales > Chitinophagaceae > Terrimonas_A. Next base: position 11,319 of record DATAJQ010000175.1, on the reverse strand, counting down.
TCCCAATGCCGTTACACGCGAAGGCGTGCTTGGCTCTGAATACAATATATGGAGCGAGAAAGCCACACCCGAACACAATTTGCTGCTTCCTTTTATCCGGATGACAGCAGGGCCGATGGATTATGAACCGGGAATACTGGACAATGCCACTGCCAAAACCTTTCGTCCGATTGGAGAAAAAGTGATGGCGGCAGGAACGCGTTGCCATCAGGCAGCAATGTTCGTGGTATATGAAAGCCCTATCCAGATCTTTTCCGGCAATCCATCACAGGGATTAACAGAACCTGCATTCATGGAATTGCTCGGCCGCATCCCCACTACCTGGGATACAACGATCGTACTGGATGCAAAAATTGGGGACTATATTGTTACAGCCCGCAAAAAAAACAATGAATGGTTTATCGGTGCAATGAGCGATTGGACAACAAGAGAAATAAAAATTGATCTTTCCTTCCTGGAAGAAGGAAATTATGAAGCCGAGATCTGTGAAGATGGAGTGAATGCCGACAGATACCCTTCTGACTACCTGATCCGGAAAACCAAACTAACACGCAGCGATGCGCATACTATAAAAATGGCGCCGGGTGGAGGGTTCCTGATGCGATTGTATAAACGCTGATTTTTTCTTCCTCATCTACTCTGCGAAATATATTTTGTTGGCCAGACTCTCTAAATCCGCAGTATCCGTATTGCATAGAATAATCAGAATCTTATCTAAACTCCTGTTTATAATTATTTCTGAATTGGAGCCATCAATACTTCCGCTTCTTCTTAAAACGGGCTCTTTTCGTTTGGCATCAAAATAAAAACCAAATGTAGGCTTTCCTGAAAGCCAATCAACATATTCGTCTGTTTGTGGTGTCAAAACGAATTGCTCCATCGCCTTTTCAGAGATCAGTTTATTGGCTTTCAAAGCTGCCAGCAGCTTGTATAGATCCTCTGTAGTTGAATAAATTGCACCTGCGCCGGCATAATTTGAGATATATCGCCTGTCATTATACAGGGGTTTGTTCTTCTCTCCTTTTCCGAACGAATAGTTGTGATAACCGTATGCAAGATTCTTGATTATCCCCTCTTCATTTACAAACCCAGTGTTCTCCAGATTCAATGGATCCAGGATCATTTCCTGTACAGATCTTGCGAATGTTTTTTGAGTCACCCCTTCAATTACTTTTGACAAAAGAACAAAGTCGACATTATTATAGTTGAATTTTACGGTATCCTTTGCCGACTTCTTCACAAAGTTCTTTATGTAATCATCAATTGAATACTTGTTAACTACGGCCTTTATCGGTTCATTCTCCAGTCCGGAATGATGCGTTATCAGATCTTTAATGGTTATCTTACTGCAATTCCCTGGAAGGCCGGGTATATATTTTGATACTGTATCCGAGAATGTTATTAAACCTTTCTCATAAAGCTGTATGATAGCGATCGTTGTAAAAAGTTTGGTTACCGACGCGATCGGAAAGCGGGTTTTATCATTGATCTCTACGCCAAATTGAATATTCGACAGTCCCTTATTTATTTTTAAAAGATGGTTTCCGTCTGCATATAACAGAGCGCCGCTAAAATGCCCCTTTTCATATTCCTGGGTTATGATATCCTGTATCTTGTGCTGCGCGGGTACAAGTAAAGGGATAAACAAAAAGGCTGGGAGTAGAAGTTTTATTTTCACAATAAACTATAATTCCCAATATAACGAAGCAACATTCTAAAATGTTACAGTCCTATTTTTATCACTACTGTAAAATCTGTGCTCTCCGGGTCACCCGCCATCATGTTGGGGCCGATGAATAACCGATAAAGCCCTTTTTGCTTTGCTTTATATTCAATTGTCTGGCCAAATGGCCCATCCGAACTTCCATCCGGCATATAGATATGACTGAAACGGATATTCGCTCCTTCTTTATCGGGGATCACTCTACCACTGATCTTTCTACCTTTCTCCACTTCTATGTAGCAGATAACAGGGTCACCTTTTTTATCGAGGTGCCCCTTGCCTACTGCTGAATCAGCACCAGGCTCAAATACAAAATGAATAGTACTGTCTTGCTGAATGTTCTTTATTGCCGATTCCGGGATAGGAGATGGTGGAGGTGCAGTGTCTTTGGCTTCTTCCTTTGCTTCCGGTACTGACGAAGGATTATTGCAGGCAATAAATACCAGGCAGGTCATAAAAACGATAATTCTCATACAATGCTTTTATATTCTTATGCAAATAAGCTGCCTGATTTACTCTTCCTCTTCTTCCAGCGCTTCATCAGCAGATTGAATGACCACGTCTGTTCTTCGTTCCCCTATCTGCTGCCGCCACATGGCATAATACAATCCTCTTTTTTCCACCAGGTGGTCATGCGTGCCTTCTTCCACGATCTTCCCTTTTTCCAGTACAAAGATCGTATCGGCATACATGATGGTAGAAAGCCGGTGGGCGATCATGATCGTGATAGGGTCCCTTTGCTGTGATATCTCTTTTATAGTTTCAGTGATGGCTTCCTCTGTAAGGGAATCCAACGCAGAAGTGGCTTCATCAAATATCAACAATCTCGGATGCCGGAGTAGGGCCCGTGCGATTGCGATGCGTTGCTTTTCGCCACCGGAAAGTTTCATGCCGCCCTCACCCAACATAGTGTCCAACCCTTTTTCCGACCGCCGGAGCAGGTTGTCGCACGATGCTTTATGAAGCGCTTCCATCATTTCTTCCTGTGTGGCATCTGGCTTTACAAATAAAAGATTATCGCGGATGGTGCCGTAAAACAATTGTGTTTCCTGTGTTACAAAGCCGATCTGCCGACGCATTTCATTATAACGTATATCGCCGGAAGGAATATCATTAAAATAAACAGCACCGCTTACCGGGCGGTACAGTCCTACCAGCAACTTCACCAGCGTGGATTTGCCGGAACCGGAAGGACCGACAAACGCGATCGTATCACCGCTTTTCACGTCAAAGGAAATTCCATCGATCGCATTCTGTGCTGCAGTGGAATGTTTGAAAACAACATTCTCAAAACGCAAGGTTTCCAGCACACCCAGGGCAACAGGTTCTTCCGGCCTTGCTTCCACCGGCTTCTTCATCAACTTGTCAAAACTTAAAAGAGATGCTTCCGCTTCGCGGTAAAAAAGAATGATATTGCCAAGGTCCTGCAAGGGTCCGAAAATAGTGGTGGAAATAAACTGCATACTGATCAGTTCGCCTGTTGTAAGCACTTTCCGGAAAATAAGCCATAATAAAATGAACAGGATGGATTGCTTCAACAGCGTGAGGGAAGCGCTTTGCAAAAAAGAAAGTGTTCTCACCCTTTTTACTTTCTGCATTTCAAGATCAAAGATCTTTTGTGTTTGCAAGCGCAGCCGTTTGATCTCCGGGTAAGTAAGCCCCAGGCTTTTCACCAGTTCAATATTCCGTAATGATTCAGTAATAGCTCCAGACATCTGGTTGGTTTCCCGGTTAATGGAACGCTGTATCGTTTTGATCCTTTTACTCAGCAGTCCCGTTAACCCTCCCAATACCACTACACCGATGAGAAACACGGGTATCAGCATCCAGTGTTTGGTAATGGCATACCAGATCAGGAAGCCAATGCCGATGATGGAAGAAAAAAGTATGTTGATAAATGAATTGATGAACCGTTCTGTATCCGTCCGCACTTTCTGCAAAGTGGAAAGTGTTTCACCGCTGCGCTGGTTCTCAAATTCCTGAAAAGAAAGGCGCAGCGTTTGCCGCAGGCCATCATTGAATATCTGCATGCCGAATTTTTGTACGGCCAGGCGCATCACATAATCCTGGAATGTTTTTGCCAGCCGGCCCAATAAGGCCACTGCCACAGCAATACCCAGCCAGAACAACACACCATTCACCAGTTCATGTTCTGTTTTATGCCCTTTGTTACCGGCATAATCGTCCACTATTTTTCCGAATATCAAGGGGTCTACCAGTGTTAAGAGCTGCGCCACTCCTGCAAGCACAAGTGAGAAGATAATAAGCCAGCGCTGAGGTTTGAGGTAGGTCCAGAGTATTTTCACTTTCAGGGGATTGATACATTTAAAGGTACGGATGTATGAGGAACTAAAATGCCCCGCATCAGCGGGGCATTTGCTATTTAATGTTTACTTATTGATCTCTTCTTCTTCCTCCACCTCTCTGTTCACCTCTATCCCTGTTCATAGGGCGGCTTTCCATTTGCCGCATGGGACGCTGATCACGGTTCATCTGCGGAGCTGATTGACGGGAAGGGCGTTCTACATTCATACGCCTTTCCGTATTACTGTTATTCTGTCTCCTTTCAAATATTTGCCTATCAGGTTGACGGTCGGCCGGTCTTTGCTGAACATCCCTCCGTTCGCTGACACGATTGTTATTATCGTTGTTGCGCGGATTATTCTGTCTCCAACCTGTACCGTTGTTATCATCTCTTGTACGCGGGTTGTTTTGTCTCCAGCCAGTGCCTTCGTTATTATTATTATTATTATCCCTTACAGGATTTGTATTAGCCCTGGCATTGCCATTATCATTCACCCTCGTGCGTGGATTATTTTGCCTCCACCCGGTGCCTGCATTGTTATCATTATTATCACGGCGCGGATTATTCTGCCTCCAGCCTGTGCCCGCATTATCATCTCTTGTACGTGGGTTGTTTTGCCTCCAGCCGGTACCTGCATTATCACGTCCGCCATTGCCATTGTACCGGTCGAAATTACGCGGTGCAATATTCCTGTCATTATCACGCTGAATGTTTGGCCTGTAAAAGGAGACCTCATTATTACGTACTCTTGCCCTGCCCGGAGAGTTCACTTCACGGAAGCGTACGGAACGGATATTACCTGCATATCTTTCTGCATCACCACGGCGGGGGCCGGTCACGAATATATTGTTGCCACGGCGGCCATAATTATTAATGATCGTTGTGTTGTTGATGATCGTTACATTCTGCCTTGCAGGTAAGCAGTAATTATAAATTCTTGGTGAAGCAATATACCTGCGGGGTGCAAAGCACCAGTAATCGATCGGGGGATTGTAGCTGCCAATGGAAAAATTGATCCCAATGCTTATGCCGGGTCGCAGAGGTGCCCATCCATAATAATCACCGCCATCGCGCCAGGCCACCCAGGCAGGAGCCCATTCATAGCCAGGCATCCACATCCAGCCATACATCGGGTCCTGGAACCAGCGGCCATAGTGGAAGGGAGCCCAACCCCAACTGTAGTCTGAAACCCAGATCCATTCATACTCATCAGACCAGACCCAGTGACCATTTGTGCTGTAAGGACGGAAATCGGCGCCTACATTCGGCATCCACACATATCCGTATTCAGGATATTCCATCCAACGGCCATAAGGGCTAAGCTGATCATAAAAATCCTGGTAGGTTATTTGTACCCCCACCCCGACCTGGGCAGAAGCTGTGTTCTTCATTGATGCACCCAGAACCAGGGATAAGGAAACCGCCAGGATGGTAAATAATCGTTTCATGTAAAAAGATTTATAGTTTTCAAATAGCCAATAAAAAGTGTACCCAAAAGATCAAAACAATCGTTTGTGTAAAAAGAGCCATTATTATGCCATGAGGTTGCACATGGTGAGCCAGGAACACATTGTTATGAAAACATTTACCAAAAAATTTTAACAATCAAAGTCTTAACTTCCATATCTAAAATGCCTATAATATGGACCAGCGTATTATCAACCTCTACGATGAGTACACACATGCCCCACTTTCCCGCCAGGAATTTTTGCGCCGCCTGATCATGCTTACCGGCAGCACAGCAGCAGCACTGTCTGTATTGCCATTGATAGAGGTGAACCAGGCAAATGCAGCTGTTACGCCTGCCCAGGACCTGTTCACCGAATACATTAAATATCCCGGCGTTAACGGCGAAATGCAGGCTTATGTGGCAAGACCCAAAGCAGAAAAGAAATATGCTGCCGTGGTGGTGATCCATGAAAACCGCGGATTGAATGCCCATATTGAAGACGTAACCCGCCGCGCGGCGCAGGCCGGTTACCTGGCTATCGCACCCAATGCACTTGCGCCGCTGGGTGGCACACCGGCCAATGAAGATGAGGCCCGCACCAAATTCCAGCAACTGAAAGCAGAGGATAGTTTACAGAATTTTATCAGGGTATTTGACTACCTCGCTACCCGCAATGACTGCAATGGCAAATATGGTTGCGTCGGTTTTTGCTGGGGTGGTGCTATGGCCAACAGTCTTGCAGTGAACGTACCTTCTTTAAAAGCTGCCGTGGCATTTTATGGCCGCCAGCCCGATGCGGCTGATGTACCCAAAATAAAAGCTGCCATTCAGCTTCATTATGGCGGCCTCGACGAGCGGGTTAATGCCGGCATCCCTGCTTATGAAGAGGCGTTGAAGAAAAACAACATCCCTTACGAGATCTATGTATATGAAGGTGCCAACCATGCTTTCCACAATGATACAGCACCTACCCGTTACAATGAAGCAGCAGCAAAGCTGGCATGGAAGCGGACGATTGAGTTTTTTGGAAAATACCTGGGATAGGCCGCCATCCACCAATCCCCCACTTTGGCTATCTTCGCCGCCGGTGAAATTGAAAGACTACTATGCCATCCTTGAAGTGCCTACTTCCGCCTCGCCCGACGATATAAAAAAAGCGTATCGCCGGCTGGCGCAGTTATACCATCCTGATAAAAATAATAATGAAGCGTATGCTGTGGCACAGTTCTCAGAAATAAAAGAGGCGTATGAAGTGCTGAGCAATACAAATCTCAAAGACCAGTATCTCCAACAACGCTGGTATGCACACAGCATGGGCAAACGTAACACCCAAGGCCCCATAACTCCCGAAAACATACTAAAACAACTGCTGGAACTGGATAAATATGTACACCTGCTGGATGTGCACCGTATGGACCAGGAAGGCCTTCATCATTACCTGGAAGACCTGCTTTCAGAAGATACCATTCAGCGGCTGAACAGTTTCAACCAACCAGATATCAATCGCCAGATCATATTAACGACACTCAATACCACCCATCCCCTGGCCTATAAACTTATTCCCCGCATTACAGACCGTCTGAAATACCTGCATATTTCCGACAATACACTCCATGAAAAGATCGATCATTTTGTGAAAGCACGCAAAACGAGCGATTACTGGGAAAAAAGAAAAATCTGGCTGATCCTGATATTCGTTCTGATCATCTGCGGGATCATTTTTATTACTGCCGGCAGCTGAATCAGGTATCCAGCTTATCTTCTATTTTATGCAGAAAATTGGAGATAGGCCCTTCCATTTTATTGGTACGGTCATCAATAGTGTTATCTCCCAACAGGTATCCCATTTGCATGGCCGCCGGCAGATACACCAGTATATTATGCCGCTGATCGCCTAAAAAAGTTTTCACTTTGTCGGGGGCAGGATTATTTTTCACTCCCTCCTGTACAAATTTGACTGCTTCGGCAGCAATCCTTTCCATCGCAATCCTGGCTTCTTCCGGAGAAGTACCTGCATAGCGGGCAACTTTATCTACTGCCACGTTTTCCTTTTTTTCAAATACCATCTGCAAAGCCCCCGTGTCGGGGTCCGCTTCGAGCAATTGATTATCCCCTTCTTCCGTTTGGCTGAATTTGTACATCGCAGCCAGCACCGCCGGGATAGCGGCCTGCCCTAATTCATGCGGGGCATTCGGATCATCCTCATTCTTGGGCTCCTGCTTATTAGGATCTATTTTTTTCAATACAGGATAGCCGAGGGTTTGCTGTATCGTTTCTACTAAGTTGGTTGCCATAAGATTTGCTTTATACTGTATAAGTGTAAAAAACTATGCCATACTTACTCTCCTGCGATCATCTATATTTGCGTTATGCATTATGTTTCTGTAGAGAACCTGGCCAAGAGTTATGGTATACAACCACTTTTCCAGGGAATTTCCTTTCATATAGAAGAAGGTGATAAAATTGCCCTGGTGGCACGCAATGGTTCCGGTAAATCCACTTTATTAAGGATACTGGCAGGAAAAGAGTTTGCCGATGCCGGCAAAGTATGGATCAATAAGGATGTGGATGTGGTACTTTTTGAACAGGAGCCGCAGTTTGATGAAAATAAATCAGTGCTCGATAATATTTTCTTTCACAATCACCCTGTGATCAAAGCCATTAAGGAATTTGAAGTGATCAGTGAAGAAAATGATGTGGACAGGCTCACTGAAGCCATCGTAAAAATGGACGAATTAGGCGCCTGGGATTTTGATGCAAAGGTGAAACAAATATTAGGCAAGCTCAATATCCATCATCTGCAACAACCGGTGAAAACATTGAGCGGAGGCCAGCGAAAAAGGGTAGCATTAGCCAAAACACTGATCGATATCGGCTTTGAACATAAACATGTATTGCTGATCATGGATGAACCCACCAACCACCTCGATGTGGAAATGGTGGAATGGCTGGAGCATTATCTCGATAAAGAAAACGTAACACTGCTGCTGGTTACACATGACCGCTATTTCCTCGATGCCGTTTGTGAAGAGATATGGGAACTGGAAGGAAGCAATCTCTATGTACACAAAGGAGATTATGAAAATTTCCTGGAGAAGAAAGCAGCACGGATAGAAAATGAGAGTGCCAGTATAGATAAGGCCCGTAACACTTACCGCCGTGAACTGGAATGGATGCGTAAACAGCCAAAAGCGCGTACCACCAAATCAAAAAGCCGGCAGGATAACTTCTATGAAGTGGAAAAGAAAGCAAAGCAGCGGGTAGAGGATCAGCAACTGGAGCTGCAAATGAAAATGAACCGGCTTGGAGGGAAAGTGGTGGAGATGAAAAAAGTGTATAAAAATTTCGGTGATAAGATCATCCTGAAAGGATTTGATTACACTTTTTCCAAAGGTGAACGCATTGGAGTAGTAGGAAAGAACGGAGCAGGTAAATCCACATTTATCAATATCATCCAGGGAATTGAAGACCCCGATAGCGGAAAGATCAATGTAGGTGATACGGTGATTTTTGGTAATTATTCACAGCAGGGACTGGTAGTGAAGGAAGACATGCGGGTGATCGAGTTTGTAAAGAATATTGCGGAAAATTTTCCCCTTGCAAGTGGAGGTTCGCTTACAGCAGCGCAGTTTTTACAACTGTTCTTATTTGATCCCGACAAGCAATACACTTATATCAGCAAATTAAGTGGTGGGGAAAAAAGGAGGCTGCACTTATTATCTATCTTATTCCGCAATCCCAACTTTCTTGTATTGGATGAACCAACCAATGATCTTGATCTTCCTACCTTAAGCGTGTTGGAAAATTTCCTTAGCGAGTTTCCCGGCTGCCTGCTTATTGTATCGCACGACCGTTATTTTATGGACAGGCTGGTAGATCACTTATTTGTGTTTGAAGGCGACGGAGTAGTACGTGATTTCCCCGGCAACTATACTCAATACCGGCTGGAACAATCAAAAGGGGAAAATAAGCCTGCGTCCAAACAGGAAACTGTAAAGCCCGCAACTCCTGCTCCCGCTGCGAATAAACGGCAGCTCAGCTTTAAAGAAAAAAGGGAATTTGAATCGCTCGAAAAAGAATTAGGTGAGCTTGCCAAAGAAAAAGAAATGATCAGTGCAAAACTCAATAGCAGTAATCTTCCCTTTGAAGAAGTGCAGCAACTGGCCAACCGCATCGGGGAGATAGCACAATTGTTAGACGAAAAGGAAATGCGCTGGCTGGAACTTAGCGAACTGCAATAAGCACCATACTTACTGACATAAATTCAGCCCCTTCCCCCATTGTTAATAAAATAAAAATGACAGGTTTTTTATTCTGGTGATACGGAACCAGTTAGGTGACCTGCCGGCCTTTCTGACCGGTTTAAAGCATTCCGGTGGCACAAATTTTGGAATTTATAGCATACAATGCAGCGATCTGATACTCATTGTGTGTCCAATATTTTAAGAAACAACCGGTAATCGTAAAAATCCGATGTTGACAACTTTCGTTTCAAACTATTGCAAGGATTAGAACCGTTGAGTAGTTTAGCGTCAGATTTTTCACACCCAATTCCTGCGAAGAAAACAATTCCAATCTCCTGAATTGTTAACGAAAATGGTACCCTACCCATGAGCAGGACATTTACATCCGATCAGGAACTGATTGATCGCCTCTTATCAAACGACACAGAAGCTTTTGAAGAACTGTATCGTCGTTATTGGTATAGTTTGTACACGTACAGTCTTAAAAAATTACACTCTTCCAATGATGCCCGCCAGATTGTAAAAAACATCTTTATTGAACTATGGGAAAAAAGACATGAATGGCCGGCCAACTTCTCCGTTTCACAGCATTTATATACTTCCGTAAGAAGAAGTGTGGTTGAATGCCTGAACGAGAAACTGGAGAATGACGATTACACCGAACTGGTGGAAAAACAAATTACCGAAGGCTTCAGCGCAGAAGCTTTACAAAATGCGCGCAAACCCGTACAACAAAGACAATCCGCACCCACTGCCTCCGAATTGACCAGGCAACACACCATCTCCAATGAAGGACCGAAGAATCATGCATTGAACATGGCCAGTATGAAATGGCTTCTGCAAATGGTAGCCGCCAAACTGGATTAATGACGTACATGATTTGTGACAGATACCCTATTACTTCTTACCTAAAAGAACATTATGAAAACAGAGATCTTACATCGGAAACTGGAGAGATACATTAATGGTGAAGCATTGCCCGCCGAAACAAGACAGATACAGACCTGGCTCTCCTGCACTACTTCTGAACAACAATTAACAGCCGCAGAAAAAATGCAACTGGAACAGGATATCCTGCAGGAAATTCAGGCACATACAGCCTACCCGCTGTTTTACCCTAAAAAGGAAAAACCATGGTGGCAGAAAATAACTGCGATGTTTTAGGGACATACAGTTGTTGAACTCCTGTTATTGATAGCAACTATTTAAGCGATATGAGCTTGTTAGCAGTAAACCCGGCCCCAAAGGCTGGGTTGTTTTTTAAGTACCTGATAATTCTCCCCGATCTACCATTTGGAATGTATCTTTGGCGCACTAAGGAATTTCAACCGTTATTATGATAAGCTCTCTTTCCAATGCCATTTTTGAAAAAAGCATCGCCGACTATCATGTCGCTGATAATGTAGATACGGCCATCAATAACCCCTATCCCAAGGATAAACTTGAACACCTGCTGTACCTGAAAAACTGGATCGATACTGTGCAATGGCACCTGGAAGATATCATCCGCAACCCGGCTATCGACCCGGTGGAAGCCCTGGCCATCAAGCGCAGGATCGACTCTTCCAACCAGGAAAGAACAGATGTGGTGGAATAT
>DATAJQ010000174.1:0-29143 GCA_036262095.1 Chitinophagaceae bacterium | reverse complement strand
TGGCACCACCACCAACAATAACGGCGAATTCTCCCTTACTGTTGGTGATAATGCCACGATCATCATTTCCACTATCGGCTTCGAAACACAGGAAGTGGCTATTGCCGGCCGCACCGTGGTGGATGTAAAAATGGTACCTGCTGTGAAGCAGATCGATCAGGTAGTGGTGATCGGTTATGGTACCGCCAGCAAAAGAGACCTCACCGGTTCCATTGTGAAAGTAGCGGGTAAAGACGTGGCTGATAAGCCTAACACTAACCCGATCGCTTCTTTGCAGGGAAAAGTGGCCGGTCTTTCTGTTGTAAACTCAGGCACACCCGGTCAGGCCCCCGATATCCGTATCCGTGGTACGGTAAGTATCGGCCAGGTGCATCCCCTGTATGTAGTGGACGGTATTTTCAATGACAATATTGATTATCTCAACCCTAACGATATCGAATCAATCGAAATTCTGAAAGATCCTTCTTCTCTTGCCATATTCGGTGTAAAAGGCGCTACTGGCGTTATCGCTATTACTACCAAAAAAGCAAAAGCAGGGCAGGTGACAGTGAATTTCAATACCAGTTGGGGTACCAAGAAACTCGTGGATAAGATCAAGCTGGCGAATGCAGAACAATTTGCAACGCTGTTTGCTGAAGAAAGAGCATTTGATGGAATTACTACTCCTTATGATTATACAGGCCTCACAGCAAATACAGATTGGATAGATGCTGTTACCAGGACCGGCAATTTCAATAATAATAACCTGAGTATTTCCGGAAGTACAGACAAGAACAGGTTCAACCTTGGCCTGGGTTATCTCTCTGACGAAGGCATTATCAAACATGAGCGCCTGAAAAAAATGCAACTTTCATTTACGGATGAATTCAAAGTGAGCAAAGCCATTAAAGTGGGCGTGGTGTTAAATTCTTCAAGGCAGGAAAATCCTTATGATGCTACTACTGTACTGGATGATGCAAGAAAAGTAATGCCGCAGGTATCTTCCGGCACTAAACAGTTCTTTGTAAAAGATCCTTATGGCGGAGACAGCCTTTATATGAATTTATATTCAGCATTGGACGTAGGTCTTCAAAACTCAGGTGTGGTGAACCCATTGCTGAGAGTGGAAAATGAATGGAATAAAGTTAAAGGTATTGAGTTCAGGAACGTAGGAAGCATTTATGCTGAAGTGAATTTCCTGAAATACTTTACTTTCAGATCAACTTTCTATGCAGATATCAGCAATCTGAATAAGCGTCAGTACACTCCGCTGTATTACGCATACAATCCTAAAACCGATGTGCCTGAGCTATACAGCCCGGTAACAAAAGTTCAGGAAGATGATCAAACCTGGAGAAAATATCAGCAGGACCATGTGCTCACATTCAAGAAAGCATTTGGTGAGCATAGCCTTACAGCTACCGGTGGTTTTACTACTTATTATTATGGTAATTTCAACAGAACCGGTAAGATCAGTCAGAAAACCGGATCTGCTGGTGTTCCTATTCCGAATGACGAGCGTTTCTGGTATATGTCAAACGGTTTTGAAGATCCTTCCACTACATCCAGCACATCCAGCCAGAGCGAATACACTACTGTTTCCTATCTCGCAAGGGCATTGTATAGCTTCCGGAACACGTATTTCCTGAATGCGTCCTTCCGTAATGATGCATCTTCCAGAATCCCTGAAAAGAACCGTAACCAGAAATTCTGGGCGCTCGGTGCAGCATGGGATATCTCCAAGGAAAATTTCATGCAGGGACAACATATCTTCAATTTCCTGAAATTAAAGGGATCAGTTGGTGTACTGGGCAACCAGACAGCTTCAAGGCTGGATGGAACTCCGCTTAACTATCCTTTCTATCCTAATCTTACTACAGGATCTAATGCCGTTTTCGGTACTAATGTTTTCACTGCTGCCAACGAAGACTATATTGCCAATCCTGATCTGAAATGGGAAACAGTATCTGCCTATGAAATAGGCGTTGAGCTGAATGCATTCCAGAATAGGCTGCATTTTGAAGCGAACTATTTCAACAGGAAAACCAATGACCTGATGACGTATGTTGACAGGACAGCTATCGGTTTGAAAAACAAACTGGAGAATGGTGGTAGCATCAGGAACTGGGGTGAAGAAATTTCCGCTACGTGGACAGAGAATTTCAGCAGTGATCTGCGGTTGGAAGTATCTGGTAATATCACATTCCTGAAAAACAAAGTACTTAGTTTAAGTAAAGACCTGCCTACCGGCTATCTTTCCAGAAGCTTCCAGAACAATGGAAGTGCAGAAAGCCGCACACAGGTAGGACATCCTATCGGATCTTTCTATGGTTATATAGTGGAAGGCATTTATCAGTCCTATGCGGATATCCTGGCTTCTCCTAATGCTTCTGCAATAGGTGCATACGGCCCCGGCGATCTGAAATTTGCTGATATCAATGGCCCGGATGGAAAAGGTCCGGATGGAAAAATAACTGCTGACGACAGAACTTTCATTGGTAATCCTACACCTGATTTCACTTATGGTACTTCCATCAATCTTACCTGGAAAGGATTTAACCTGGGTATTGACATGATCGGTGTTTATGGTAATGAAGTATTCAGAACATGGGGCTCACTGGAATCTCCTTTCCAACGTGTGAACTATCCACTTGAAAAACTGGGCAGGTGGCATGGAGAAGGTACATCCAACTGGACGCCGATCCTCGGACAGGGACACCGTTTCAACTATAACGGATCTACCTATAACATTGAAGATGGAAGTTATTTCAGGCTCAGAAACATTCAACTGGGATATAATTTCTCTAAGAATATGCTGTCTAAGCTGAGGGTTCAGAACCTGCGCTTGTTTGTGAATGTGCAAAACCTGAAGACCTGGAAACATAACCTGGGTTATACACCTGAGTTTGGTGGTGACGCTACTGCATTCGGATACGATAATGCAGGCGGAGCAATTCCTGTAGTGAGCACTATCGGCCTCAATATTACTTTTTAACCCTTTAAACTGATTTATTATGAAAATAAATAAAAATTATTATTGGGGGCTGTTGTTGATCCTTTTGCTCCCGCTCTTTGTCGGAATATCAGGATGTAAGAAATTCCTTGACCGCAAACCTTTACAATCTACATTGGACGACCTGCATCAGGGTGCATTGGAAGGACAGGTATTTGGCATCTATTATATTCTGCGTACCTACTCCGGATTTTCTGAATTGGTGTGGCTGGACTTTCACAGCATCCGTGACGATGATGCCCAGAAAGGAAGTGATATCAATGACGGTAAAGAGGTGAACACAGAATTTGAAACATTTCAGTATGTAAAAGATGACTGGGCACCGAATACGTACTGGAATGACCATTATGCCATGATCAATGCAGCGAATAATGCATTGCATACGGCCGATTCTCTTAAAGTAACAGATCCTGCGTCTTTGCGTAATGTGGGAGAAGCTCTGTTTTTCCGGGCTTACGCTTATTTTGAACTGGTGAAGACTTATGGTGAAGTGCCATTGATCAATTACAAGATCATTAATCCCTCAGATGGTATCAGACCGAAATCGACCGTGACCCGGTTGTATGAGTTCATTGATTCAAACCTGCAAGCAGCCTCACAGTTATTGCCATTGTATACAAGCGAATATGGTGCGGGTTATGATGGAAGGCTTACCAAAGGATCTGCTAATACTTTATGGGCGCAAACCTATCTCTTCCGTCAGAACTGGGGCCGGGTTGTTGCTCTTTGCAATGAGGTTATCGCGTCTAATGTGTATTCGCTGACACCTGATTTTAAAGATATATGGACAGATGGTACCGATGGTAGAGGTAAAAATGGACCTGAATCGATTTTTGAAACGCAATGCTGGGTAGGGCAAAACGGACAAAGCAATGACAAAGTGGATAATGGAAATCAGTGGGGTACCTGTCAGAATATAAGACGTAATGGAGCCCCGATTGAATGGAACCTGGGTTGGGGATGGAACACTCCTACAGATAATCTTGTGAATGCGTGGGATAATACCGATCCCCGCAAACGGAAAACCGTTCTTTTCTCCGGTCAGTCTGACGGAGGTACTGCAGAAGGTGGTTATGGGGCTGTCCTGCCTGCCTACAGTGACCCCGAAGGCTCTACAGGCTTTGCACAAAAATACTGGAACAAAAAAGTATACTCCGATCCTGGAATGCGTGCTTTCACAGGCATGATCAATGCAAATGGTGCTGCCCGCTGGATCAATCACCGCATACTCCGCTATGCAGATGTAATACTCATGCTGGCAGAAGCTGCCAACGAATCGAACGATGGGCCTACAGCAGAAGCTAACCTGGAATTGATCCGGAACAGAGCCAGTGGCAACCTGGGCCCTGCCCGTCTGATCGTGCCCAAGATCGCTTATGTGAATCAGGCGCAAATGCGTACAGCCATCAAAGCGGAAAGACGTTTTGAGTTCGCTATGGAAGGTTACCGTTTCTATGACCTGGTAAGATGGGGCGATGCTCTGTCTGTATTGGGAGGGCTGGGTTACACCAACCGGTGCAGGTATTATCCCATACCACAAAAAGCAATTGATTTGTCAGGAGGGGTGTTGAAGCAAAACCCTGAATGGTAACAGGCCTTATTATAACAGGCTGCTGTTTCAGCAGTGGCCTGTTTATTTAACCGTTCATCCATAAAACTTAAAATTATGTTCAACGATAAAAGAATTGCCGGAAGTATTTTATTGGCTTTGGCAATTGTATTGACAGCCGTAGGTTGTCAAAAAGAAAAACGTCCTGTGTTAGGCGACTATCCAAAGGACACAAATCCTCCCGGCGGGCCTTTGAAATTTTATGCCGCGTATGAAAACACCAACGTGGATAGCATACGCGCCAATTTCGGAACGGATAATAACATAACATACGTGCCGGGAATAAGTGGTCAGGGTTTTCAAGGCGGCACTAACGGTTATATCGTTTATCCCTCAGCGAACGATTTTAAAAAAACCAAGAGCTTCACTGTCTCTTTCTGGATAAAGAAAAATGGACCTAACCCTGGCGGAGCAGGTACTTCGTTTGCGTTTGGCCTTGCAACTACAAAAGATATCTGGACAAGCATGGATATGTTCCTGGAATTTGAAGATGCAGGTAATCCCAGCAGTACAGATCTTGCGGCAGCCAAGTTCTATTTAAGAGACCAATGGTTTGAGTATGTTCAGGCTAACAGGTTGCCTAAAGTGCTCAATAACCAATGGCACCACCTGGTATTCAGCTTTGATGCAACTACTTCAATGCTGAAACTCTATATTGATGCTGTAGAATTCACAGCCGTTTCCGGCAAATTCAATAACGATAATGGAGTTCCCGATTTCTCCCAAAGTGCCGGCCTGGTAGTAGGTGGCCCTGGTCACTATGCCGTGGGAAAAACACCTGATGGCTGGATGGGCAACTTTAATGGCGCTATCGATCAGTTCCGTTTATACGGAGAGGCATTAAGTGCGGCCCAGGTTACAGAATTGTTTAACAGCAAAAAATAAAACCGCTTGATAATAAAAAGATTGTTCATGCCCATGAACAATCTTTTTATTTTTTAGCCTGTAAAGATTTTTTAAATGACTATTCACCGGCGTACTGTCATAACACTTGCCGTGATCGTATTAGCTGTATTCCTCCTCATTCAATGCACCGGGAATAAGGAAAAAGAAAGCACCACGATAAAAGACGCCAGCGGGGAAGTATTTACTGGCTCGGCAGTATGTGCGAATTGCCATAAGGAGATATATGAAGATCATATCCGCAGCGGGCATTTCAGCAGCACGCAATTTGCATCGGCAAAAAATATTAAAGGCAGTTTTGATGCCGGGCAAAATGAGTTCATCTATACCCGGCACGCAAAGATCATGATGGAAAAAAGGGATAGTTCCCTTTACCAGGTAGCGTATGAAGATGGGAAAGAAACAAAAAGCCGCCGGTTTGATATAGTGGTTGGCTCTGGCAACAAAGGGCAAACATACCTGTACTGGATGGAGAGCCGGCTCTTTCAATTGCCGATAAGTTATTTTGGGCCGGCTGATCAATGGTCAAACAGTCCGGGGTTCCCCAATCGCATCGTGTTTAACAGGCCAATCACTTCCCGCTGCCTGGAATGCCATGCCACATTTGCAAAAACAATATCTGAACCCGGAAAAATACCGGAGGAATTTGACAGATCACAATTATTGCTGACCATAGGATGTGAGAAATGTCACGGCCCCGGCGGAAGGCATGTAGAATACCAGCAACAGCATCCTGTTGATACAACAGCCAGATATATAGTAGACCCTGCCAGGTTTTCGCGTCAGCAAAGCCTTGACCTTTGCGCACTTTGCCATGGCGGCCGGTTGGATAAAACACAGCCTTCGTTTTCTTATGAATCCGGAGGCAAGCTAACAGATTACTTTTCCTTTGATACTGTTGGCCGCAATGCAGCCGATATAGACGTGCATGGTAATCAGCTTGGCTTGCTGGCAGCCAGCAAATGCTTTACCATGAGCCAGATGACCTGCAACACCTGCCATGATACACACAAGAATGAAAAAGGGCAGTTGGCTTTGTTTTCGCAGCGTTGTATGAACTGCCATACAAAAGAGAAAAACAATTTCTGCAAAATGAGTGCAAGCATCGGGCCTGGCATTACACAGAATTGTATTGATTGCCATTTACCAAAACAACAATCACATGCTATCGCTGTATATCTGCAAGGCGCAGATGCAGCAACAGCGGTTTCGATGAGAACACATTACATAAAAGTTTATCCCGAAGAAAGCCGTAAACAAATGATCAGTCTTGGTAAGTTTTTAACGGATCCTCATCCGGCTAACCACTGAGATTACTGTAAATTTGTTGGTTCGGTTAATGAATAGATACAGTCATCAGGATCTTTAATTGCTTAAAACAGGAATAATAAATGAATAGTGCAATGCGACTATTGATGATAGGGATGTGCTCAGTTTTTGTTTTTACCAACTGTGGCAAAGGTTCTTCCTCTCCGGAACCGCCACCGCCGCCACCTGCTCCATTCAGGCTTGCTGAAAAGAAATTGAATAACCTGCCGGCCAGTGATATTTATTACTCCATCGACCCTCAGAATGCTCAACTCCAATTCAGGTTTAATGCACCGGTTGACCGTAACTCAATCAATGCCGGAATAAGTTTCCGCAGTAAGGAAGGCACAGCTTATACGTTCAGTGTTACGTATTCAAATAACGACAGCATTATGCTGATAAAGCCTTCTGCAGCCTTGCCATTTATTACAAAATTTACTGTATCCCTTTCCAATAGCCTTAAATCGGCTGATGGCATTGGCCTTACAGAAACCGGAAAGATTGATTTTGTTACCAAAATTGATTCTTCCAGGAAATTTCCCACTCTTAGTGATGATGAACTGCTGACTAAAGTGCAGCAGCAAACGTTTAAATACTTCTGGGATTTTGCACATCCAATATCCGGCCTTGCAAGGGAAAGAAGCAATGGAGATGCTAACCTTGTTACATCAGGCGGATCAGGGTTTGGCATTATGGCGATTGTAACAGGAATTGAAAGAGGGTTCGTGACGCGTGCAGATGGATTGTCAAGAATGCAAAAGATCGTTGGTTTCCTGAAAAATACCGCAAAGACATTTCATGGTGCCTATCCTCACTGGCTTGACGGTACAACGGGAAATGTTATTCCCTTTAGTGCAAACGATAATGGAGCAGACCTGGTTGAAACATCTTACCTGGTACAGGGCCTGCTTACAGCGCGGCAATATTTTAATGGGGCAGATGTTGCCGAAACGGATCTGCGGAATGATATCAATGTGATCTGGAACCGTGTGGAATGGAGCTGGTTCAGGAAAGAAACCAATGAAAATGTATTGTACTGGCATTGGAGCCCTGATAAAGCCTGGCAGATAAACCTTCCGGTCAGGGGATGGAATGAATCGCTGATCACCTATGTGCTGGCTGCCTCATCCACTACGCATGCTGTTCCAAAAATTGTATATGATAATGGCTGGGCTTCCAATGGAGGAATGAAAAACGGCAAAACCTTTTTTGGGATCCAGCTTCCTTTAGGTCCCGATTTTGGCGGACCATTGTTCCTGGAGCATTATTCATTCCTGGGTATTAAACCTGTCAATCTTGTTGATGCCTATGCGGATTACGCACTGCAAACAAAGAACCATACACTGATCAATTATAGCTATTGTGTTGCCAATCCAAATAAATATGGCTATAGCGATTCTGTATGGGGGCTTACAGCCAGCGATATTGAAGGTGGTTATAAAGCCAGTTCGCCTACCAATGATGCAGGCTTTATAGCACCAACAGCTGCTTTATCATCTTTTCCTTTCACCCCGGTTGAATCGATGAAGGCATTGAAATTCTTTTATTATGTGTTGGGTGATAAGCTCTGGAAAGAATACGGATTTATTGATGCATTTTCATTGACTAGCCCCTGGTTTGCCGGTTCTTTCCTTGCAATTGATCAGGGCCCGGTCATTATCATGATAGAGAACTACCGGAGTGGTTTGCTTTGGAATTTGTTTACAAGTTGCCCTGAAATAAAAACTGGTATGGGTGCGCTTGGTTTCACAGCCCCTTATTTATAATTCATTCAAAACTGATATGAAAATACTTTCGTTCGTCCTTGCTGCTTTTATTCTCTTGTCGTGCGGCTCAGGTAGTCAGCCTTCTTCTGCTTCAGCGGGTAAAGCAGACGCAGATTCTTCGATGCTTTCCGATACTGCTTTATTCAGGCTGGTGCAGCAACAGACTTTTCAGTATTTCTGGGATGGGGCAGAGCCAACAAGCGGATTGGCCAGGGAGCGTTTTCATGTCGATAATATCTATCCTCAAAATGATAAGAGCACCGTTACCAGTGGTGGTGCAGGTTTTGGCGTAATGGCTTTGCTGGTTGGAATAGAAAGAGGTTTTATCACACGCGATCAGGGACGGGAGCGGTTGGAAAAGATCGTACACTTTTTGGAAACAGCAGATCGCTTTCATGGTGCCTGGCCGCATTGGTGGAATGGCGAAACAGGTAAAGTGATACCCTTCGGTGCTAATGATAATGGTGGTGATATTGTGGAAACATCCTTTATGCTGCAGGGCCTTTTATGTGCACGGCAATATTTTGCAAGCGGTAATGAGGCGGAGAAAAAACTGGCATCCCGTATGGATGCACTATGGAAAAGCGTTGAATTTGATTGGTACAGGAATGGGAAGAATGTGTTGTACTGGCACTGGAGCCCGACCGTTGCCTGGAAAATGAATTTTCCTATTCATGGGTACAATGAATGCCTGATCCTTTATGTTCTGGCTGCTTCCTCTCCAACGCATGGAGTGCCTGCCGAAGTGTATCATGAAGGATGGGCAGAGAATGGAAAGATAAAAGATAGCTCTGCATCTTATGGAGGATATAAACTGGGCATGCACTACCAGGGTAATCCTCCTCATGGAGGGCCGCTGTTCTGGGCTCATTATTCTTACCTGGGGCTTGATCCGCGTGGGCTTAAAGATAAATATGGCAACTACGAAGAAGAAACGCGCAACCAGGCATTGATCAATTATCGGTGGTGTGTTGACAACCCCAAAAAATATAAAGGATACAGCTCAGAGAGCTGGGGGCTTACTGCAAGCTATTCAGTAACCGGTTATGCAGCACATGCCCCTGATACATTGAATGACCTGGGAGTGATATCGCCTACAGCAGCGCTTTCTTCTTTTCCTTATACGCCTGAGCAATCAATGGCTGCAATGAGGAATTGGTATACTCACAAGAAGGATCTGCTCTGGGGGCCCTATGGTTTTTATGATGCGTTCAGTGAAACAGCGAACTGGTACCCGCCACATTATTTGGCTATAGACCAGGGACCGGTTGTAGTGATGATGGAGAATTACCGGTCAGGATTATTGTGGAAACTATTTATGAGCAGCCCGGAAATACAGGAAGGATTAAAGAAACTGGGATTTGAAAGCCCATGGTTAAGAAAATAGAAACAGGCATTAATTTGAAATAAAAATATCGCAAAGAGCCGCTAAGTGCGCAAAGACAAACGTTGAGCTCTTTGCGGTCCTTAGCGCACATGGCGATACTATACCCGTATAAACACAGGATTAAAATAAAAACATGAAAAGGATTATTTTTTTCATTTTCTTTTTAATTGTTGCCCGGTCAGGAATAGTTGCCCAGCAAAAAACCTATTGCAATCCTGTTAATATCGATTATGGGTACACGCCCATTCCCAATTTTTCCGAATGGGGCCGCCATCGCGCTACTGCCGACCCGGTGATTGTTACGTATAAAGGGGAGTACTATTTATTCAGCACCAACCAATGGGGCTATTGGTGGAGCAAGGATATGCTGAACTGGAATTTTATTTCCCGGAAATTTCTCCGGCCGTGGAATGAAGGTTATGACGAATTATGTGCACCTGCTGTGGGCGTGATCGGCGACACCATGCTGGTGTTCGGTTCCACTTACACCAGCGGATTCACCATCTGGATGAGTACCAATCCCAAAGCCGATGAATGGAAGCCTCTGGTTGATTCTTTTTCCATCGGCGGATGGGACCCTGCATTTTTCACCGATGATGACGGTCGCTTTTATATGTACAATGGCAGCAGCAACCGCTATCCTTTGTATGGCATTGAACTGAACCGTAAAACAATGGAACCAATCGGTACCCGAAAAGAAATGTACCTGCTGGAATCATGGCGCTATGGCTGGCAACGATTTGGAGAATATATGGATGATACATTTCTTGATCCCTTCATAGAAGGAGCATGGATGACCAAACACAACAAAAAATACTACTTGCAATACGGTGCACCAGGTACGGAGTTCAGCGGCTATGCAGATGGCGTGGTGGTAGGTGATCATCCATTAGGCCCGTTCACAGCGCAATCAGATCCGTTCAGTTTCAAGCCAGGCGGGTTTGCAAGAGGAGCAGGGCATGGAGCTACTTTCCAGGATGTATATAACAATTACTGGCATGTGTCCACCATTGCGATATCAGTAAAGAACAATTTTGAAAGACGGATCGGTATATGGCCTGCAGGTTTTGATAAAGATGATGTGATGTACTGCAATACTGCTTTTGGCGACTATCCTCATTATTTGCCCAACGGCCCGGCAGATCATTTGAAAAGCCTGTTCACCGGCTGGATGCTGCTGAACTATAAAAAGCCAGTGCAGGTGTCATCCACGCTGGGCAGCTATTATCCCAATAATGCTGTGGATGAAAGTATCAAAACCTATTGGAGTGCTGCCACCGGCAACAAGGGGGAATGGATACAAACAGACCTGGGAAATGTGTCAACGGTAAATGCGGTGCAGGTGAATTATGCTGACCAGGATGTGGATAGTTCTTTTTTGGGCAAACAGCTTGGTACTTTTCACCAGTATAAGTTGTCTTACTCAATAGATGGCCGTAAATGGGCCACCCTGGTTGATAAAAGCAATAACCGCACAGATGTACCCCACGATTATGTGGAATTGGAAAAGCCTGTACAGGCACGGTTCATCAGGCTGGAAAATGTACATATGCCTACAGGCAAATTTGCGATCAGCGGATTACGTGTGTTTGGAAAGGGGGATGGAACAAAACCAGAGCAGGTAAAACAGTTTATTGTATTGCGTACAGAAAAGGATAAACGTAATGCCTGGATCAAGTGGGGACCTGTGAATAATGCGTATGCGTATAATATTTATTTCGGCACGGAGCCTGATAAATTATATAACAATGTGATGGTATATGATACGAATGAGTATTGGTTCAAAGTAATGGATAAGGAAAAATCTTATTATTTCACGATAGAAGCTATTAATGAGAATGGTGTGTCAGAACGTACAAAAGTGATGAAGGCAGAGTAAAAAGTATTGCAACGTAGATTTGCAAAAACGTTAAAGCGTATGAAATCGAAAAGAAGGCCGGCCTACATTTTTTTATTCATTTTCCTGTTAGTGGCAGGATTGAGATCGTTTTCACAAGCGTATGTAAAAGACTTTGCCGCATTTAAGAGGCAGGACAGTCTGCATGCTCCTCCTGTGAGCCCGATATTGTTTATTGGCAGCTCTTCCTTTACCAAATGGAAAGATGTACAGAACTATTTCCCTTCTTATCCAATTATTAACCGGGGGTTTGGGGGCTCTACCTTGCGTGATCAGGTCCGCTATGCAGATATTGTCGTGTTCCCTTATCAACCCAAGCAGATCATTGTGTATTGTGGTGAAAATGACCTGGCATCGTCTGATACAGTAACAGCACAGGAAGTGCTGAAACGCTTTCAGAAGTTATTCACCTTGATAAGAAGCAAATTGCCCCAGGCATCCATCGTATTCATTTCCATGAAACCCAGTCCCAGCCGCCAGCTATTGCTGGGCAAAATGCAGGAAGGCAATTCCCTGATCAAAGCTTTTCTGCAAAAGCAGAAGAACACTGATTTTATTGATGTATATAAAGAAATGGTAGACAGTGAAGGCAAGCCGATGCAGGACCTGTTCCTTGACGATAATCTTCACATGAACCGGAAAGGATACATTCTTTGGAAAAAACTTATCGAGCCTCATTTAATGAAATAAAAAAGAATACAATGAAAAGGTTACAGAAGTTAATGGCGGGGTTAATGATGATCTCGTTTGTGCAGGTGCAGGCACAAACATCAAAAGATGCAAAGATGGACGCATTCATCACATCTTTGATGAAGAAAATGACACTGGAAGAAAAGATAGGGCAATTAAACCTGCCTGGTGCTGGTGATATAACTACCGGCCAGGCAAGTAATTCAGATATTGCGAAAAAGATCAGAGAAGGAAAAGTTGGCGGCCTCTTCAATATTAAGTCGGTAGCCAAGATCAGGGACGTGCAAAAAGTGGCTGTCGAAAACAGCCGCCTGAAAATACCGCTGATCTTCGGTATGGATGTGATACATGGTTATCAGACAGTATTCCCTATCCCGCTGGGTCTTTCCTGTACCTGGGACATGCCTTTGATTGAAAAAAGCGCCCGCATTGCTGCTGCAGAAGCAAGTGCGGATGGTATTTGCTGGACCTTCAGCCCGATGGTGGATATAGCCCGCGACCCGCGCTGGGGCCGTATTGCGGAAGGCAGTGGAGAAGATGCATACCTGGGCTCACAGATTGCAAAAGCAATGGTGAAAGGATACCAGGGAGATGACCTTAAAAAGAATAACACAATCATGGCTTGTGTAAAGCACTATGCATTGTATGGAGCAGCCGAGGCCGGTCGCGATTACAATACAACCGATATGAGCCATGTAAGAATGTATAATGAATACTTTCCTCCGTATAAGGCTGCCGTGGATGCCGGTGTTGGAAGTGTAATGGCTTCTTTTAACGAAGTGGATGGAGTACCCGCCACAGCCAATAAATGGCTGATGACCGATGTATTGCGCAATCAGTGGAAGTTCAAAGGGTTTGTAGTAACAGACTATACCGGTATCAATGAAATGATTGACCATGGTATTGGTGATCTGCAAACCGTTACTGCCCGCGCATTGAATGCAGGTATTGATATGGACATGGTGGGAGAGGGAATGCTGACCACACTTGCCAAATCACTGAAAGAAGGAAAAGTGACCATGCAGCAGATTGATATGGCTTGCAGGAGAATATTGGAAGCGAAATACAAGCTCGGTCTGTTTGAAGATCCTTACCGCTATTGTGATGAAAACAGAGCGGCAACAGAGATATTCACCAATGCAAACCGTAAAGCTGCCCGTGAGATCGCTGCGCAAAGCTTTGTGTTGCTGAAAAATGATAATAACATTCTGCCACTGAAGAAAGGCGGAACTATTGCACTGATCGGGCCTCTTGCTGATACAAAAGAGAATATGCCTGGAACATGGAGTGTGGCAGCGGATTTTTCCAAATCCATTTCGCTGCTGGCAGGATTGAAGGAAGTGGCTGGCAACAATGCAAAGATCCTGTATGCAAAGGGCTCGAACCTGGACGCAGACAGCATATTTGAAGTGAACGCAGGTATGTTTGGTAAAGCGCTGGGCCGCGATAGCCGGCCTGCTGCAGAAATATTAAAAGAGGCATTGACTGTTGCCAACCAGGCCGACGTGATCGTTGCAGCGTTGGGCGAATCGGCTGAAATGACTGGTGAATCATCCAGTCGCACAAATATTGAAATACCAGCTATCCAAAAAGAATTGTTGCAGGCTCTGCTGAAAACAGGAAAACCCGTAGTGCTGGTATTATTTACCGGCCGCCCGCTGGCATTGAAATGGGAGCAGGAGAATGTGCCTTCCATCCTGAACGTATGGTTTGGCGGATCAGAAGCAGGCTCTGCTATTGCGGACGTACTGTTTGGTGATGTAAATCCTTCTGGTAAGCTGAGCACTACTTTTCCGCAGAATGTTGGCCAGGTGCCTATCTTTTATAATCACAAAAACACAGGCCGCCCATTACAGGAAGGAAAATGGTTTTCCAAATTCCGGTCTAACTATCTCGATGTAAGCAATGATCCTGTATATCCTTTTGGGTTTGGATTGAGCTATACCAATTTTACTTATAGTGATATTAAGCTGAGCAGTATTTCCCTGAAAGGTGCTCAAACATTGAAGGCAAGTGTTACAGTAACGAATAGCGGCAGCCGTGATGGTAAAGAAGTAGTTCAACTGTATATCCGTGATCTTGTCGGCAGCATCACCCGCCCTGTAAAAGAACTAAAAGGTTTCCAGAAAATAGAACTGAAAGCGGGAGAAAGCCGCACCGTTACGTTTAATATCACACCTGAAGACCTGAAGTTTTATAATTATGATCTGAAATATGATTGGGAGTCCGGCGATTTTACCATTATGATCGGCGGCAACTCAAGGGATGTGAAATCAGCGAACATGAAATGGGTGAAATAATAACCAGTACCTTTTAAACTCATTCTATGCAAAAGAGAACATGGTTGATAGTGCTGGCCCTGATCGCCGGCATGGGCTGTGGTAAAAGCTCAGGTGGTGGCGGAACTCCCACCCCTAATCCTCCAACCCCGCCTCCGCCCCCGGCTACCAATGAAGTGGATTTCTGGCTGACCCGCGGCGACCAGACGGCTTTATTGCAAAAGCAGTCCACTGTTCTTTCTTTTGTAACAACGGCTAATTCGAATCCGAGCATTACTGTGGATAGTACCCAGAAATTCCAAAGCATAGATGGATTTGGTTATACGCTTACCAGTGGCAGCGCTTCATTGATCAATGGATTGCCTGCTGCCACAAAATCTACTTTATTACAAGAGCTTTTCGGGAGTGGTACCAATGCCGCTTCCATTGGTATAAGCTATCTCAGGATCAGCATTGGAGCTTCCGATCTTAGTGCTACCACGTATAGCTATGATGATATGCCGGCAGGGCAAACTGATCTTACACTTGCCAATTTCAGCCTCGATCCGGATAAATCTTTTGGCAGTGGTCTTATTCCTTTATTGAAAGAGATACTGGCAGTGAATCCGGCGATCAAGATCCTGGCTACGCCATGGAGTGCTCCCGTGTGGATGAAAGATAATGGCAGCTTTAAAGGTGGCAGCTTAAAAACAGAATACTATAGCGTATATGCCAACTATTTTGTGAAATACATTCAGCAGATGAAAGCCGAAGGCATCACTATCGATGCTATTACGCCACAGAATGAACCGATGCACGATGGCAATAACCCAAGTATGAAAATGATCGCTACAGAGCAAAGGGATTTTGTGAAGAACAATTTGGGCCCTGCTTTTCAGGCTGCAGGACTAACCACCAAGATTATTATCTGGGACCACAACTGTGATGATCCGGGATATCCGATCACCATCCTTGATGATCCGGCTGCAAAGGCTTTTGTGGACGGTTCAGCTTTCCATTTGTATGCAGGCAATATAAGCGCATTGTCAACAGTAAAAGCCAAACATGCTGATAAGAACCTTTATTTTACCGAACAGTACACCGCTTCAACCGGTGCTTTCCAGGGAGACTTGAAATGGCATTTGCAGAATGTGATCATCGGGTCAATGCGCAACTGGAGCCGCAATGCCCTGGAATGGAACCTGGCCAATGATCCGAATTTCGGACCTCACACGTCGGGCGGCTGCACCACCTGCAAAGGCGCATTAACGATCAATGGTACATCTTACTCCCGGAATGTGTCTTATTATATTATAGCACATGCTTCCAAGTTTGTGCCGCCTGGTTCGGTAAGAGTGTATAGCGATAGCGGTGCTGACGGCCTTTACTCGGTCGCATTTGTGACACCAGATAATAAGAAAGCTTTGGTGGTACTGAATGATAACAATACGAACACTACGTTCAACCTGAAATTTAAGGGTAAATGGGCGGTTACAACAATACCGGCCAACAGTGTGGGCACCTATGTTTGGTAAGATCAAAATTCATTGACGCCTATAAGTAAACCAAAAAATATGCTGATGAAAAAAATATGGCTTATCTCCCTTGCAGGGTTATTGTTTGCCTGCTCAGACCAGAAAAAAGAGGAGCAGAAAACAACTGCCGGACCTTCTTCTGCTTCCTATTCATTGGATGGAAAGAAGGTGAATGTGTATACAACGGCTGATAGCACCAATTACCGGTTATCCTTAACCGATAGCAGCCTTCAGTTTGCTGATTTCGGCCAGCCGATGGAAACACAGGTTTGTGTTTTTGTTGATCCTGCCAAAACCTTCCAGACCATGCTGGGGATAGGTGGGGCTATCACTGATGCATCTGCAGAAACTTTTGCTAAGCTGCCAAAAGAAAAGCAGGAAGAGATATTGAAAGCCTATTACGATCCGGTAAATGGTATTGGGTATACGTTGGCGCGTACCAATATTCATAGTTGTGATTTTTCAAGCGGCAGTTATACTTATGTAAAAGAAGGTGACAAAGAACTGACTTCTTTCAGCATTGATCATGATAAGCAATTCCGCATTCCGCTGATCAAACAGGCAATTACACGGGCTGGCGGTAAACTTACTCTATATGCCAGCCCCTGGAGCCCTCCGGCTTTTATGAAAGACAGTACGCACATGTTGTTTGGTGGCAAACTAAAACCTGAGTTTTATGATTCATGGGCCAATTATTTTGCCAAATTCATCAAGGCTTATGAAAAAGAGGGTATCCCGGTATGGGGCGTGACTGTTCAGAATGAGCCAATGGCAAGACAAACCTGGGAGTCCTGCATTTATACAGCAGAGGAAGAAGCGAATTTTCTGAAGTCAAGCCTGGGGCCTATACTGGAGAAAGAGGGTCTTGGTGATAAGAAGATCATTATCTGGGATCATAACCGCGACCTCATTTATCAGCGTGTAAGCACAACGTTGCGCGACCCTGAAGTGGCAAAATATGTTTGGGGTATCGGTTATCACTGGTATGAAACCTGGACTGGAGGTGATATGCAGTTTGAGAACCTGAAACGCGTGGCAGAGACTTTCCCGGACAAGCACCTGATCTTTACTGAAGGGTGTGCAGAATCATTCAATCCCGCACGTATGAGTGCATGGGCGTTGGGTGAAAGATACGGCATGTCGATGATTAATGATTTTAATGCAGGTACTGTTGGCTGGACAGACTGGAACGTGCTCCTGGATGAGATGGGTGGCCCCAATCATGTTAAAAATTTCTGTTTTGCTCCTGTTCATGGAGATACAAAGACAGGGCAGGTTTATTATACCAACTCCTATTATTATATCGGGCATTTCTCCAAATTTATCCGTCCGGGTGCAAAACGCATTATCAGTTCATCGAACCGTACTGATCTGCTGACCACTGCATTCCTGAATGAAGACGGGAAAGTGGCTGTGGTGGTGATGAATAAGGGAGGTAAAACTATTCCTTATCGTTTATGGATTGCAGGGAAAGCGGTTGAAGTGAAGAGCCTGCCACATTCGATCGCTACATTAGTACTTTAGTTTGAGGTAAGAGTAACGCAAAGAACGCAACGGAAACGCGAAGTGCGCAACGTTGCGTTCTTTGCGTTTCCGTTGCGCACTTCGCGTTACTTCCTATCGTTTAAGAAAAATTACTTCACATCAAAATCCACTACCACTTTCGGTGTTACCGGATGGCTTTGGCAGGTAAGTATATAACCTTGCTCCACTTCTTCTTTTTCAAGTCCCCAATTAGTGTCCATCTCCACTTTTCCTTCCAGCAGTTTGGCCTTGCAGGTGCAGCAAACGCCGCCCCGGCAGGAATAAGGCAGATCGGCGCCGAGCTTCAATGCAGTGTCGAGGATAGTGTCTTCACTATCGGGTGCCAGTTCAAAATCCATCGTGCGCCCATCCTGCTTGATGGTGATAAGGCTTTTGCCGGAACCCTTTTCCTTCTTTGAAAAAGGATCGGTGGATATGCTTTTTTTCTGCCCCGGTGTAGTGAAAAGCTCAAAATGGATCTTATCTGCATTGATCTTTTCCTTTTCCATGAAATCTTTTACGGTAAAGATCATTTCTTCCGGTCCGCAGATAAAGATCTCATCCATTGATTGGTAATTGACCAGCCTGGACAGTTCAGTCAGTTTGTTTACATCTATTCTTCCGGCATTAACAGGTGTGTCCGTTCCTTCACGGCTGAGTATATAAATGAGATTGAAGCGCTGGAGGTATTTATTTTTTAAAGCTTCCAGTTCTTCAAAAAATATAATAGAGTGGCGGCTGCGGTTGCCATACACCAGAGTAAATGAGCTGCCTGGCTCTGTTTGCAAAGTGGTTTTAATGATCGAAATCACAGGTGTGATGCCGCTACCGGCAGCAAAGGCCAGGTATTTCTTGGCATTATGAGGGTCCAATTTTGTATTGAATTTGCCGGTTGGGGGCAGCACTTCAATTTCATCGCCCGCATGAAGTTCAGCATGGGCAAAGCAGGAGAATGTTCCTCCTTCCACTTTCTTAACAGCAACACGGAGCTCGTTTTCAAATGGAGAAGTGCAAATGGAATAAGACCGTCTTGTTTCTTCACCGTTCAGGTCACGCCGGAGCGTAATGTTCTGCCCCTGTTCAAAAAGAAAAATCTCTTTCAGGGTGTTTGGGATATCGAAACTGATAGATACACAATCATCTGTTTCCTTCCGGATATCTTTTACACGGAGTTTATGGAAATGAAGGGACATAAAGCTGTTTGATTTCAAATGGCAATGAAATTAAAAAGTAAAAATTTAAAATGCAAAAACTCCTGGCAGAAGTGGTCTTGCATAAGATAGCCTTTTGAATTTTTACTTTTAAATTTTGATTTATTGAGTCCTGAGCCCATTGATAAGATGGTTCACCATATTATCTTCCATCTCTTCGGGAGTGATGCGCTGGTGGCTTCTGTGCCAGAATTCCAGGCCTCTGACAGATGACAGGATGGTTAGTACAGCAACATAGGGGCTGACAGGTTTCATTTCCTTATTGTCGATACCTTCCTGTATAATGCTTTCCATTTTCCTTACATAATTCCGGCGCTGCACACTGAAATTGGTGAGATAGGGCTCGGAAAGATGCATCCACTCGTTGACCATTACGTAGTAATCTTCAAACCGGTTGATCATCATCTGTACGTGGAACCGGATCAGCGATTCGATCTTTTGAGTGGAATTCATCCCATTATTGTTCAGGCTGTCGAGATGTTCATTACAATCATTGGCAATACGGAAAGTAATGTCTTGCAAGATCTCCGATTTGGATTGGATATGATTGTACAGGCTGGCAGCTTCAATTCCCACCGTTTCGGCGAGGTCACGCATGGAAGTTGCGGCAAAGC
Source organism: Chitinophagaceae bacterium (assembly GCA_036262095.1). GTDB lineage: Bacteria > Bacteroidota > Bacteroidia > Chitinophagales > Chitinophagaceae > Terrimonas_A. The sequence continues at coordinate 9,449 of DATAJQ010000174.1, read as the reverse complement.
CTTTTTCCCGGAACATAAGGGCTGCTTTTTGCAGGATGAGATCCTTCTTGGACGCCTTTCTGCGCTGTATTTTAGCCATACCCAAAGATAAGCCCTGATTGGGTTTTATTGTAATTCATGTTGAAATTTCATGTAGGTTTGCACGCCGTTTTACAACCAGTGCCTCCGGCCGTTTGGCCCCGGCTCCCGGCTTTTTTTGAACCTAATTTTAATCTATGTCTTTAATTACAGTAGGCACTATGGCCTTTGATGCGATCGAAACCCCTTTTGGCAAAACAGATAAGATCATTGGAGGCTCTGCTACCTATGTGGCTTATGCCGCTGCTAATTTCGTTCAGCCCATTCAACAGGTATCTATTGTTGGGTATGATTTTCCGAAAGAAGAAATGGAAGAGCTGAAGAAAAGAGGTGTTCAGTTGGAAGGAGTGGAGATCGTACCTGATAAAAAATCTTTTTTCTGGAGTGGCCGCTACCATGAGGATATGAACAGCCGCGATACATTAGTGACTGACCTGAATGTGCTGGCTGATTTTAACCCGCAAATCCCTGATTCTTATCAAGGTGCAGAATTCCTGATGCTGGGCAACCTGGTGCCTGCCATACAACTGAGCGTGATCAGGCAACTGAAGAAAAGGCCCAAGCTGATCGTGATGGATACGATGAACTTCTGGATGGAAGTGGCTATGCCCGATCTGGAAGAAGTGTTAAAGCATGTTGACCTGCTGATGGTGAATGATGCGGAAGCCCGCCAGCTCAGCGGACAGTTCTCGCTGGTGAAAGCTGCCAAAAGCATTATGTCGATGGGTCCAAAATACCTGATCATTAAGAAAGGCGAGCACGGAGCTTTATTGTTCCATGGTGATAATGTGTTCTTTGCGCCTGCTCTTCCGCTGGAAGAAGTGTTCGATCCCACCGGAGCCGGAGATACTTTTGCCGGCGGATTTATGGGTCATCTTGCTAAAACAGGCGATATCTCCTTTGAGAACATGAAAAGGGCGATAATTGTAGGCTCTGCGCTGGCAAGCTTTTGCGTGGAGAAATTTGGACCAACAAGATTGAAAGAAGTAAGCAAAACAGATATCGAGAGAAGGATTGAGCAGTTCAAGCAACTGGTGAGCTTTGAGATAGAACTGGTTTGATCTTAGAAAGATAATAGTAACGCAAAGAGCGCAAAGGATACGCAAAGAACGCAATGTTCTCCGGTATTCTTTGCGCTCTTTGCGTTACTATTCCCTCAACGCCCCACTCCCAACGCACCTTTATTCATACCTCAACGCCTCTATAGGGTCCAGTCTCGAAGCCTTTTGCGCAGGATAATACCCAAAGAATACACCCGTTATTGCACAAACCGCAAAGGATAACACGATTGATGATTGTGATACCAATGTAGGCCATGAAAGAAAAATGCTTACCAGCCTGGATGCCGTCAACCCGAATACCACACCAATAATGCCACCGGTAATACTGATCAGGATCGCTTCCACGAGGAATTGCAGCAATATATCCAAACCTCTTGCCCCAATGGACATCCGCAGACCGATCTCTTTAGTGCGTTCTGTTACGGACACATACATGATGTTCATGATCCCGATACCACCCACTACTAATGAAATGCCTGCAATGGCTGCCAGCAACACCGTCAGTAATTCACTGGTAGAACTGATCGTACTGATCAGCTCAGCCTGTGTCCGCACAGTGAAATCATCATCTTCCCCGCTTTGCAGCTTATGTGCTTTCCTGAGCAGTGAAGTTACTTCTGCAGTAGCCAGCGAAGAGCTGTTCTCATCAATAGCGGAAGCATAGATTGTTTGAATAAAATCAATGGCCAGTATCCTTTTCTGCACCGTGGTATAAGGAGCAAGAATGATATCATCCTGGTCCTGCCCAAACGTATTCTCCCCTTTTTCTTCCAGCACTCCGATCACTTTCAATGGTATCTTATCAAACCGGATGGTTTTCCCAATAGGATCTTCACCGGGATCAAAAATGTTGTCAACCACTGTCTGACCGAGCAGGCAAACTTTGCTGGAGGTCTTCACATCTTCATCTGAAAAAGAGATACCGTCTTTCAATTTCCAATCACGAATGGATAGGTATTCGGGGCTGACGCCCTGCATGGAAGTGGGCCAGTTCTTCGCGCTATTGATCACCTGGCCATTCGCTGAAACGGCCGGTGATACGGCAGTGAGATAGGTTGCCTGTTTTTTCAATAGTTCTGCATCGGGAACTTTCAGGGTCTGCAAGCCGGATGCACCCAATCTTGCACCGCCTCCTACTGTTTGATTACTGCTGGGGCGGATCGTGACCATATTGGAACCCATGGAAGAAAGCTGACTGCGGATGCTTTGCTTTGAACCTTCACCAATAGCTACCATGGTAATAACAGCACCAACGCCGATGATAATACCCAGCATGGTGAGGAAAGCACGGAGTTTATTCCGGAGCAATGCCCGCCAGGCCAATTGTAAAAGATTAAGAACGTTCATCGGTATACATTTAATAATCATCATTCGCCGGCAAAGCAGCCAGTGCATCCTTTGCTGATCTGACAGCCGGATTCTTCGTGTCTTTTATCACTTTACCATCCTTTAGCGTAACAGTCCGGCTGCTGAATGCAGCAATGTCCGGTTCGTGCGTTACGAATACAATGGTTTTTCCCTGCTGATTCAACTCCTGCAGGAGAGCCATTATTTCATAAGAAGTGCGTGTATCCAGGTTGCCGGTGGCTTCATCTGCAAGGATCATGATCGGTTCATTCACCAATGCCCTTGCAATTGCAACACGTTGCTGCTGCCCGCCTGATAATTGATTGGGGAGGTGATGTAAACGATCGCCCAGCTTCACTGCCTCGAGTGCTTTCACTGCACGGGACTGTCTTTCCTTACCTGAAACATCCGGGTTATACAACAGAGGCAGCTCCGTATTTTCCAAAGCGGATGTGCGGGCTAAAAGGTTATAAGACTGGAACACAAAGCCGATCTTTCTGTTGCGCAACCTGGCCAGTTCATTGCGGGAAAGTTGTTTAACATTTACACCGTCCAGGAGATAGTCGCCATCAGATGGTTGATCAAGACAACCGAGAATATTAAGCATGGTTGTTTTGCCTGATCCACTGCTGCCCATGATAGTAACAAACTCTCCTGCTTCCACTGAAAATGAAACTCCTTTCAGGGCTCTTACAGTTTCGCTGCCCATCCTGAACTCGCGCTTTAGATTATGTATTTCAAGAATTTTTGCTGGCATTTTAATGATCATTGAGCATTAACTATTATTCTTCGCTTAACTATCTTGAGGGACGTCCCTGACCTCCTCTATTGCCTCCCGGCCTTGTTGGCATGAAAGGGCTCTTTTCTGTAGCAGCAGCCTTTTTATCTTTTGACACTTGCTTATAACCGGTCACCACATCATCGTTGATCGACAATCCCGACAAGATCTGCACCTGTGTTTCATCATTCTCGCCTGTCAGGATCGGGCGCTGAATAAGGCTGCTGTCTTTTTTTATCCAAATCATAGCCGGCGTTCCTGTGCTGTCGGTTCCAGGTCGTTGTTGACGATTTTCCGGTCCTGGCCTGTGTTCTACCTGGTAAATCTTTGCCAACACTGAATCAGGTCTGAACTGGATTGCTTTGGCGGGCAAGAGCATGATGTCTTTTATTTCTTCAGTATAAATGGTGATGCTGGCCGTCATACCCGGCTTCAGTTTCTGTTCTGCATTGGGAGCATCGATGATAGTGGTATAAGTGACCACATTGGAGGAAACATTGGAACGGAGCCGGATCTCTTTCACGGTACCCGCAAATGTATCGGCAGGAAAAGCATCGACGGTGAAGATCACACGCTGTCCTGTCTTCACATTACCAATATCTGCTTCATCAACGGATGCCTGAACCTGCATTTTAGTAAGATCTTTTGCGATGCTGAAAAGTTGAGGAGTGCTCAGGCTGGCAGCTACGGTTTGTCCTTCGCTCACACTTCTTGACAGCACCGTACCATCAATTGGAGAGTAGATATCTGCAAACGAAAGATTCTTTTGAGCTGCGTTCAACTGTGCTGTTATGCTATTTACATTTTCTTTTGCACTATTGTATTGATACAGGGCTGTTTCCAGTTCAGATTTACTGATGGCACCCACGTCATATAATTTTTGCTGACGTTCATAATTACTTTGCTGATAGGTATTGTTGGCCCGCGCAGATAAGAGATTGGCGTTTATCTGTGCCACCTGTGCCTGTAATAAAGATTTGTCGAGCTGCGCCAGCAATTGCCCTTTCTTTACGACCGAGTTAAAATCAACATACACTTTCTGGATAGTACCTGAAACCTGGGTGCCTACAGATACGGTATCTACAGGTTGCACTGTACCGGTAGCTGTTACCGATTGCGTGAGCGTACCGATCTTCGGATGTTCAGTTTCCAAAGCAATAATACTTTTTTCTGACCTGAATTTCCAGAACCAAACTGCCACGGCCACTGCTGCTATTACTGCCACCCAGATTATCCATTTATATTTTTTCATGTCGGGCTTTTTATAATTAGAATGATACGGATTTGCCGGTATAGAAATCATATATCTTATTATACAACACAGCAGAATATTTTGCCTGCACAAAAGATTGCAATGCCTGTACATAAGTGTTCCGTTGTGTCATTACATCCACTGCATTTACAGCACCAAGTTTCAGTTGCTCGTCGGTGATATAATAGCTTTCCTCGGCTGCCTTGAGTTGGGTTTGTGCGGCTACAAATTGTGCCTGGGCATTCCGGAGATTGGTATAAGCCTGCTCCACCTGTTGATTCAATACTGTTTTAGTGTTCAGTAAATCAAGTTTAGCCTGTTCAATAGCGATCTTTGATTTGGCGATATTGGTCTTGTTCAGTTTCCTGCTGAAGATGGGAACTGCGATAGTAGCACCGAGCGACTGGTAAAAGTTGTTGTTGAGCTGTGAAAAATATTTTGCGTCGCGGTTATCTGAAAAGCCGGAAGATAGATTGGCTCCAAGGCTGACTGTTGGCAAGCGGCCGGCTTTTGTTTTTGCAAGTTCAGCTTCGGCAATGCCCACACCTACTTCACCATTCTTTACTTCAGGCCTTGTTTCCTGGGCGGCTGACATAGCCTCGTTCAATGAAACAACCGCTTGCTGCGGCTCTACTGACGCAGGTTCGGCTACTTCCATTTGATAGGAGGCCGGCAGTTGGAGCAGCTGTTTCAGGTTAACAATATTGGTTTGATAGCTATTGTTAGCTGTAACGAGATTGTAATTATCCGAAGCGAGTTGTGATTGAAACTGTAAAAGGTCTTTTTTTGAAATAGAACCGGCATCAAACCTTTGCTGGCTTTGTTTCAGTTGTGCTTCAGAAGTGGCCAGCACTTGTTTGAGATAGGTGATGTTCTCTTTTGCCAGCAGTATGTTTAAGAATGCCTGTGTGATACTGAGTGTAATATTGTTGGTTGTTTCCTGAACACTAAGATTGGCTGATTCGAGCGACAGGGATTTTGACCTGATATCATTGTTCAGGTAGCCCCCATTATAAATAGTCATGGAAGAGTTAATGCCATAGTTGCTGGAGAAGTTGGCTTGCGTTTGAAAACCGCCGATCACCGGGTCTGCATTATTACTGTTGACCAATGATTGGGAAATGGTTCCATTCACATTGGGCAACCGGTTATTCTTTGATTGTTGCCAATCCAGCTTTGCCGCGTCGGAGGAGAGCTTCAGCGTATTGATCTGTATATTATTTTCTTTTGCATAATTAATGCAGTCTTCCAGTGTCCACTTTGAGGGCAATTGCGTATTATCCTGTGCTGTAGCAATGCCTGCTAGCAAGAGGAAGAAAGTAGATAGGTAAAGGATTCTACACATACCAGATTTTTTGGTTTCTGTATATAACACAGTATAAAATTATTCCTGATGCGTGAAGCAGCCTTGAGAGTGGCGTTCAACAGGCAAAATCTAACGACGAACCGGGCAGTATCTTTTTTGGAGTATGCAACTATTGAGGCCATTTCTGTATCTGCTATAGCATGAAAAACAGAAACAACTCTCCTTCTTTGTTGTTTTGCCTTCTGATGGATGCAGCAGGATATCTTACCTATGCCATTCCTGTGCTGGGAGAACTGGGTGATCTTTTTTGGGCACCAGTGTCAGCATTGATCTTCAGTATCAGCTTTGGTGGCTGGAAAGGATTACTGGGAGGAGCATTTAACTTTGTGGAAGAGATATTACCAGGTACAGATTTCATTCCCTCTTTCACGCTGGCCTGGGTGCTGAAGAATATGAAAAGAAATGCTACTCAAATAGCTTCTTAAAATGCTTTTTATATTGCTTTTCCAGCTTATTGTTGTATTCTGTTTTGCCGTCTACCTGAAAGCTCTCTACGTAAACAAAGGTTTTTTTATTGCCTTGCGTAATTCTCATCTTAACGTTTTTCAGTTCCTGCCCATCCAGGTTATAATTCGGGATAAGATAAAAAGGGCGTTCTTCCATTCGCCTGTACAAAACTGAATCTCTTGTATCGTTTACCCTTACCCATTTACTACTGTCGGCCGGCTCATTTGTTCTTAAATAATATTCCCCGTCGCTGATAGGATAGTAGGAGATGGAATCTATATGGAACGATATATTTTTACTTACCAGTTTATCCAGTATCTGTTCTTCCGTTTTGGATGTTTTAAAATTTCCGTAAAACCGGATTTGATTGGGTGGATAATAATAGAGCGCATAGCGTGGGGCAGAAGTGAAACAAAATGAAAACAGGGTGATACATCCTATTGTAGCTATAAAAATGCGGCGGTATTTGATCGAAGGGTTATAGTCTGTGTGGGCCAGCAACCAGGCAAGTGGCAGCATTATCAAAGCTGTAAGGTCCCAGTAATCGATCACTCTTGCGAGTGGTACAGGCATCACTTCATTCCATGATTGAATGAAGGAAGAGGAGAACGGGGATTTCCACCAGGTGAAGATCAGTGCAGTGGTTAAAGTTATCTGCCATTTATGCCTGGGAAAAATAGCTATCCAGAAAAGCGTGAATACAAACAGCCCTGCAAAGTCGGATAATTTGCCGGTGAAGCTGTTGTGGAATTCATATTTCAGGCTGATATCGTTTAACAGTAAGAAGAAGAGACTGAGAAGGAAAAGGGGATGGAGAAGGAAAAGAAGGTTATGGCGGCGGGGGTTCATGAGAGAAAGTTAGGTAATCAGGTGTAAAAAAAATATTAAAACGATTAAAGAGCGAATGAGCGCGAATGGGTATGAGGTGGGCGGTTGGGAGGGTTTAGGCACGAATGGATGCGAATGATGTCTGATTTTTGGGGAGTGAAAAATAGAAGGTAAGAATATAGGATGATAAAAGAATGGGAACGCAGGGAAATGGGTACTGGAGGGGCAGGTCGTAGTGAGTGGTTTTAGCTGATGGTTATCCTGGAGTGTTGAACGGGTTGTTTTAATAGCAGGTAATAATAGCAAAGGGTTTTCTAGTTTAGTCTTTTGGCTAATACTACGGCGTGACGGAATTTTTGTTTGTTCCCGTTGAGGTTGAATAGTTCTGTTTGGATAATGTAGATGCCGATGGGTAACAGTTGTCCTTTGTTATCAGTGCCGTCCCAGTTCCAGTGTCCGTTATTGCCAAGCAGACTGTTGCGGGCAAGATGTTTTACCAGTCTGCCGCCTGCATCGAAGATGACTATACTGGCCACAAGACCAGGCTCGGTGGTTTTGTAGCAGAGGGTAGTGATATCGTTGTAACCATCGTTGTCGGGAGAGAATAGGGTTGGGGTTATTTCGAATTGGGCCTGGAGGGGTGGTTGTTTTCGTGACTGGGAGTTGATATAAGTGGGCGTTCCAAATCCGGCTGTTGATGCAGCGGAATGCCAGTTGGTTGGTTCGGATGAGGGGGCGGATGGATCGATTCTTTCAAGCGAAACGCCTTCGGGATTGTCGATAAGTTTGAAATGCCAGTCGCGGGTGTAATTGACTTCATCTATGATCAGCCCCTGGGCATTCAGCAATAATACAGTCCCTTTATCATCGGGATAAGAGGGCAGACGGGCCTCGAGCACATTCATAGGATTTTTGACGAGGTAGTTCAATGCAAGGCTGGCAGCTTTTTCTGTAAGTATGATATGATCACCGGGAAAGATCGTGAAAGATGAAGGGCTTAAAACTATAGGCGTATTGATCTGTCCGTTACTGCTCCGGTTGGAGATATAAAGTTTGCCGGCATCGAATATTTTAGGCCCGGGATTATAGAGTTCGACATAATCATAAGCATTGGGTTTGGGATCAGACAGGATTTCGTTGATAATAAGTTCTCCCGGCCCGGGGTCTGTTGCTGTTCCGGCTTTAATAGTGGTAGCTGCAGTCATTTCATTTTGCCGGCAATCCTTTGCCTGGTTGATGGTTATATTATAAACTATCTGGCTGTCAACCGGGTTGTTTGTTTCAAGCCGGACTTCGCTGAAAAGAGGAGGCAGACAGCTTGCTTTAGTAAAGCTCAATCCATGATCAGCAGTGTAGTGCTGAAGCGTGGATGCATATAAACTATCAAGCGGTTCATTAAAAAGCAGGATAAAGCCGGTAGGCGAAGCCATATAGGAGCGCAATGCTTCCGGCGGACTTGTATCCGGGTTTACTGCGCGCGCAGAATTCGACCGGCCCGGAGTGCCGCCTGCAGGATGAACAGATGCTTTCCAATTGCCGGAGCCGGAACAGGGATTGGATGCATCGATCATCTCAAGACTCCAGCCGCCCTCCTGTTTTAGAGGATTAGCATACCAATCAACCGAATAACGGACTGCGTGCATAATCCTGCCATCGGCCGATTGGAGGAATAATTGTTCTCCGTCATTGTTCAGTGAAGGGAAGCTGGTCACAGTCAGCGTTTGTCCCCAGGGTTGCAGGAAAGGCCGGGCAGATCCTGAACAAATAATGACCAGGCTATCAGGTTGAAGCAGGAACTCCGGGAATGGACCTGAGAGGGAAGTCGCGTCCCCTAGCCGCCAATTGCGGAGGTTGACAGGCTCGGGGCCAGTATTTATTAATTCTACCCATTCATACTCCGGCAGTTGCACAGAAGGCGTTGGATCAGCCATGATCTCATTGATGACCACTGTATAGCGATCCTGTGCATGTAGCCAGTACTGCATGAGCGCTGCAATAAATAATAATGAACGTTTCATCCATGGAGGCGAATTGATCATGCTGTTTTTCATGGGGTAAAGTTCAAAAGGGGATGGAACCTGCGAATGGGAAAAAAACATTATTTGGAGTGAATAAAACGGGAGATTATTTTTGCTATGCTACTGGATTTTATGTAGCAGCACAACGATATGAAAATGATGAAACATACAAAGCGCATAAAGAAACGTCCCTAGGGAAGGTTTGCAGCGTTATGTATGGTAACATAAAAGACTTGGCAGGCCTTCCTAACGGAGGGCCTGTTTTTTTTAACCA
>DATAJQ010000173.1:0-8172 GCA_036262095.1 Chitinophagaceae bacterium | reverse complement strand
TGGCCCTGATAATTTCTCTTCCTTTTCTTACTAATTGTTGAATAGTAGGCATTCTGAATGCTTTATTTTTGGGACGGCAAAGGTAGGGCACCGACTGGGAAATACCAAAATATTAGATAATTCTTTCGCGGTTTCTTTTTGTCCTTTACCAGTTAATTCTTAAACCATTGAAAGTCAAAAGTAAAAAACCGAAAATTCGATTTTTGAATTTTTACTTTTGAATTTTCACTTTTTACACCTTCCACATCCATCCATACTTATCGGCAATCCTTCCCTCCCGGATATCGGAAAGCCACTTTTTCACTGCTGTGGAAATAGTGTATTTATCTGTATCAAATTCCATGGAGAACCCTTTGTAATTCAGCTCCTTGATGGGTGCAATCACTGCAGCCGTACCTGTTCCGAACACTTCTTTCACCTTTCCGGCTTTATAGGCTTCCACCACTTCATCAATGCTGATCTTTCTTTCTTCCACTTTTATACCCATATCCTCAAGGCCTCTGATCACACTGGCCCTGGTCACCCCTTCGAGAATAGTCCCTTCTTCCAGCGAAGGTGTCACAGCCACATTACCGATCACAAAAAACACGTTCATCATACCCACTTCCTGCAGCCATTTATGCTCAAAAGCATCCGTCCACAACACCTGGTCATAACCCTGTTTCTTTGCATAACTGGCAGCCAGCATACTGCCGCCATAGTTACCGGCATTCTTGGAAAAACCTACCCCACCTGGAGCAGCGCGGGTATACTGCTCTTCCACCATGATCTTCATCGGGGTGGCATAATAAGGACCTGTAGGGCTTAAAATGATAATGAATTTATATGTCTCCGAAGGCCTTACCCCCAGCATGGCATCAGAAGAAAACATGAAGGGGCGGATATAAAGCGAATGTTCTTTTTTTGCAGGGATCCAGTTCTTGTCCAGGTCGATCAATTGACGCATGCCTTCCAGGAAAATTTCCTCAGGCACAGCCGGCATGTTCATACGCGCTGCCGATTTATTAAAGCGTTTGAAATTATCTACCGGGCGGAAGATAGCAGCCTGGCCTTCTTCATTTTTATACGCCTTGATCCCTTCAAAGATCGCCTGCCCGTAATGCAGGGCTGCCAGTGAAGGTTCCAGCAATAAAGGCTGGTAAGGTTTTATTTCTACGTTCTTCCATTCGCCATTCTCATAATCCGCTTCAAGCATATGATCGGTAAAATATTTACCGAAAGGAATATTCTCCAGGTTAATATCCTGTAATTTGCTTCTTTCTGCCTTCGTGATGGAAATAGCTAAAGCCTCGGTCATAATTTTTAATTTTGCACCGCAAAGAAACGAAAAAAATCAGTTACGACTAACACTCATTCGTAAAAAAGGAGATTATGGGTTTGAATGATATTGAATTACCGGCCAGTGTACTGGCTTCGCTTTATCCTTCTGTGCTGGTGGCAGGAGATGATACTGTTCCCTCCCCCCCTGTGCCTGTTCCTGCTCCAACTGTTTCCAAAGGCGCTCCAACCACAAATGAAACAGAACCCAAATGGAAATTCCTGGGCAATAATCAGCGCAACATACTGATTGTGGTGGACCATAACAATCTCCTGCATCTGCCTGATGAAGACCTTACATTTCTCACCAATATGCTTACCGCCTGTAAACTCGGGCTGGGCGATATAGCCCTTCTTAATTTCGATCATTACAGGGAAACCGGTGGCCCCGCCATTCTCAAACATTTTAAAAGCCGTACTGTCCTGCTTTTTGGCCTGGAACCCGTCAACTTTGGTTTGCCAGTAAGTTTCCCCCCTTTCCAGGTACAAAACGTTACCAATGTGCAGTACTTATTCGCACCTGCCCTTACCGAATTATCGGGTGATAAATTATTGAAGAGCAAGTTGTGGGTTTGTTTGCAAAAGATGTTTCTGGCGTAGGATTCGGCCATCGGCCATTCGAACATCGGCCATCGGTCACCGGACAACGATCACCGCTCCTCTGCCTATATTTGCGCCATGAAACTCATCTTTGCTACCAATAACCAGCATAAAGTAGAAGAGATCCGTCATAGCATCGGCCTGCAATTTGAATTGCTGACCCTGAAAGAAGCCGGTATTGATGTGGACATACCTGAACCACATGATACCATTGAAGCAAATGCCTCTGAAAAATCAAGCACCATTTACAGGATGACCAATACCAATTGCTTCAGCGAGGATACCGGGCTGGAAGTAGCTGCCCTGAATGGCGAACCCGGCGTAAAAAGCGCCCGCTATGCCGGAGAAGACAAAGCATTTGATAAGAACATCGATAAGCTGCTGCATAAGCTGGAAGGAAAGGACGATACCCGCGCACGCTTCAAAACAGTGATCTCGCTGATCATCGACGGAAAAGAGACTCTTTTCGAAGGCATCTGCAATGGCCGGATCATCCGGGAAAGAAGGGGCTCCAAAGGATTTGGTTATGATCCTGTATTTATTCCTGATGGCTCGAATAAGACCTTTGGCGAAATGGAAATGGAAGAAAAGGACCGGTTCAGCCACCGGGCAAAAGCCACCCAAAAACTGGTAACATTTTTGAATATCTTAGACAGGAAAATATGATCAAGCGATTGCTTACCAGAACAGTAGCATCCCTTATTTTGTTTTTCCAGAAACATATTTTAATATTACTGAACACCAGTAATTTATCTTTGGAACTCAATCCCGGTCAAAGAAGCAGAAATAAAAACAGAATTTGACTCCTCAAAGCAACCATAATATTCCCGAAAGCGACTTAATCAATGGATGCATAGAAGGTAACCGGCGAATGCAGGAAGAATTATATCGCCGCTTTTCTCCCCGCATGTATGCTGTTTGCCTCCGTTATGCTGGCAGCACAGAAGAAGCTGAGGATATTTTACAGGAAGGTTTTATCAAGATTTTTAAAAAACTGGATAGCTTCCGGAATGAAGGCTCCTTCGAAGGCTGGATACGCCGGATATTCGTGAATACAGCCATTGAGCATTTCCGCCGTAAACGCTATCTGCAGCCTGTAACGGAAAAAGAAGAAAACACCCTGGAAGGGAATTACCTGTCTGTACTGGATAATCTCGCAGAACGTGATATTATGGAACTGGTGCAGCAGCTATCACCAGGTTACCGCACTGTATTCAATATGTATGTGGTGGAAGGCTATACCCACAAGGAAATTGGCGATATGCTGGGCATCAGCGAAGGCACCAGCAAATCACAATTGTCAAGGGCAAAAGTGATCTTGCAGGATATGGTCAGAAAATTTGTTGAAAAAGAAAGTCAAAGCAGTATTAAATAAATCATGAGCAGCTTAAGGGATAAAATGTTGAATTATGAAACTGCCCCACCGAAAGGAACCTGGGACAGGATCGCTGCTGCCCTTGATGAAACCCAGCAAGGCGACCAATTCCCGAGCCGCCTTCACTCCATGGAAGTTACTCCCCCTGCCATGGCCTGGGAAAAGATCGCTGCTTCGCTGGATGAAGAAACAAAACCTGTTTCTCAGCCTTCGCGCATCCCGGCTTTTCTGCGCTATGCCGCTGCTGCAGTCGTGATCGGTGCTGTGGCTTTTGCGATCCTGCGCTGGACAGGAAATACAGACCGCAATACCTCCGGCACAGCTTCTGCCACACAACCAGATTCCGGGCAAACTAATAATAATGCTGTTGCCAGGACAACACCTGAAGATACCCCAAAAGCAGTCAGCCCAGAACCCGATGAAGATGATGCCGTTGCTTTGGAGCAAAGCAAAAAGCTGATGGCTAAGCTTGACCGTCCTTCAAGACCCCGTAAGTCGAACCCTGTAACTTACCCTGCAGCCAGCAAAGCGTCTGCAGCTATCTATACTTATAATGATCATGTTCCATCTATAGCAGACCGCTACATCATGCTGATGACACCAGATGGTAATATTATCCGCATGTCGAAGAAATTAGGTACTCTGATTTGCTGCGTATCGGGCGAAGATCCTGATGCGGGCTGTAAAGACCAGTTAAAGAAATGGCAGGAAAAAATGGCCACATCGTCATTAACTACTTCAGCGGGTAATTTTATGGATATCCTCAGTCTTGTAAGTTCACTGGACGAAGGAACAGATCTGTAAAGTCACACATTTTTATCTTCCACAAAGTCACAAAGAGCCACAAAGAATTTATTTTTGAGAATGGCAAGGATCAAAATAGACATGCCGGGATCATTCTCTTTTTCTACATTGATACCCGTGCGCATCAGCGATATCAACTATGGAGGGCATGTAGGCAACGATGCTGTATTATCCCTGGTACATGAAGCAAGAATGCAGTTCCTCAAAAGCTTCGGCTATAGTGAGCTGGATTTTGCAGGTACCTCACTGATCATGGCCGATGCAGGTATTGAATTCAAAAAGGAATTGTTTTACTGCGATACAGTGAATGTTTCAGTAACTGCGGGTGATTTCAGCAAAGTAGGATTTGATCTTTTTTATCAGCTGGAAAAAGATATGGATGGGCAGGTACAAATTGTAGCGATTGCTAAAACGGGGATGATCTGCTATGATTACAGCAAAAAAAGAGTGACCGCGGTTCCGGAAGAGGCAAAAGCAGCAATGACATTATAAAAGCCCTGCTTACTTATTCCATATTTCCCAGCTCTCGTCTGCCTGGATTTTCAGCATATCCGCGCCATTTTTGATCACAGCCCCCTTCTCCTCTCCCATTTTCAGGAAAAGCGTTTTATCGGGGTTATATACCATATCGAACAGGTAATGCTTTGGCGTTAATGCTTCATAAGGGATAGGAGGTGCTTCGGTGACATTGGGATACATTCCCAGAGGGGTAGTATTAACGATCAATGTATATTCCTGCATAATAGCAGGTGTAAGCTGCTCATAAGAATAATTGTATACGCCCGGTTTGCGGGAAACATAGCGGTAAGCCAATCCCATTTTCTGCACAATGTATTGCACGGCTTTGGACACACCGCCAGTGCCCAGTATCAATGCTTTTTTATGATGAGGCTGCCATTGTTCCAGGAGTGAGCGTTCAAAACCGATCACATCCGTGTTATACCCTTTCAGCTTTCCATTCCGGATATCGATGCAATTGCAGGCCCTGATAGCTTCTACCAGTTCGTTCTCCGAATGCAAATAAGATAATACCTGTTCTTTGTAAGGAATGGTCACGTTCAGCCCGCAGAGCTCAGGATGCATCTCCAGCAATTGAGGGAGATCTTCTATAGAGGAAATAGGGAATAATTCATACTGGCAATCCTTCAGCCCTTCCTGTTCAAATTTTTCCGTAAAGTATTTTTTGGAAAAGGAATGTGACAACGGATAACCAATAAGACCGTATAAACGCATCAGGAACCTTTTTTATCGAGAAATAAATTGAATGTATCGCCCCTGAGGCCTATCCGCATCGCTTCCATGGCAATCACTTCAGAAGGTGCAATATTTCCCAGGTTCACATTGCAACCCAGCAGTTCGATAAAATATAATTGTTGTGCTTTTTGCGGAGCTTCCCAGATGATCTTATCACCGGGAATTTGGGTAAGTATTTCCTGTACGAGGCCTTCCCTTACTTCACCACTGCCGCGATAGATGCCCACGTTACCTGCTTCACGCGCTTCAGCGATCACATAGGTAGCGCCTGCATCCAGTTCCGCACGCATCAGTTCTATCCATTTATAGGGGGGGATAATATGCGCTGCATCTTTACTTCCCACTTCGCTCAGCACCACGCCATGCTTTGTAAGTTTTTCGATATATCCGCATTTCTCTGCGTGTGGAATGGTGATGGAACCATCACTTACTTCCATATATTCAATACCAAAATCTTTACAAACAGCTATATAATCATCAAACTGGTTGCGGATCAGAAATGCTTCAAAGAGCGTGCCGCCAAAATAAACAGGAAGATCATAAGAGCGGTAGAGTTCAAGTTTTTCCCTCAGGTTGGGCGTTACATAAGATGTTCCAAAGCCCAGTTTAATAATATCTATATGGGGATAAGAAACACTTAAGAAATTCTTTGCCTCCGTTAAGCTAAGCCCTTTATCCATTACCATTGTTATTCCAGCAGTACGTGGGCGCTGGTTGCGGTCGGGCATCTGAGACAGGTTAAAATTCATTGTTATTCAGATTTGATTCATAGAATGCGGGCTGCACGGCCCGGGGAAAAAATCGGCGCAAAAATAAGGGAAGATAAAATAAAGAAGTTTACTATTTAAAAGTTTAAAGGTTTAAGAGCTGATCTTAAACCTTTAAACTTTTAAATAGTAAACTTTCATATCGTTTTGTTCCGTTTGAACTTTGCGACAATATCCACGATCTGCTGGCTTTGCAGGCTTGCCGGATTCAGCTCAAAAAATTTTTTCAGCAACTTCGGTGCAAGGGTCAATGCTTTTTCCAGTAAAAGCACAGCTTCCTTGTTTTTGCCTGAAGCAAGTAAGACCGCTGATTTATAAAAAAAGAAAACAGGCTTGTCATTCGTCGATTTTAATGCAGCATTCACCTGGTCAAGCGCTTCATCCATCAGTTCTGCTTTGTACAGGCAACGGACCAGCGCTTCCCAGCCTGCCACATTTTTGGGCCTGATGCGAACGGCATTGGAAAAATTCTGAATGGCATCCCTCACCAGCCCCATTTCCATTTTACATTCACCCATGAGCAGAAAATATTCAGGCTGGAGGCGCTGCAGCTTCATGGCTGTATCCAATTGCTTTATGCAACTCTCCCACTGTCCTTCGTTGAAATAAGTACAGGCTATTTTATAAAAGAGTTTGCTGTCTTCCTGGTTCAGGTGGGAAGCTTTGCGATAATAAAACCTGGCCTGTGCATAATTCCGCAGGCGGTCGTAACAATGGCCGATGGCTTCATAGATCACTACTTCAGGTTTGGACAATTCCGTTACTTTTTCCAGCGCCTCAATTGCTTCCTTGTATTTGCGAAGGCGGATATAGGCATCGCCCATATTGCGGTAAGCGTAATCGAATTTCTCTTCGATAGCGATAGCATACTGGTAGGCATCGATCGCTTTTTCGTAGAGTTTCAATCCCTGGTAAGCTGCAGCGAGATTGAACCAGGCCAGTTCATTGTAGGGATGTTCATCAATGATCTGCTGATGAAGGCGGATGCTTTCTTCATTTCTTCCGGTAAAGTCTGTCCAGAAACATATTTTATAAAGGGCTTCTTCATTGGTAGGTTCCTGCTCCAGTATCATTTTCAGGCAATCGAATACCTTGTCAAATTCTTCATAATCGTCATACACATCGCCGAGTTCAAACAGCAGTTCGATCTTTTCTTCGCCTTCAAAAATATGCAGGGCTTCTTCGAGCAGGGCCACGGCTTTGGCTTGCTCGTCGAGCGCCAGATAAGCATCTGTTTTTAAAATATAGAGATTGATATCGTTGCTGTCTAAAAGGGCAGCATGATCAAGTATGTCCAATGCTTCGCGGTAATGGCGGACAGTGAGCAGTATATCAGCTTTCCGGATGAGGAGGGAGGCCGAATAAGGGTATTGTTCAATGGCCATGTCGGCGGCTTCCTGGGCTTTAGGCAATTCTTCTCTTTCCTCGAAATAGGAGATTATTTTCTCAAACGATTCTTCCTCAATAAAGGAAGAAGAGCGGCCATTCCTTAGGTTTTCATACTGACGGAGCAATTCCCGCATCTGCTCCCGGTCTTCCTGATAAGGGTTCTCTTTCATGATTCAGGTGGGGTTTTAGGGATGTATAAAAACGAGGCAAGTAGAGCGTGGCAAGCCTATTGGCTATTATTATCAACAAGTTATCTTAAAAAAAACAATCCCCGCACCATTTTGTTTCCCCAGATGTGCATAAATGACAAAATATTTTTTTCGCAGAGCTGTAACAATTTCGTGTTTTAGCCGTTAAATAAGTACTAAAATTCTTGACGAACGGTTTGCAAAAAGTCCTTTTTTAGTGTTAAATTTGCGGTGAATTGAAAACTAACTCTTCCATATTAAAAGCTGCGAGCAGAAAATTGGGCCTGTCGTTATTACTGGCTGCCACTGCTGCTGTTGCATTTGCAACACTGGGAGATGGTAAGATCAATAAAGACAAACCCCGCAAATTGTTGCTTAACAACAAGGCTTCTTCTATCAAGCCGGGTTCCTTCTCCTTACAAACCGGTTACACTTTCCGTGGAAGCCAGGTGATCAACGAAGAAGAAACCAAATATAT
>DATAJQ010000172.1:0-26222 GCA_036262095.1 Chitinophagaceae bacterium | reverse complement strand
TGGAGCTCAATATGGAAGGCTGCTGCCGTTGGAAGGCAAGACATGGCTGGCTGGTTATACCATAAGCCGCAATAATGGTTATGCCAAAGAACCCGATGGCGGGCTGGAACTGGAAATCGCCCGAAGTGATGATAATGGCAGAAGCTGGAAGGCTATAGCCACTCTTTCCGACCCGGGAAGGGATCTGGATAATGCACAACTGATCCGGTTGGCTGATAAAAGCATTTTATTGTCTTGCCGGTCAGTGCGCTGGCAGGAATCGTACCGTCTTTATGTTTATCGAAGTACAGACAATGGCCTTAGCTGGAAAAAGCTTAGCACTATCGATGCGAATGAAGGAAAGCCGGGGGAGCTGGGCAAACCTGATAAAGGCGTATATGAACCGCATTTTTATATGCTGTCTGATGGCCGTTTGGCTGTTATGTATGCAAGTGAAAAACATGTTGCAGACAGTATTTCATACAGCCAGATCATTTCACAAAAAATATCATCTGATCAGGGAAAGACCTGGGAGAGTGAAATATGGGTGGCTTATGAACCTGGCCATCCGGAATCAAGACCGGGTATGCCTGTGTGGACACGGATGAAAAATGGCCAGTATATCGTGGTATATGAAATATGCGGACCTGAAAAATGCAATGTCTATTATAAGACCAGCAAAGATGGTTTTACATGGCCGGTGGGATTGGGCACACCGATCCCCAATCAATGGGCTGGTCCATATATCCTGTCATTATCAGACGGCAGGCTGATCGTTACTTCCAATAAAAGCAATATTTCCATCAGTGATGATTATGGAAAGCACTGGCACACTGCCAATGCTGCGTGGAGCAGGACTTTATGGCCTTCCATTTATCAAAGCGGTAAAAAAGAAATAATGGTGGTTAATTCTGCTGCACGCCCGGAGGGCGGGCATGCTATTAAAGTACGTATTGGACAGGTATCCGAATAAGGTTGGCAGTTAACAGAAACCCGCTACAATTCTATAGTAGCGAGGTTTATTGTTTTTCTGTTTGAACGGACCTTCTGGTTTAAATTTTTTGATGTTGATATTTGTTTTCAACAGCCAGCACTTCTTTCAGGTGTCCAAGATAACTCCATTGATAATTTTCAATCCGCTCCAGGGTGGCATTTTTTTCCATGTCATGGAAATGAAATCCCTGTATCCTGTCCATTCCTACAAACTGGTTCATTTTATGAAAACCAAACAGTACACCATCGTCTACAGATCTTTGCTCGAAAAATTCGCCTGGTAGGGTGAACGCTGTATCGGGAGCATTCCAGGAAGTTGTTACCATGTATTTTTTGCCATGCATTAATCCTCCCGTTCCATAGTTAATGGCTGGGTTCTTCCGGGTTCTTCCATCGCTGGCATACATCCCGTTTTGATGCCCTGCTGTAAATACCTCGTCGATATACTTTTTTAAACGACCGGGTACCTGGAACCACCATATTGGTGTATGATAAATGATAATATCTGCCCATTTAAAATTTTCCACTTCAGCCATAGGGTCAAAAGCCTGGTTGATATTATGGAGGCGATATTCGATTCCCGCATGTTCCAGAAAGCCTGTTGTCCAATTAGTTAGCGTATCATTAAACTTCCCACCGGAATGAGAGAATACCTGCCCTGCATTGATAATGAATATCTTCATGAGTATAATTTTTATTATTGATACCGCAAATTTCTATCAGATTTTTATATCAATAAAATAACTTAAGTTGTAGATTTGTATCATAATTATAATAGTTATGCGATGGAATCTCGAATGGCTTCGCACCTTTAAGGCTATATATGAAACCGGGACTTTGTCTGCCGCTGCGCAGGAATTATTTATTTCACAACCGGGCGTAAGCCTGCATCTCAACTCGCTGGAGGCTTTTACAGGGTATAAATTATTTGACCGTTCAGCCAGGAAAATGGTACCAACAGAAAAAGGGAAGAACCTGTACAACTATATATTCGAGCCGTTGAAAAAACTGGAAACAGGTGAGCAGCATTTTCAGAAACGTTCACAGGATGAAAGAGCAACGATCAGTGTAGGAATGTGTTTTGAGACTTTTCAATATACGCTGGAAGAACATATAGCTGATCTGCCATTCAATCTCATCATCAAATTCGGTGAATATCCCCAGATGCAACAAGACCTGGATAATGGTTTGCTTGACCTGATCGTTACACCGCAAAAAGGAAACCAGCAGAATCTGCAATACATGCCGTTCTCCAAAGAAAAGATCGTACTGATCGCCGGCAGCAAAACCGATACAACTGAACTGGAAGCTTTATTGCATCAGGATGATACAAGCAAAGCCGCCGGTTTACTGAAGCAGCAACTTTGGTACAGTACTGCAGGGGATATGGAACATTTAAAGAATTTTTGGTTGAAGCATTTTGGAGAGCATCCTGATTTCAGTCCTAATTATATTGTGCCTAATATAAGTTCCATTATCCGTTGCCTGAGCGATGGCACAGGGTTTTCAATAGTACCTGATTTCCTTTGTGCGGAAGCGATCGATTCAGGGAAGATTAAACTGGTATGGGAGGGTGATACCCCTTTGGAGAATACCCTTTATTTCGGAACAAGGAAAAAAACAATGTACGAGGAAGAAATCGGGCAGTTGGAGGAGTTATTTAAAAAGAAATGGTAAACCTGGATAAACCACCGGGAAAATCAAAAACTTTAAATAAAAGCTATATAAAAAAGTGTTCTTTTCTACATAGCTTTTTATTTAATTCTTATTCTTAAACATTCGTCTTTAAAGTATCTTTTAAACCGCTTGTAGCTTTTTCCACCACTTTCTTGTTCTGCTGGTTGGGGCTTTCAGGTGTCTGGATGATAAATTTATAATCGCCTGCTTCTAACACTTCAAATTGTATTGTACCGTTATTATCAACTCTCAGGTTGGTCATGTCTACTCCGGGATTCTTACCGCCTTTAACGATAACGCCTTTGATAGGCTGACCAGGCTTCGCCATTTCTGAAGCTTCGACACGTTTTACTCCTTTCTCGTTAATGCTTTTTCCCTGTGGGCTTTCAGGTGCTGTGAGCACAAACTGGTATTCGCCTGCTTCCAATGCATTTAATTCAAACTCACCCATATCATTACTGGATTTGATCAGTGAACTTCCTCCCGGGTTCTTCCCACCTTTAACGATAACGCCTTTGATAGGTTGACCCGGCCTTGCCATAGCACCCGAGCCGTGCATAGGATTCTGCTGGCTGCTGCCACTCGGTTCATACAATGGATTTGCCTGTTTGGCACCGTTATCTCCGGGCTTTGTTACTTTTCCCTTTAACCGCCTTGAG
Organism: Chitinophagaceae bacterium; assembly: GCA_036262095.1. GTDB lineage: Bacteria > Bacteroidota > Bacteroidia > Chitinophagales > Chitinophagaceae > Terrimonas_A. The sequence continues at coordinate 22,914 of DATAJQ010000172.1, read as the reverse complement.
CTACTGCCTATATTCAAGCTTATACCTGCATTTGCATTCAAAGTCCGGTAGTTGGTTTGAGCAGAACCGCTCTTTAATGTTCCGGAAGAAAGTTGTGTAGGCTCATAGGTATGTTGATCATTAAAACCACCTGCCGGCACCAACCTTTGTTGTGTTGTAGTGATTTCCGGGCCTAACAGGAACGCTGTGGAAGCATAAATGCCAAGACAGCCTGTAAGCGGATAACTGATCCTTATTTGTGGTATAGCAATAAAGCCTGTATGTTTTGTTTCGGGTGATTGGGCAAGGATAACAGGTTTTGAATTTACCTGGGCTTGCTGCACATATCCTTTTTGTTTTAAACTGAAATAGCCGCCGCTAAAAGAAGGGGAGAGGATAAACCGTCCCAGTGCAAAAGCTGCTTGCAGGCCGGCTGAGGCTGTGAAGCCGGCCGCTGCTTTCTTTTCACCGGTAATGTCAAGATTTCCGTTATATACTTTATAAGCAGCTTGTACGGTGCCCGCATCGGGCATCAGGTTTTGGGAGTTGTTATAGGTTCCTCCGGCGATAACACCCCAGGCAAATCTGCCCTTGTTTATAGGAATAAAAACATCTCCCTGGAGGTTATAACCGTTACCCATGTATGATTTGGCCTTCATATCAGAAGATGACCAGGCAGGGCCTCCTCCAATTGAAACAACAGTGGGATGCTGGGCAAGGGCGGCTGTAGAGGATATTAACAGTAAAGAAGCAAGTGTTTTCTTTTTCATGATCGTTTTGTTTTGGTTCGTTTTATGCTACATAACCGGCCATGAATTTTTCACCTGATTTTAAAAGTAAACAGAATCTTTCGCACTTGCAAGCATTGCCCTATTCAAGATTTCCTCCAAATTGCTGAGTAGGTTTGTTCTAAAAAATGAAGGAATTAAATAAGGTAGCACCCATTACGCTGTTGTTTTGGTTGATGAAAATAGTGGCTACTACATTGGGTGAAACGCTTGGCGATTTTATTTCAATGACATTAAATCTTGGCTATGTCGTAGGGATAATAATTACTTTGGCAATTTTCCTGGTTGCACTTCTCGTGCAACTGAATGCAAAGAAATATACCCCTGTTAAATACTGGTTGGTGATTATCGGCACCACAACTTTTGGTACAGAAATCTCCGATTTTATAGACAGGACACTGCATTTAGGATATTTTGCCGGGAGCATTATATTAGTTTCCTGCCTTGTATTGACCTTATTGCTTTGGAACAAAAAATACAGATCTCTTGAAGTTTATCCCATCTTTGAAAGGAATAAAGAGTTTTTCTTCTGGACTGCAGTTTTGTTTTCTAACAGTTTAGGTACGGCCTTTGGCGATTTCTTAAGTGATAACTTAGGACTAAGCTATTTTTGGGGTGCATTGATCACAGGAATCATTATCCTGATAGTTGTTTTGCTGCACTACCTGACCAAGCTCAATCACATACTATTATTTTGGATAGCCTTCATCTTTACAAGGCCATTCGGCGCAACTTTTGGTGACTTTCTTACAAAGCCCCTGGGAAAAGGAGGACTTGACCTTGGCACGCTCAATGCTTCCATTGTATCGGTTGCTATAATGGCGGTATTGATTGCTGTTTCTTATCGGAATTTTAAAAGAATGAATTGGGCTGAATAGGTTATTCAAAGTTTCTTCTAAATCGCTTCGGAACCTTGTAGTTCATCGTTTAAAATTCAAAAAAATGAAAAAGATCGCCTTTCTGTTGGCTGCTGTGGCAAGTGTATCCTTCGCCAACGCACAAAAAATTCAGGAGAAAGATGTTCCTGCAGCGGTTAGAACCGGCTTACAAAAACAATTCTCCAATGCCCGGAATGTAAAATGGGAAAAAGAAAAGGGCAATTATGAAGCGGGTTTTAAAGTAAAGCAAACTGATTATTCAGTTCTGCTGGGTGCTTCGGGAAATATAATGGAAACAGAAGCGCCCATCGCAAGTGATGCATTGCCAGCACCGGTAAAAGAGTATGTTTCGAAGCATTACCCGGGTAAAAAAATCAAAGAAGCTGCGAAGATCACCGATGCCAAGGGAGTGATCACTTATGAAGCGGAAGTAAATGGCAAGGATTTGATTTTTGATGATTCGGGTAAATTTATAAAAGGTTAAGACCCGTGGCTTTTGTTTTAGTAAAGGTTTTGATTTCTTATCCGGTACAGTATTGTAAATTGTAAATTTGTTCAGTACAGATTTCAATTTATAAGATGAAGAACTATAGATACAGGATATTTACTTCTGTTATAGAAAAGCATATCAATGAAGGGATCTTAAGGTCAGGAGATAAGTTACCTTCTGTTAGAACCGTAAAGCAGGAATATCACCTTAGTACCAGCTCTGTTCAAAGCGGATACGATTATCTTGTTCTTAAAGGATTGGTAGCAAGTATTCCCCGGTCAGGGTATATCGTAGCTTCTGTGGTTAAACGGGAGATCAGCGAAATTTATCCTGAATTGCCACGGGTTCCCAGGGACCCTGTTTTCAGAAAGAATATACTCCTGACTTCGGACATGCAGGACTATTCGGAATTTACTTCTTTCAATGTAGCTGCACCTTCTGATCTTTTTGTGCCGCAGAAGCTGGTGTTAAGAACGATGCAGGAGGTTATTCGTGAAAAAGGAGCTGGTTTGCTTCGTTATTATCCTGCTAATGGATCTAAGAGATTGAGAGATCTATTATCCCGGCGTGCTGCTTCATATGGAGCATTGATCCAGCCAGAGGAATTACTGATCACTGATGGGGCTTTACAGGCAATATATATTGCATTAGCAACCACAACTGTTCCGGGTGATGTAATTGCAGTTGAAAGTCCCTGCGTATTCTCCGTTCTGGAAGTTATTGCCAATCTTCGTTTAAAGGCCATTGAAATTCCGGTCAGGCATAAAGATGGATTTGATACCAACCGTTTGAAGAGTATTTGTAGCAAAAACAGGATAAAAGCCATCGTGCTTACACCTAATTTCCATAACCCTACCGGGATATTAATGTCAGATGAAAAGAAAAAAGAAGTGCTTTCTATCGCGTCGCGCCATAATGTGCCCATCATTGAAAACGATATTTATGGCGACCTGTACTTTAATGATACGAGGCCATCAACTATACGGAGCTTCGATACCACAGGGCTGGTGATCACGGTATCTTCTTTTTCAAAAACCGTTGCTCCCGGTATCCGATTGGGTTGGATGGCTGCAGGTCGTTTCTTTTCAAAAGCAGAGCGGGTAAAGTTTTCACTGGGCAGATCGGTTTCGCCGATTAACCAGGAAGTTGTTACTGGACTACTCAGTTCGTCCAGTTATGACAGGCATTTGAGATCGTTCCGTCATCAGCTGGAATATCAGTCCATCCAGTTGCTGGGCCAATTCGACAAGTATTTTCCAGAGCATGCTTATGCTCATATTCCACAAGGAGGATATAGTATCTGGTGCAGATTGCCTTCGGACGTTGATATGGCATTGTTTTATAAGAATTGTGATAAGTTCCGCATACGATTTACTCCAGGCAGCACTTTTTCATTTACAAATGCATACGATCATTGCTTCCGGATGGTTTTTTCGCAACGCATTACACGGGCCAGTCTTGATGCAGTGAAAAAAGCAGGTAAGTTGCTAAAGGTCTGACTGTACCGGTTTGTTTTTCGATTTCTGTACTCTATACCGGCTTCCCTTGTATAGTATTTTTGTACAAAATATCTAAGATGGATATTGTATCAAAGTTTACAGTGGCTTCGGAGCAAGGTATAAATGATCTGTTCTTTCTTAAAGAGGCTAAGTATAAAGAGATGTATAAAGAGGTTATAGATGCAGATATTTTAGATCACTATATCAACGAACAGCTTGATCACGTTAATGCTGTTAATGAATTGAACTCCCTTGGCAACCAGATGATCATCCTTTATGTTAAAAATGAACCCGCCGGGTTTGCCATTGTCAAGAAAACCAGCACTTATCCTGAAGTGCTGAGAGGAAAAAGGATTCTCAACTACTCATTTTTTTATATCCATCCACGGTATGATAATTCTGAAACCAGGGCGTCTTTATGGCAAAAATGTTTATCTGTAAGCAAAATGCAGGATGCTGTTTGGATAGAGCTGCTTCAGAATGATCCATTGGTGCCATTCTTCGAACGCTGCGGATTTATCATCCAGGAAAAAGCTGTAATGGTGCCATTTAATCAGGCATCGTATTTTTTAATACGGTATGAAAGCAAGGGATAATATGGAAAAAAATATCAAGGCCGGTTTATGCAAATTTTTCACTTTGGAAGTGAAAAATATGATGTATACTATTCAGGATTTTTAAACGGGTTACTGCCCTCATATTGTGGTAAGAATGAGTTTTTTGGCTTATAGAAATAAAAGATTGCTATGGCGGCGGCCATAATAATTAAATAACTGATCCAGGCGTTTATCTCTACAGTGTTTTCAAAGCCTTTTTCTGCAATGCCATGAAAAATGCCTGTTTCTTTTTTAAAGCCTAAGCACCATTGCCCGAAATTCCATGCTGCATGTAGTCCGATTGGCAACGCGATCCCCCTGGTCTTTAATGCCGCAATTCCAAATAATAATGCGCCAGTCCCGGGTCCTAAAAAGGCCAGTGTCCATGTCATCCCACCGGCAATATGTTCTAATGAAAAGATTAGAAAAATTATGAGTTGCGACACCCACAAGCCAGAAGAGTAGCTTAGGCTGAACAAGGGATAACCACGAAATGCTAACTCCTCACGGAGAGCAACCAGGAGATAAAGAGTAAAATAATAGAAAATTGTATAAGAAGGAGTAGGAGGATTTAAGGTCATTTTATAGTGGCCCAACAGTAGTACAATAAGCGGCTGAAGAAACGTCATTAATAACCCCATGCCAAAGCCAATGATTAGTTTCCTGAGTGTCGTTTTACCGGCAACTACGCCTGTCTTTTTTAAAGGGAGCCCATCCCATTTTGCAAACAATATGGTTAGGCCATAAGTGATGATTATTGTAAAGAAGAGCAATAAATGCTGATTCCATTCAGAAGGGAGTTCTTTGGTTAATCCGGAAATAGCTGCGAGAGCAATAGCACAGAGTACGCAAAAAAGAACGGGCCTGATAATTTTCATTTTTTTATTTGGGGTTGTTATCCATGACGTCAATCAATCTGACGGTGTCTGTTGTAATTGCTAAAGCAGCAATTGAGGCCCAATTTAATATTTTTCAACAAGCATAAAGAGGGTAATAAGTTAAGCATTAAATTTGATCAATCCCATACTGAATCTATGATTTATAACTTGCTATTAAAATGTGTAAAGCAATAAAATACCTGTTTGCCCTATTCTGTATCATAAGCGCAATGCCTGTATTGGCGCAGCGTGTTATTGTGATAGGATTCGATGGTTTCAGCAGTGAAGCTTATAAAACAATCAGTCATCCTAATATTGACAGGTTATTTCAGGATGGTGTGGTATCGGTAACAACAAGGCCGGTTATGCCATCTGTTACGTTGCCGAATTGGACAAGTCATTTTACCGGAAGTGGACCTGAGGAGCATGGGGTAACAGCTAATTCCTGGACTTTGGAAAACCGGCCACTAAAGGCTGTAGAGACAGATGAGGATGGGTACTATCCCTCGATATTTAAAGTGTTAAAGGAACAAGTGCCAGGTGTAAAGACTGCTTTTTATTATAATTGGGCAGAATTGATCAATTCATTCAATAAAAAATATCTCGATGAAGTGTCCTTTGAATATAAAGACCGTTATGACAGCAATTACAATAAAGCGGTAGACTTCTTAAAGAGAAATTCCAGATCCCCATCCCTGGTATTCTTATACAGTGTTCATACGGATCATGCAGGGCATGATTTTGGCTGGATGTCGCCACAGTATGTTTCTTCGATACAGAACGCTGACAGTGCTGTTGGCAGGCTGGTTGAAAATTTGAAATCTGAGAATTTGTATAAGGGCAGCTATTTTCTGTTGATTACTGATCATGGTGGAATAAACAAAGGCCACGGAGGTACGAGCATGTCAGAAATGCAAGTGCCGTGGGCAATCACAGGTCCTAAGGTAAGGAAGATAGGACTGTCAGATTTCTACAACAGTAATAAAAATACCTCTTTTATGCTGGCTGACATTTTCAAAATAAAATCCATTCCAAAGTCCTGGACGAGGGTTGCCCCGGCCGGAATTCTAAAATGAGGTATTCCGTTGTCCTTAATTACTCCAACTGCCGATATTTGATAACCCCCAATGATCCGGGTCCGCATATTTAAAATCTAATTTATAACGGTCAGGTATTTCTTCCAGGAACGAACCGGTAGCGTAGGTAGGAAAGATCTCTTCATAAGTTGACATAGACTGGAATGAGATCCTCCTGTAAATATGCGAGCGGGTAATGTTTTCTTTTCGTTCGAGGCCTGATGCACCTAATAGCTCTACAACACTTTCAATGGTATTCCTGTGGAAATTAGCTACCCTGGTTTTTTTATCTTCCACAACAAGCCCGACAGTTAACCTGGGATCTTGTGTTGCCACACCTACAGGGCATTTATTCGTGTTGCATAACAGTGCCTGGATGCAACCTACAGCCATCATCATCGCCCTTGCAGAATAACAGGCGTCAGCACCCAGCGCCATTGCCCTTACAATATGAAAGCCGGTGATGATTTTGCCTGATGCAAGTATTTTGATATGCCTGCGGATATTCAGGCCATTGAGAACATTATGCACGAAATCCAATCCGTCCAATAATGGCGCACCTACATAATTGGAGAATTCCTGTGGTGCCGCTCCTGTTCCTCCTTCAGCGCCATCTACGGTAATGAAATCAGGATAAATATCCAGTTCCATCATTGCTTTGCAGATGCCGATAAATTCACTTTTATGGCCGATACACAGCTTGAAACCGATAGGTTTACCGCCGGAAAGCTCCCTGAGTTTCTGAATGAAATGTATCAGTTCCCGGGGTGTGCCGAATGCTTTGTGGTAAGGAGGGGAGGCCACTACTGTGTGCGGTTCTATATTTCTAATGGCTGCGATTTCAGGAGTGTTCTTGGAAGCAGGAAGAATGCCTCCATGTCCCGGCTTGGCACCCTGGGATATTTTTATCTCGATCATCTTTACCTGCGGAAGGTGTGCTTTTTCGCGGAACAGTTCTTCGCTAAAATTTCCATCGGCTGTTCTGCAGCCGAAATAACCGGTACCGATCTGCCATATAACATCTCCTCCGTGTTTTAAATGAAACGGGCTTAATCCGCCTTCTCCCGTGTTGTGAGCAAAGCCGCCGATTTTGGCGCCTGCATTCATGGCTTCAACAGCATTGGAGCTAAGTGCTCCGTAACTCATCGCCGATACGTTATAGATGCTGCAGGAATAAGGCTGGGTACAGTCTTTATTGCCTATCATTACCCTTGGGTTGTGATCCAGCAGGTTGAAATCCTTTGGTGCCATGGAATGGCACATCCATTCGTATCCTTCTGAATATACGTCCAACTGTGTGCCGAAAGGCATGGTATCATTTTCTTTCTTTGCCCGCTGATAGATCGTGGAGCGGTCGATCCTGTTGATCGGTCGGCCATCAATATCCGACTCAATGAAGTATTGATAAATTTTTGGACGGAGCTCTTCCATTAAAAACCGAAGCCTGCCGAAAACCGGGTAGATCCGCATGATGGAATGTTTGGTTTGGAGCATATCATAATATCCTAAACAGGTAAGGATAATTATAATAGCTAAAACAACATACCAGTTGGGACTCAGGTACAGGGCAAGAGAAAGTGTGACAAGGATCAGCAATGCGGAAATGGTGATGAAACTTCGTCTCATAACGATATTGTTTTATTCAACTAATTAAAAAGTGGACGTTTTACCAGTTGTATTTTTCCTTCTGTTCCTGGTGAAATGAAAATTATAAACAGAAGGGTCTACCTGGGAAAGACGCTGTTATTAGCAATGACCGGTAGTGTATATTGGGGTGACTTCATAAATCGAGTACACGAAAATAGCACTTTTATTTCTTGAAGTATTTTTTGCTTATCTGCTGTTCGTTGTTTTTGATTGTTGTAAAAAGCAATAGCTCTTGAAGATTCAGCAGCCAGGCATTTTTTAAGTTAAGTGAAACTGCTATCGGAGATTCGTTCCAGGGAAGAACAATACAGTATGGGGCCGTGTATTGGGAGTATCATTTTAAAGAAGTGGGCGTCAGAGATAGTGAACGAAGGCGGTAGAAGGTGAATAAATGAGGAATTAAATGAAATAACCTTGCAAATCAATGACTTACAAGGCTATTTGGTGCCCAGGACTGGAATCGAACCAGCACATTCTTGCGAACGGCAGATTTTGAGTCTGCTGCGTCTACCAATTCCGCCACCTGGGCTGCTGATTGGGGCTGCAATATTACAGCTTTCCGGTCATTTGCTGTGAAGTGGGCTGCAAATATTTTTTAGCATGATCAACTCACTTGCAACAACTCTTTTTGGGCAGTAATATCCTCCTGATAAGGTTCCACAATTTCTTTAATAGCTCCATGATCTTCCTTTTGCAATTGATCAGGCGCTCTGCTTTACCGCTGGAATAATTCACGGCTTATTCTCCGGAATTTTCCAACTACTTTTGCTGCGCGCTGAACGATTGCAAATTTACAACTATGATTAGAATCGGACTGATCCGCGAAGGAAAAATACCTGCTGATAACCGGGTAGCCCTGACACCCGCCCAATGCAAATGGATACACAAGCAACTGGCTGATGTAAAAGTAGTGGCACAAACCTCGCCCAGCCGTTGTTTTACCGATCGCGAATACACGGCCGCGGGTGTGGAAGTAAAAGAGGATCTGAGCGACTGTGATATATTAATGGGCATCAAGGAAGTGCCGGTAGCCCAACTGCTTCCCGGCAAAACCTACCTGTTCTTCTCTCATACCAAGAAAAAACAACCGCATAACCGGGGGCTGCTCCGCACCATTCTGGACAGGAAAATACGCCTGATAGATTATGAATGCCTGGAACATGAAGATGGACAGCGTATCATCGGGTTCGGATTTTTCGCAGGGGTAGTAGGGGCGCACAATGGCATAATGGCTTATGGCAACCGCACCGGTTTGTATTCGCTGGATAGAGTATATAAAGAGAGAAGCTTTCGTGAACTGATACACCATTATTTCGGTCTTCGCTTACCCAATGTCAAAATAGCTGTTACAGGCAGCGGCCGCGTTGCACATGGCATCCTCGAGATCATGAACTTGATGGGCATTCATGAAGTGGAGCCGGATGATTACCTGCGCCGCCGGTTTTCCTATCCTGTGTACACACAACTGAAAGGGCCTGATCTGTATCGTCATAAAAAAACAGGAACATATAGCCGTGAAGACTTTCATGATCACCCTGGTGAATATGAATGCCGGTTCCTTCCTTATGCTGCACAAACGGACATTCTGATGAACGGGATTTACTGGGATAAAGATGTGCCCCGCTTGTTTGAAAAGGAAGATGTGGCGGCTGATGATTTTATTATTCAGACCATTGCCGATATAACAGATGATGCAGATGGTTCAGTACCGATCAATCTTGGCGATCAGACGATCGAAGACCCTGTGTATGGTGTTGACCGGAACACGCTGCAGAAAACTTTTCCATACCTGGAAAATTCCATCGACGTGATGGCCGTAGGCAATCTTCCTAATGAACTGCCAAGAGATGCATCGCGTTATTTCGGGGAGCAGTTGATCAAGTTTGTGCTGGAAGACCTGGTAAAGGGAAGTTCTCCGATCATTGAACGTGCAACGATGACGAATGAAGGAAAACTGACCAGCCTGTATTCCTATCTCGAGGATTATGTTAAAGGAGTTTAAGGGAGGTGGCCGGTTTATCCTGGCTTCTTAGTGTTTCTTTTGCTGCCCCGGGGCATAAGGCCTGGCTGATTTAGAACCTGTTATTTTTTTTGCCTGGCCGGGAGGAAGATGCCTGGCCGAGTGAGTATGATGAGTATGGCGGGAGCAGGCAGTCAATATAATACCCGCGCATATAGGCAAGAAAAGAAATCTAAACGTTTTCATATCGGTTGAATTTTTCAATGGGTCATTAGTTCACAGGTGATCCGGTAAATATATCATTCCATCCGTGATGGTAAAATAGTTACCCGAATTATTTTACAAATACAAGTAGTATTCCTTCAAAAGCCAGCTGAATTCAGCAGTATAATCGCGTAGATTTTCTTTTATGGCCAATTCTTCCATTTCTATAATTTCTTCTTTTTTTCCACCGGCAACCAACACTCTGAAAAAAGAATGTGCCCTGGACTGCTTCGCCAGGCATACTATTCCCAATTTCATACCATACTTTGGAATAGCCGCTTTTATTTCTTCATATCTTTTGAATGGCAGTAAAAGATAAAAACGGCCATCATCTTTCAACTGCCTGGAAATAATGCTTAAAAGTTCGCTGATCAGTAATCCTGCATCATGATGGGCAGTGTTTTTCAGCATATCTGCCGAGCTAAGTTCATTCTCATAAAAAGGTGGGTTGCTGATGATGGTATCGTATTGCTTGTTAAAATCAAACACACGTGCATCACCATGCAAAATATGGATGCAGTCTTTCCAGGGGGAGTTCGCTGCATTTTTCTCCGCCTGCTCTGCTGCTGCTTTATCAATTTCTATAGCATCGATCTGTGCATTCACCTGTTGCGCGATCATCAGGCTCAATAATCCCGTACCGGTTCCGATATCGAGGATGTCGTTTCCTTTTGTGCTGGCAGCTATATTCTTTGCAGCCCATGCACCAAACAAACAGGCATCAGTGGTCACCTTCATTGCAGCCAGTTCCTGGTGTACCGTAAATTGTTTAAAGCGGAAATAATTGTTAGCCATCTGGATGATTATGATTACCACTCTGCTCTCGCAGAGGCTTCAATATCCAGACCTGCAAATTGCCCTGCCTGGTATTTATAATAACCCGTGATAGCGATCATGGCTGCATTGTCTGTACAATATTGAAAAGCGGGGATGAATGTTCTCCAGCCTTGTTGCTTTCCCATTTCTTCGAAAGCTTTCCGCAATCCGCTGTTGGCTGAAACGCCACCGGCAAGGCAAATATCCCTGATGCCTGTTTCCTGCGCTGCTTTCCGGAGCTTATGTAACAGTATGGTCACAATGCGTTGTTGAATAGACGCACAGATATCATTCAGGTTTTCCTGGATGAATTGATAACGTTCCTGTTCACTTGCCCTGAATTCTTCCTTATACACGAGGCTGGTACCTGCATTCTGCAGAAAATAAAGAATGGATGTTTTTAATCCGCTGAAACTGAAATCGAGCCGCGGGATCCTTGGCTCAGGGAACTGGAACCTGTCAGGGTTTCCTTCTTTTGCATACTTATCGATTAGCGGACCGCCGGGATAGGGGAGGCCCAGCAACTTGGCGGATTTATCAAACGCTTCGCCGGCTGCATCGTCAATAGTTTCGCCGATCACACGAAGTTGGATGGGCGATTCGCATATCACGATCTGTGTATGTCCTCCACTTACCGTGAGGCATAGAAAAGGGAAAGAAGGTTTGGGATCTGCGATCAGGTTGGCCAGCACATGGGCCTGCATGTGATGCACTGCTATGAGTGGTTTGTTCAATGCAAGCGACAGGGATTTGGCAAATTGCGCACCTACCAGCAATGAACCGATGAGGCCGGGAGCCTGTGTAAAAGCAATGGCGTCCACGGAGGATAAGGAACAGTTCGCAGAGGATAAAGCTGTGTCCACTACCGGCACTATATTCTGCGCATGGGCACGGCTGGCCAGCTCAGGCACTACACCGCCGTATTTTTCATGAACGGATTGATTGGCGATGAAATTCGACAATATCTTTCCATCCGTGCATACGGCTGCAGATGTTTCATCACAACTCGATTCGATCGCAAGGATAGTAACAGGCATGCAGGCAAAAAATTTGTGCAAAGGTAGCGAAGGCCGGCGATTTCGATGGCTTACTTGCTTCTGATCGCCACTACAGGATCCATTCTTGCGGCCTGTGAGGCAGGAATAAAGCCGGCAAGAATTCCAACAATGACACAAATGATAATAGCCATCAACATATTATTAGTGGAAATGAATACAGGGAAATTCAACAAACCGGATAACACCTGTGTCAATATAAATACCAGTGTCAACCCGATCAATCCGCCAATGATGCACAGAAATGCTGACTCAAGCAGAAATTCAGTCAGAATGATATGGCTCTTTGCGCCGATCGCTTTTTTCAAACCGATCTGGCTGGTCCTTTCGCGGACGGATACAAACATGATATTGGCCACACCAAACATTCCAACGATCAATGAAAGGGCAGCGATGGCCCATCCACCGATATTGAGACTTACAAAAGCGGAACTGATAGACTCGGTGAGATCATTGATATCATTAAGCGCAAAATCATCTTCTTTAGTGGGACTTAATTTATGCAGAGCCCGCATGGTGCCGGCCAGTTCATCCTTAAGCACTTTACTGCTGAGATTATCTTTTCCCTGTACCATGATTACCGGATCAGCCCGGTCTTCACGGATAATAGTGCGCGCAAACCTGTAAGGAAGGATAACGCTTTGATCAAAATCCCAGCCACCGATCATTTGTTTGCCTTGTTTTTTGACAATGCCGATGATCAGCACTTTTTTCCCCCGTATGGTAACTTCTTTATCGAGTGCCTGTTCAGGAGAGCCGAACAGCATTTCAGCCACTGTATTTCCGATCACCACTACATTGGCCCCCCGGTCAAATTCAGACGGGGAAATATAACGGCCTACCGGCACCTGCAATGCCTGGATGTTCTCAAAATCTTCGGAAGTGCCATACAGATTAACATTGGAAAGGGAGCTGCCTTTGTAATCCACATTGTCCTGTGTGGCAATCCTGTACACCGTGTATTTGGCACTGGGTGTTCTTTCCTGGATCTGTTTTACTTCTTCGAATTTGGGATAGGGGCGGTTCACATAACGCCACCAGGGGTAATCTTCGTCGTCAGTGGTATATTCCCATTTATCAATGTAAATGGTATTATTGCCCAGGGAATTCACTTCGTTCTTGATGTTCTGCTCCAGGCTGTTTACCGTGGCCAGCACACCAATGATGCAGAAGATGCCGATCGTGATGCCGAACAGCGACAGGAAAGTGCGGAGCTTGTTTTTCCAGAGCTCCTGCACAGCCATTTTAAAACTGCTGATAATCACTTCAATTGTCCGGCGGATCATGTAACAAATGTACTGCTTGGCGTGCTTGGCGGGAAAATTTAATTTTAAGGGAAACATAAAAATTTGCTTTATTTCCCACCTTACCTTTGCGGCTTTCCAAAGCCGGGCAATGATTGCCTGGAATCGAGGATGACCGGTTTAAAAAGTTTAAGTGTTTAAGGTCTAAAAAAGCCGGACCTCAGAAAAAGTCAAAACCTGGAAAGGACATAACCTGTTGACATGAAGTATCATAACGAAATACAGCGCCGGCGCACTTTTGCCATTATCAGCCACCCTGATGCGGGAAAAACCACCCTTACGGAGAAATTCCTGCTTTTTGGTGGGGCGATCCAGGTGGCGGGAGCAGTTAAAAGCAATAAGATCAAAAAGCACGCAACCAGCGATTTTATGGAGATCGAACGGCAGCGGGGTATCTCCGTGGCCACTTCCGTGATGAGCTTTGAGTATAATAATATTTTGATCAACCTGCTGGATACCCCTGGTCACAAGGACTTTGCCGAAGATACTTTTCGCACGCTTACGGCAGTGGACAGTGTGATCCTGGTGATAGACAGCGTGAACGGGGTGGAAGAGCAGACCCGCCGGCTGATGGAAGTATGCCGCATGCGCGATACACCCGTGATCGTGTTCATCAACAAAATGGACCGTGATGGAAAGAACCGGTTTGACCTGCTGGAAGAGATCGAGAAGGAATTGAAGATATCCCTTCACCCCATGTCATGGCCGATCAACAGCGGTAAAGAGTTCAAAGGAGTATACAACCTGCACGATAAACACCTCCTGCTTTTTATGGCCAACACCAAGGCCAGTGAAGAGGACAGCCTTTCCATCTCCGATCTGAATGATCCTGTGCTGGACCAGAAACTGGGAGAAGCAGATGCTGCCCAGCTCCGGGAAGATGCAGAACTGGTGGAGGGCGTACATGGCCAATTGAATGTGGATGAATACCTGGCCGGCAAGATCGCCCCGGTATTCTTCGGAAGCGCTATCAACAATTTCGGGGTAAAGGAAATGCTGGATACATTTATTGATATTGCTCCCAGGCCGCAAAGCCGGGAAACCACAACCCGCCTGGTGGATGTGGAAGAAGAAAAGCTGAGCGGTTTTGTATTTAAGATACATGCGAATCTTGATCCCAAGCACCGCGACCGTATCGCTTTCTTCCGGGTTTGCTCCGGCAGATTTGAGCGCAATAAATATTTCCATCATGTGCGGCTTGATAAAGATGTTCGTTTCAGCAATCCCTACAGCTTTATGGCGCGTGATAAAAGTATTATTGAAGATGCTTATGCAGGAGATGTGGTGGGTTTATTTGATACCGGCAACTTCAAGATCGGCGATACACTTACTGAAGGCGAGGATTTTTATTTTACCGGGATACCATCTTTTTCACCGGAGATCTTCAAGGAAGTGGTGAATAAAGACCCAATGAAGACAAAGCAACTGGAGAAAGGGTTGATGCAATTGACGGATGAAGGTGTGGCGCAGTTGTTTACTCAATTCGGTGGAAATAAAAAGATCATCGGCTGCGTAGGCGAACTGCAGTTTGAAGTGATCCAGTACCGGCTATTGCATGAGTATGGCGCTTCTGTTGTATTCAATTCACTTCCATTCTATAAAGCCTGCTGGCTTACCAGCAATGATCCCAAGAAGCTGCTGGAGTTCTCGCGTTTCAAACAGGCCAATATTGCGGAAGACAAAGACGGGCATATGGTGTACCTGGCGCAAAGCGAATGGTTCCTGAACACAGAACGCAGCAATAATCCGGACATTCAATTTCATTTTACATCGGAGATACATAAAGAAGCAGCACAATGATCTTCGAATCAGAACGATTGTATACCCGTTATTTCACTATGAGCGACCTGGATATTTTTTTCCGGTTGAATGGTGATGAAGAGATCGTTCGCTATATTCGGGCACCTAAAACTTATGAGGAATGCCGTAGTTTTCTGACACAGATCATTGAATGGTACACTGGCCCGGCGATCAACTGGCGGATCGCGCTTTTGTCGAAAGAGAATAACCAGGTTATCGGTTCATTTGCCATTATCCCCATAGGAAATACAGCCGATATGCAATTGGGCTATTCTTTGCTGAAAGAGCACTGGGGTAAAGGATATGCCACCGAGATCACAGAAGCCGGGTTGCGGTATGCTTTTGAAAAACTGGGATATCCATCCATCGCTGCCATTACAGAATCAGCCAATTCGGCTTCACAGAAAGTTTTGCTGAAATGCGGTTTCTGCCTGGAAGCCGAATATGAAGAAGACGGAAGAAAACTGCTTCGTTTTCGCAGGCGTCAGAATGATGCCGCCACACCCGTATAATTATGCGGGCTGATCTTCTTAAGCTCCTTTTTCAATTCATTACTGATCTTTAGTCCATCAATAAACTGGTGGATCGCATTTTTATCAATAGCCTGTTTTCCGCGCGTAAGCTCTTTTAATGCCTCATAAGGCTGGGGATAATTTTCCCTCCGCAACACGGTTTGTATAGCTTCTGCCACAACCGCCCAGTTGGAATCAAGCGATGCCTGTATCTTGTCAGGATTGATGATCAGTTTGCCCAAACCTTTTTCAATGGATTTAAGCGCGATGATCGTATGTGCAAAAGGGACGCCTACATTGCGCAATACGGTTGAATCGGTAAGGTCCCGCTGCAGGCGCGATATAGGCAGTTTGGAAGAAAGATGTTCAAATATGGCATTAGCCAGCCCCAGGTTGCCTTCTGCATTTTCAAAATCGATGGGATTTACTTTATGCGGCATGGCAGATGATCCTACTTCCCCTTTTTTTGTTTTCTGCTTAAAGTATTCCATGGAGATATAGGACCAGACATCGCGGCAGAAATCGATCAGGATGTTGTTGATCCTTTTCATGCAATCGAAGTGGGCGGCAAGATTATCGTAGTGTTCTATCTGGGTGGTGAATTGCTGGCGGCTCAATCCCAGGTGCTCTAAAAACTCATTTCCGAATTTCACCCAGTCGATTTTCGGATAAGCAATATGATGGGCGTTGAAATTGCCGGTGGCGCCTCCGAATTTTCCCATGAAAGGAATGCCGATGAATTGCTCCACCTGGTTTTGTATCCGTTCTGTGAACACCATGATCTCTTTTCCCAGCCGGGTGGGGCTTGCCGGCTGGCCATGCGTATGTGCCAGCATGGGGATATCCTTCCATTCTTTTGCCAGCAGTTTTAACTGTGTGTTGAGATTAAGGATGGATGGAAGATATTCATATTCGATGCTGTGTTTCCATGAAAGCGGAACAGCCGTATTGTTGATGTCTTGCGAGGTAAGGCCGAAATGGATCCATTCTTTGGCTTGTTTGCCCCCGCTTTTTTCCAGTTCATTTTTCAGAAAATACTCCACTGCTTTTACATCATGATTGGTGGTGTATTCAATTTGTTTGATCTCCTGTGCGTCTTCCGGGCCAAAATCACTGGTCAGTTTCTGCAGGTGTTTGATGCTTTTATTCGAAAGCTTGACAAATTTCTTTTTTTCCAGGAACAGCAGGTATTCGACCTCAATAATGACCCTGTATTTCATCAGGGCGTACTCGGAAAAATAATCGTCCAAATGCTGCACCTGCTTGCGGTAGCGGCCATCGATAGCGGAAATAGCGGTAAGAGGAGACAATTCCATGTTTGCAGTTTGCGGTTTATAGCCGCCTTTGAGCGATCTATAAAACCAGGGATTTATATTTGCGCAAAAATAACAGAATTGGAGAAGATTAGAGTTGGGATTGTTAATTACCGCAATACCAAACCATTGATCTATGGTTTGGAAAGAGAACCGGTAAAGGGCAGAATAGAACTGATAGGAGCTTACCCGTCCAAACTGGCGCAGATGCTGCTGGTAGGAGAGGTGGACGTAGGCCTGATTCCCGTGGCAGCCATACCGCAATTGAAGGAACATTACATCGTGGGAAATTACTGTATCGGGGCAGAAGGGGAGATCGCGTCCGTCTGTCTTTTCAGTGAAGTGCCGCTGGACCAGATTGAGAAAGTGTACCTCGATTACCAGAGCCGCTCTTCGGTAGCCCTGTTGAAATGGCTGATGAAAGAATCGTGGGGCATTCATCCGGAAATACTGCAGGCAGAAGATGAGAGCTATCGCGACAGGATAAAAGGTACTACTGCCGGGTTGGTCATCGGCGACCGGGCATTGGAGCAGCGCAAAATATCGACATTCATTTATGACCTGGGCAGTGAATGGCGGGGAATTACTGGATTGCCTTTTGTTTTTGCAGCCTGGGTGAGCACAAAGCCACTGCCGGAAGAATTTATCCGGGAATTTGATAAAGCCAACGCATTGGGATTAAATTGTATAGATGAGATCGTAGCATCTAATCCATACGATGTGTATGATCTGAAAAAATATTATACGCTTCATTTGAGCTATGAGCTGACTGAGGCAAAAAGAAAGGGAATGGAACGCTTTTTAAGCGTAATATCGTCCTGAACCCCTTCATTTTCCGGCCTTTTTTGTCTATCTTACCGCCACACCAAAATTGCTTTTCAGCATAGCCGCCGCCTATGTCCTTTCCTTACCGAGCCCTTATTGGCTTTTTATTAAGCCTGCTTTATGCGATTCCTGGCCATTCACAAACATGTAATAATTGGTTAAGTCTCCCATCGTACCAATCGTACGTCAGCGTTGGTGATCTTGATGTGCCTGGTGATAAAATAACGGTTGAAGCCGTATTTATGCGAACAGCACCTTATTCTGGTGGTGATATATGGGCTGGTGATCTTGTGTCTAAACATAATAATCCCCCTGATATTAATTACCTATTGAGGCCTGGTACAGCAGAGATCACTACTTCCAATAACGGCTATGTAAAGACGCCGGATATCTGTCCGATCGAATTGAACAGGATCTATCATGTAGCGATGGTTTATGATGGGGCAAGTCTGAAGTTTTATCGTAATGGATTTCTTATGAGCAGTGTGGCCGCTTCGGGTACCTTGTTTCAGAACAATTTCAACACCAGGATAGGCTTGTATGATGCGCTGGTACACAATACGCAATTAATCGGTTATATAAACGAGGTCCGTATCTGGAACATAGCGCGTACGCAGAGCCAGATACGGGCATACATGAATACCTCATTGCCTAACCCAACTACACAAACCGGGTTGCAGGCCTATTATACGTTTGATAACTTACTGAACAAACAGGGAAACCCTGCCTGGAATGGAGCATTAGGCGGATCTGCACAAATAAACCAGACCAACAACATCTCTTGCACATTTGTTGCTGATTCCTGTCCACAGGCGACTCCTCCGGTACATGCCGATTTTGATATTCCATCTTCCGTGTGCGTGAATACGCCTGTGACGATTACCAACACATCCCAGAATGCCAGCTCCTATTACTGGAACTTTTGTGTAGCAGATATCAACCAGACGCCGATTGGCCAGAACCTTGGCAACCCGGGTGGCAATCTCTCCCAGCCGGTATTCATGGATTATGTTTTATACAACAATAACTATTATGGGTTCCTGATAAATCACTATCCTGGAAAGCTTATCAGGTTGGATTATGGGAATAGCCTTTTGAATACACCCGTGAGTCATGATCTTGGGAATTTTGGCGGTATTATTCCACCGGGTTACGGTTCCGAAGGAATCCAGATTGTACAGAATGAAGGAAAATGGTACGCTATTATTGTTGGTGGCTATGTCCCTTCCGGCAGCACTCCGAGGGTTTTGAAAGTTGAATTCGGAGCGGACCTGACCAATCTCAATCCGACAGCTACTAACTGGGGAAATATTGGCGGGCTTAATTCACCACATGATCTGCATGTTTTCAAGGAAAACAATAACTGGTATGGATTAACAGTAAATGCTTATGACAACTCCGTTACCCGGTTTAGCTTCACCAATAGTTTTGATAACGCACCAACCGGCGTCAATATAGGTGGGTTTGGATTGCTGTCATACCCTGACGGTGTTTTTGCAATAAATGATAATGGGTTCTGGCGGGTATTTGTAAGTAATAATAATGCCAACAGCCGGTTGGTGAGATTGGATTTTGGATCATCGTTGCTGAATACACCCACAGCTGTGAGTGTCGCAAATGTTGGCAATACCGATGGCCTGCGTGATCTCACATTGATCAAATATTGCGATCAGGTTGTAGGATTTGGTGTGAACGGTACCAACCACAATCTTTACCGGTTGAATTTTCCGGACCTGGCCAGTGCTCCTGTGGTTACTAACCTGGGTAATGTGGGCAATCTCTTAATTCCTCATTCAATCTCGAAGCTTTTTCGTGTGAATGACGACCTGTACACATTTGTTACCAATGTGGGCAATAATACTATTACCCGTTTGCGTTTTCCCGGTTGTGCAAATGCCAATGTGCCTAATTCTACGCTTCAAGATCCACCCACGATCATTTATAACACACCTGGTATTTATAATATAAACCTTACTGTGGACGACGGACTTCCTTCCCAAACCTCTGTTTGCAAGCAGATAGAAGTTACGCCAGGTCTGCCTCACCGGCCACTGCAACTTATTGAGATCTGCAAAGGTGAAAGCATCAGGCTCGGCTCAAATACTGCACACGCAACTTATGTCTGGAATAACGGAGCCGCAACAGATTCCATTGATGTAAATACAGAAGGCTACTATTGGGTTGAAACAAGCCTGGGAGGTTGCTCAAGCAGGGATAGTTTTCTTATATCACATTATGACGCGCAGGTTGATTTTAGTTACCATCAGGATGTATGTGATCCGCTTACTCTTCAGGTGAGTGCGTCCAATGCAGCAACAGCTACAACATATTACTGGGATTTCGGAGATGGATCCATCCTAACAGGCGCCAAAGATGCTGTTCATTCGTATGCTTCCACTGGCAATTACATGGTACGATATGCAGCAGGGAACGGCACCTGTGCAGATACTGTTTCCAAACTGGTGACAATAGATCTTTCGCGTGATGATATTATTGCTACAAAGGACACGGTTATCTGTTTTGGGCAATCAATAGCTTTACAGACCACCATGAACACCCTGAGCTATTGCTGGACGCCCGCTATCTATATCAACGATCCTTCATTGGCTTTTCCTATAGTATCACCTCCTTCAGATCTTACTTATTATTTAACAGCAGAGGTGACGGGAAACAACCTGATCAGTAATGGAGATTTCTCACAGGGGAATGCAGGATTTATATCAGATTATATACTATCGAACCCTAATTCAACGGAAGGGCAATATTATATCGGTGCCAATCCCCGGAACTGGAACGGTGGTATGAGCAGTTGCCCGGATCATACATCAGGTAACGGGAATATGATGATGGTAAACGGTTCCCCTGTAGCGGGAATGACGGTGTGGAAGCAGACTGTAGCAGTTACTCCCAATACCAATTACGCATTTGCCACCTGGATACAATCCCTGGTGTCGCAAAACCCTGCCCGTTTGCAATTTTCCATCAATGGAAAAATAATAGGTAATCCCATTACTGCAGATGCTCAGGCTTGTAACTGGACCCGGTTTTATACCACCTGGAATTCAGGAAATGCAATCAACGCTGAAATTGCGATCATTAATAATAATACCATCGTTCAGGGGAATGATTTTGCATTGGATGATATCTCGTTTGCGCCTGTATTCATTAAGCAGGATTCTGTAAAAATAATCGTTGAGAAACCGGTGGTGACCGCCAGTGCCGACACTACAATTTGCGCCGGCAAACCTGTACAGTTAGAAGCCTCAGGCGCCGGATCGTATTCCTGGCTGCCAAATATTGCCTTGAGCAATGCCGCGATCAGCAACCCTGTAGCCAATCCAACAGTTTCTACAGAATATATCGTAACAGGAATAACGGCGAACGGATGTATTGCAAAAGATACCCTGCAGTTAAACGTTTTTGCCAAACCCCTTATCAATATCCAGGCAGACACATCAATATGTAAAAACACTTCATTGCCTTTGTGGATAAATGGAGGTGTCTCCTATACATGGTCCCCCTCGGCCACCATGGATGATCCTTCCAGCAGTACTCCTGTTGCTTCACCGGCATCCTCTACCTCATACCAGGTAGTGGTCACGGATGCCAACACCTGTGAATACCTGGATTCCGTCAGGGTGGATATTTTGCCGGATCCTGTTTTCTCCGTCAGCAGCCCAGTGCAGATTTGCCTGAACGACTCCATTGTGTTGACTGCTTCAGGCGGTGACAGCTATTCATGGTCGCCTTCCAACGGATTGAATGATCCTGCTATTGAAGTTTCTCCGGCTGCCACTACCGATTATGAAGTGACCATCACTGAAAATACCTGCGGCAATTCAACTACTCTCCAAACCAGGGTAACGGTTTTACCGTTGCCGGTTATCAGCGCTACAAGCTCCAATGATATTGATTGTAGTTATGACCGGAGCAGTCTCGATGCTACTGGTGCAAGGACCTATAACTGGACGCCTTCAGCTACATTAAGCAATGCCTCCGTTCATAACCCTGTTGCTATGCCCAGGGAAACCACGACTTATATTGTGGCAGGCACTGACAGATCAGGCTGCACAGGTTATGATTCCATAACAGTGAAAGTTGACAATAGCAATAAAGGCGGTTATCTTATGCCCAGTGCGTTTACTCCGAATAACGATGGGCTCAATGATTGTTATGGTATTAAATTCTGGGGGATCATTGACAATATCGAGTTCAGTGTTTTTGATCGCTGGGGCGTACGGGTATTTTATTCGAAAGAGCGGGACGCATGCTGGGACGGAACATATAAAGGCGAAAAGCAGCCTGCAGGCGTGTATGTGTATATGATCAAAGCCAGCACCAATTGTGCAAACCCAGTTTTCAGGAAAGGGACTTTTGTATTGGTGCGTTAAGGCAGTGAGCAGGAATGCCCTGATAATATTTATAATACCTTATAAAAATGAGGTTTCCTGCTTAAGATAGCTGGAACAAAACCACATACCCGGATCACATTTACTGAAAATCCCCACCAGTCGGCCCATTCTCCTTTCCGGCCGGTCTGCAGGAACAATGTCCGGATAATGATTGCAATGAGATAAGCCGGGATGGTAAAAAGGTAGGCTGCGAGGTGAAAAAGGAACCAGCCTGCACCGAATTGTTTACGGATGCGCACCAACCCCGACAACATGATTTGATAACCCTTCCTGTCTGAAAGATCATAATATCCCTTGCCGCTGGAACCAAAAGCATCATTGGCTGACTCACCCTGGAGATGCAATGTGTGCAGGTCGCCATACACGCATAATTTGCCAATCCTGTGCAGGCGGCTGCACCATTCGATCTCTTCTGCATACAGGAAAAAATCTTCGTCCAGCAGCCCGGCTTTATCGATAGCAGCACGTTTAACCATTAAAAAAGCACCATTGATCCAGTCCACCTCCACCAGTCCTTCGGCCTGGGCCACATTAGTCTTTTTGACCTTGAGCCGGTAACCCAGCCAGCGGATCAGCCTGCCCACGGCGGGCAATGCCATAAGATGGTTGAGTCCGCCTGTCATGAAATAATTGCCGGTGATCTGGGGACTTCGGTCGGGGTTGAGCAATTGCACGCCGGCAGCCACATATTCCGATGATCGCAGCCTGGCAGCACATTCCGCAATAGCATTATCCTCAACGAGTGTATCAGGGTTCAGCAGCAGGATGATGTCGCCGGTTGCAGCGCGTATACCGGCATTGTTGGCCCGTGCAAACCCGGCA
>DATAJQ010000171.1:0-13258 GCA_036262095.1 Chitinophagaceae bacterium | reverse complement strand
ATATTCTATCAGTTCTACAAATCCGATTGCATGTATTTTTTTTCCGCGACGGATCACTTCATCTGTTCCATGGGTGTAAACGTATTTCAGCAAATGTGGTAACGCCATAGTTCAATTTCCGGTTAACAATAAGCAAGACATCGTGCAAAGCGACGACAGTATTGCTATTGCCCAGTTTTTCAGGTGAGGGCAATCGGCAAATCTAAAGGAATGTGAAGCGGATTTCCTTGTAAAATGGTATAAATAATAAATAAATTTTTAGGCCGGAAAGTGAGGGAAAAATTCAGTACCTTACACGGTTTTGCTCTTCACATTAAGAAAATTATCCAATAACCAATCTTCCTTCTCTGTAAACCGGTAATACGTTGGCCACATCTTCCGTGAGGCAGAATTTAATATCCTCAATCAATCCGAATCTTTCCACCAGGCGATGGTAATGGGTGAGTTTTGGAGCAAAGCCCAGGAGGTTGTTTTTATGCTTGGCATACATTGTTTCAGCCATGAGTGAGCTGTCGCAATTAATTTCAAAATGCTTTTTGATCTGGCTGATCACAGCACCGGCAAACAAGGTGTCTTCCAGGTTGAACCGGTCTTTCCAGCCAGCACAGCCCAGCACTACATTCTTATTTTCTCTCAAAAGAAACTCGCATACGGAGCTGAGATTAGGGAAAGAGCCCGAAATGATAGTATCCGCTCCTCTTTCCAGGGCCATTTGCAGCAGGCGGGTGCCGTTGGTGGTGGTAAGCACCAGGGTTTTACCACCAATAAAGTCGCGGCCATATTCCAGGGGGGAATTACCATGCGAAAGGCCTTCGGCGATCTGGCCGTCCCGTTCACCGGCAGCAATACCGTCAATATTCCGGCTGATCTCAATGGCTTTAGGTACAGAATCAACAGGGATCACGCATTTGGCACCGTTATAAAGGGCTGAGGCAATAGTGGAAGTGGCGCGGAAAACATCGATTATCACCACAACGCTATTACTCAGATCGTATAAATGTAACAGGGCGGGTGAAAGGGAGGTGTTTAAAGTAGGCTTGCTGCTCATAATTCAGGCGGCGAAGGTACGGGAAATCAGTGAGAGAGTTGGTAGGGCGTTGGGTGGTGGCAGATGGTTGGATTCGTTGGGCGTTGACCGAGTGGCCGAGTGATGGTCAACGCCCAACGAATTCAGCCATCGAACAATCAGCGCTTACTTATTAAGCACACCCTTCCATTTACTCCCTTCGGCAAATTCCTTGATCACTCCATTGCGGTGTTCGATCAACCGGCGGAGGTATTTGGTGAGATATAGTTTATTGAAGGTTTTACCTATTGTGCCGTAGGGTGCTTCAAAGTCGATGATATCGATCATGATGGTACCATTATCACAGGGTTTGAAGTGGTGCTCGTGCTTGAGGAGTTTGAAATCGCCTTCAGCCTGTTCGTCGGTGAACATTTCCGGCTTTTTCATAGCAGTAATACGGGTTTTGAGGATCCTGTTTTTGAATAAATGGCGGGCTTTCCAGGTTACGGTCTCGTCTTTTTCGATCAATCCAAAACGAACACCGGCTACGGCTTCTTCCTTGTGTTTGGTCATGGATTGTTTGTGCAGGTCAATACTGCGAGCAAGGTCGAACACCCGGTCTGCGGGAGCAGCGATAAAAGTGGTGAGATGAATGGTGGGCATAATCGTTTTACAGGATGTGAATTTAGTTCAAGATCGGTTTCGTTGAACTCCAATTGATAGCTCATACTAAAACCTCTTGGTCGCCTACGCTAAAGCTTACACTTGTGCCAAAGCTTCAGCGTAGGCGCCCGGCCTCGAGAGCAAAAATCCCACCAGATTAACGCAGATTATACAAAAGGTATTTTAGAGACCTTTGCCAGCAGCAGTTTATCCCGGACTTTAATGTAAATCTCCGTGTCGATAGCCGCAGAAGTTGTACGGACATATCCCATACCGATGGCTTTGCCAAGGCTGGGCGATTGTGTACCGGATGTTACCACGCCTATGCTCTCACCCCGGAAGTCTTTGATCTCATAACCATGGCGTGGTATGCCTTTATCGATCATTTCAAACCCGACGAGTTTCCTCTCTACACCTTCGGCTTTTTGCTGTGCGAATATTTCCTTAGAGGTAAAATCTTTGGTGAATTTGGTGATCCAGCCCAGTCCTGCTTCGAGGGGAGAAGTTGTATCGTCTATGTCATTTCCATATAAGCAATAGCCCATTTCCAATCGCAGGGTATCACGGGCTCCAAGGCCAACGGGCTTGATGCCGCTTGCAGCGCCTGCTTCAAAAATGGCATTCCAGATCTTATTGGCGTTATCGTCTTTGTCTTCAAAATAAATTTCCACGCCGCCGGCACCGGTGTAGCCGGTCGCGCTGATCAGCACATTATCCACCCCTGCAAATTTTCCTTTGGCAAACGTGTAATATTTCATGTTCATCAGGTCGATCTCTGTAAGCGGCTGCAGGATAGTAGTTGCATTTGGTCCCTGGATGGCCAGCAGACCGGTCTTATCCGAGATATTGTGCATTTCCACATTCCGGGTATTGTGGCGGCTGATCCAGTTCCAGTCTTTCTGGATATTGGAGGCGTTCACTACCAGCATATAGACATTATTCTCTTCAAGACAATATACAAGCAGATCATCTACCAATCCGCCATTGTCGTTGGGCAGGGAGCTGTACTGGGCCTGTCCGACTTTAAGTTTAGATGCATCGTTAGTGGTCACACGCTGAATCAGATCAAGTGCGTGCGCCCCTTTCAGAATAAATTCTCCCATGTGGCTCACATCGAATACACCGGCGTTTTTACGGACAGCGGCATGTTCATCATTGATACCGGAGTAAGAGATAGGCATATTGTAGCCGGCAAATTCCGCCATTTTGGCCCCGAGTGCGATGTGTTTCTCGGTAAAGGGAGTTTTTTTCATTATGGTAATTTGAAGCGCAAAGGTAGGGTTTCCCCGAATTGTTTAGGAGGCTTTGCGTGTGATTAAAAAAACAATTGCTTCCGCTAAAAAACATTTATTGTCCGTTCTTTTCCCTTTACCCGGTCTCCAACAGCTTTTACATTTGAAAACTGTTATTGATGAGGGCATGATTTCAAAACCGTCTTTAAACGCTTTAATTCTCGTATTTGTAAGCTTATGCAATTTACCAGCGGGTTCCCTGAAAATAAACTCGAGTTTGATTGATATTATCAGGATTCACGAAGACCGTTTCTCCGGCAGACCATAACCAACCTACGTGAAATCCGACATCACAATCTAACAGACTTATTGCATTATTCCGGGGAGCAGTTAAATATTGAAACTGACTTACCGGAAGAATGGGATACTGTTGGTAGCTGGCGACCAGAAATTAGATATAGTTCTAATGTTATTAGAATGGATTTGGCTAAAGAATTTTATAGATGTGCAGGCTCAATTATTTCCAGAATAGTATAACTAAATTTGGATATGGCAAAGAAAAATCAACATGTGGCTCCACTAGGCAACGGCTGACGGCTGGGCCGTAAAAGCTGCCGGAGCTAAACACGCAACACCCTCATAACAACTACGCAATCCCAGGCGATTTCGTATGCCAGGAATATTGCCAGGAGCAACCATACTGAACTTATCGTTCATGGAAGGAACGGCAGAATCAGAGAGCGCAGCAGTTATGGTAATGATCCTGTGCAAGCTAAAAGCTAACCGCCATCAGCTCCTTCACCCGGCAATCCTGTTAAAAACGATGCCGGCAAATTTTTCTTCGCTTTTACCCCCAGCTCTTTCATTTTTTCAGCCTGCCATATAAGATTGCCCTGCCCTTCTTTCAATTGCCCAAGAGCTGTACCATAACTTTTCTGGGCCTTCTCCAGATTAATGCCTATATCAGTAAGATTGTCTACAAAACCAACAAGCTTGTCGTATAATATCGAGCCCCGTTTGGCGATCTCCTGTGCATTTCTGTTCTGGTATTCGCGTTTCCAAAGATCTACCAGCAATTTCAATGCTGCAATCAGGTTGGTCGGGCTTATCAGCAATATTCTTTTGTTATACGCAAAATGCCATATCTCCGGGTCGTGCTGCAATGCAAGCAGGTAGGCCGGCTCATTTGGCACAAACATCATTACAAAATCAAGGGTCGGCGCAAAGTCCTGGTAGTTCTTCCGGCTCAGATCATCAATATGTTTCCGGATAGATCTCAGATGTTCTTCAATGGATCTCTTCTGCTCATCCGTCTGATCCGTTGATGCATACCGGGTATACGCTGTTAGCGATACCTTCGAGTCTACGATCACTTTCCGGTTGTCAGGATAGGCTATGATCACGTCCGGCTGCATACGGCTTCCATCCTCATTCTTCCAGTACTGGCCGTCTTCATTTTTCAAAAACTCCTGAACAAAATATTCACGATCTTTTACCAGGCCCGATTTTTCCAGGATATTCTCCAGGATCATTTGGCCCCAGTCGCCCTGCACTTTCGAACTTCCTTTCAATGCATTCGTGAGATTATTGGCCTCTTCACTTATCTTTTGATTCAGCAAAACAAGTTTCTCCACTTCCTTTCCAAGCGAAAAGCGTTCTTTGGATTCCCTTTCATACACTTCCTCCACTTTCTTTTTGAAGTTGTCAAGATTCTCACCCAATGGTTTTAAGATCGTGGTCAGCGACTCCTGGTTTACCTTTGTAAACTTCGCCGTTTTTTCATCCAGGATCTTATTGGCAATGTTTTCAAACTCAGTATTGAACTGCTTTTTCAGTTCTTCAATTTCTGTTTTCTGCGTTTGCAATTTTTCCTGGAGCGCTTCATTCTTTGCTTTTAAATCTGCTGCCTGACCAATAGCAACGTTTGTTTCACCCGTTTTTATTTTCAGGTCAGCCTGTAACTGCCTTTTATCTTCTTCCTGCATTTTTCCGGAATGATTGGCTGCTTCCAGGTTAGCATTGGCTGTTGCAAGTGAGCTGGTGAGTTCCGCATTCTTTGCAAATACCGATTTTAAGTCCTGTTCCCTGCCGGAGAGGCTGACCGATAAGCTGCGGGACCTTTCTTTTTCAATTCCGAGCTCTGTTGTCAGTTGGTTAAGCTTTGTAAGCTGCGCCTCGAATTCGGCTTTAGGAACAGTTTTATTTTTAAAGCTGAGTTTAGCTATGAACCAGGCAATGATGCTGCCTGTAGCAAAGCCAGCAAGAAGATATTGTATCATGAAATAAAGGTTATAGCTCTGAAACGGTGATTTTGATATGGTATTTTATAAGGATTGCTTTTTTTGGAAATGAATTTCAATAGTTCTGATGCTAAACTATATTAGTTATAAATCAAAAAAACAGGAGAACATAAATACAGGAAAATTCCTGTTGAAATGGCGGATTTATCCTGATGCAGGTTAAAAATAATATGAGTTTAGCTTCAGATTTTGCAGGGGCATTCAGTGGTCTGCCTGAGATGTATTCTCGCGAAGGAAGACGTAAACAATAATAAATATTCTATGTTGTAGATTCACATAGAAAGAAAATCAAGCAGATTACGAAGCAACGGCCGTACCGGGTATTATGACAAAGGAGCTGACCAAAAACTCAGCTCCTTTTGTTTAATAATTTACAGGCAAGCGCTATCTTTCAGCAACTTCTTTCAGTTTGTTCAATGCTTTTGGCCAGGTTTTTTCAAAATAATCTTTGAAATCTTCTTTGCAGTCAACGGCTACTTTAAAGGTGGTCATGCCATTCCTTTCTTCCAGGAAATACTCCTCCATCGCATTGGCCCAACCATCCACAAGGGGTCCCTCAGTAATTTCTTTATCGTCACTAACAAGTCCGAGATGCTTAATAGAGATTTGTTTGTTGGGGATATTCTCTACAATATTCGCTACCATACCTTCTCGTTTGCCATTTTCGCTGATCCCTACAAACCGTATTTTCGCACCTTTATCCCAACTGCCTTCAAAAGAAGAAGTCGGATTAAATTCTGCAGTCCATTCGCGATAGAGTTTATCGTCTGTAACTGTATGAAATACTTTGGCTGCCGGCGCTTTGATGCTGACGTTAAAATGCAACTTTTCCATGTTGTTAATGTTTTTAAGATGAATACAAAATAATTTTATGGTTGAGAAGGGTCCCCTGAGTCAAAGTTAATGTGTGCCTGCCTGAAACCGGATGTGTGAATACGCCAAAAATAAGGGGTGGTTGCGACCGGCACATGTAACAAAAAGAATGTCAGTTTTATAAATACAAGCATAAAGACATGAATTTCCACCAGGACATTAGAGATTATATTAAGGACGAACTCCGCTATTTTAAAATTGAGTACTCTCCATCACCGGATATAGACCAGGATTTATTGAAGCTATTCACGATTCACAGAAAACTTATCATCCCTATCCATCGCCAGGTAAAAATGTCGAAAGAGCTGCAGAAAAAAATTTCCGGCAATTATAAATATAGAAGTGAAATAGGCAGACTCTGGCAGATGCTTCAAGAAGGAATAGACGTAAACGCTCATCAGACAAAGAACCTCTTTAATCCAAATGTTCATGATCACCTGGTCTATGATTGGAATATTTACCATTTGCACCTGTCTTTTGAAAAAGACAAAAAGGGCTATCATACCAAAAGAACAAAAGAAATACTGTTTGTCTATATAACCCCGGGCCTTGCTTTGCTGCTTGACGTATGTGGACATCCACCACATAACGTGTTTGCAGATAAAGTTTTCCTGGAAATAATTGACAATAACTGGCCGGAAATATTGACCGCGATAGCTGGGGTTGATGCCCTTTCGCAGGATATCTCAACACAAGACCGCTTTACACTCCGAAAACATAATGTCAATGAAGGAGCGCTTGAAGTTAATGGCCGCATTGTTTATGCGCCAGGTTTAGGGCAAGCAAGTTCAGGACATAGTGCGGGAGAAGTAATGAAAATGAATCAAATGAACAGATGGCTTAAAACAAACGAAGAAATTATTATGCAAAACAGGGAAATGGTCGACAAGCTATTCATGCATCAATATAAACTTGAAGAAAGGCCGGCCTATAAAATTGTTTTTACAGGACAGGGGCCTCAAGTCCAGGATGAAAACTCGGGAATTTGTTTAGTGAAGTACCTGGAAATAATCCCAATCAATACAGGTAAAAGCTGATTCGACCGATGGCTGACGAATACGCAAAAGATTTATTCTACTAAATTCCTCTACTACCGCTTTTTATCCTTTTCTGCGTGTCCCTGTAAACAATTTTATGACTACACCTTCTACCCCCGATAAGCGGTACTTCCTGAACAGCCTCGCCCTTCAGCATAGCTGCGATCCTCTTTCCCTTGATCCTCATTGGGCATTGCGCCAACTATATCATCGCTCCTCAGCCGAAGAAATGCAGGAGATGTTCACAGAATTTTGCGAAGCTGCCATTGCGCCCACGTACAACTGGCAATTAGACACCCCAGGCACGCTGCCTCACTTTGTGGATCAATTAGAACAACTGATCGAAGCCTGCTTTCTTTTACTTGCCTGGGTAAACCCGGAAAGCCCGGCTGCCAAAAAAAATGAAGTGCAGGCCGTCCGTCAATTTTTCAAAATCCGTAATCTTTCCGGCTGGAAACAATGGTTACATCGCTGGACGATAAGTGCTTTGTCGGCCCGGAGCGTTGCAGAACTGGTAGAGCCTGAAGATCTATTGCCTTTTGTACAGGGAATGGAAAAGCTTTTGACAGCAGGAGCACAGCTATCGAAAGAAAATAAAAAAAGATCATAACATTAAAGACATAAACTCCACCCGCAAATCCCTTAACTTTAGTTATATTAAAATTATCGCTATGCTCGAAAATCTTCTTAACCTAGTAAAACAACAAGCCGGCAATTCCATTATCAATAATCCGGCAGTTCCTAATGAAAAAAATGATGAAGCGGTAGCAGTGGCAGGTCAATCCATTACCGGCAGCCTGCAACAACTGCTTTCACAAGGAGGCATTAAGGACGTATTGTCCATGTTCAGCGGCAACCACGAGATCAGCTCATCCAACCCTGCAGTGCAGCAGGTTTCCGGCAACCTGGTACAAAACCTGATGGACAAACTGGGGCTCGATCAGCAACAAGCCGGCTCGGTAGCCGGTGGCCTCGTTCCGGATGTACTGAAAAATCTGGTAAATAAAACAAACGATCCTAACGACAATAGTTTCGATATCCAGGGCATTTTCAATTCCCTTAGCGGCGGCGGCACTTCCGGTATGAACGTGCAGGGCCTGCTGAATAAATTCAAAGGCGGCCTCGACCAGGACGGAGATGGAGATGTGGACATGCAGGATATTACCGCAGCTTTTTCCGGCAAAGGCGGTGGTGGTGGAATAATGGATAAGCTGAAAGGGCTTTTTAATTAAGATAGTATAAAGAACGAGACAGGCTTTAGCAAACCGGTTTGCTAAAGCCTGTTTTTATTTTTTGTAAACGTTCAAACGCCAACACAATAACAACACCCACGGTATACGCGATCAGATCTATCCACTCAAACGAATTACCGATAACGACATTCGCAACCCGTGAATGCTGAAGCCCCAGAAGCTTTACAAGTTTTAAGTATTGCAGTACTTCAATGAGATAGGAAAACAAAAGCACGCCTATCGCCGTTTTAGCCGGACTGATATTTACAAACGCCCTGACAAAACAATACAGCAAGATCACCACAAGTAAATCGCCGACATACGGCCGGATGATCCTGTCGTGCATATACAACGCTATCAAAACTTCAATAACAAAAAGGAGAACAGCAAGAAGAAAATATGTTTTGTTGAACCGGAACAAAGGGGGGCGCATTTATTTCTCTATTTTGTAGCCAGGCTCCCGATAATACAAAAGGCCGAAGCAGGCTTCAATGATTTGAACAAAGTTTTCTCCACTTTCAATCCATTTTTCTTCAGCACCTCCACCGCTTCTTTGGCAATTTGCTTAGTAACTTCTACAGGCGGCTGATAAAATAAATAAACCCTGCCGGCCGGTTTCAGGTGTCTCCGGATAACAGGCGATGAAAATCGGGGATTTTTCCAGAATGCACTTACATTAAATGCAATTATTTTATCGAATCGTTCTGGTAAGATGGTTACTTCCAGGTCCTTTTTTATAAATGTGGCTATACCGTTTTCTATATATGTTTTATTTCTTTCAACCGCTTTGCTGATCATTGCTTCTGACTTGTCAACCATCACCAGCTTTCCATCTTTTAATAAACCCGCCATCTGCTCAGCAAGCAATCCCACCCCTCCGCCTATTTCCAGCAGATGATCTGAAGGCTGTATATCCATTGTTTCAACAGCCCAGGCAAACCGTTCAGGTAATTCATTTTTTTTCATAATGAGCCCGGTTTGGGTCAATCCAATACCTTCTCCACTTCCAGGTCTTTATTCAGCACAGCCATTTTTGCATCATACCCCTTCTTTATCTTCCCCAGCCGATCCTCCATCCTCATCACTTTTGCCGGATAAAGCGAACACATACGCAATGCTTCGCCCAGCTCCACACAGGCAAAAGAGGTTAATCGTTGCACGGCTTTACTCATTGTCAGCGCAGAACCGCTCAATATACCACTCGCTTCATATTTATCGCCGGCAAATTGATGAGGATACGCTCCTTTATCTGTTTCCGTTACAGCATCGGTAATTACAAACAGGCGGTCTTTCATTACCTGCTTGGCTATCCGCACGGCTGCATAATCCACATGATAGCCATCAGGAATAATACTTGCCATTACGGTATCGTCGTCCATTGCAGCGCCAACCAATCCTGGCGCACGATGCTGCAACGGGCTCATAGCATTGTATAAGTGTGTAACAGTGGTGGCTCCATTGGAAAACCCCTGTTTTGCTTCCGTATAAGTAGCATTGCTATGCCCCGCTGAAATGATAATCCCCTGGCTGGCGATATAGCTCATCAGCGATGGGCCGCATACTTCCGGGGCAAGCGTGATGATCCTGATCACATCCTTTCCATATTCCAGCAATGCCTTCACCTCTTCTGCTGATGGTGTATGGATTAACGATTCTATATGTGCCCCTCTTCTTACAGGATTGATCCAGGGGCCTTCCAGATGCAGACCCAATACACCCTGACCACCCATTTTCCAGTATTCCCTCACCGCATCTATGCATTGATGAAACACTTCATAAGTATTGGTTGCTACTGTAGGCATACACCAGGCAGCGCCGCCACTGCGGCAATATTCATTCAGCTTATACAATGAATCCGCTTCAGGATAAACAGACAGCAGCTTTCCATAAGCTCCATAGATCTGCAGGTCAATAAAAGCAGGGACCAGTATTGCATTTTCAAACCGTTCTACCGGTAATGAAACAGGGATCTCGTTTGCTTTAACCAGTTCTATGATCTTTCCGTCCACGGTTATTACTCCGTATCCTTTCAGCCATTCTTCGCCGGTAAAAATTTCATCAGCGATATATACTTTCTTTGGAAGCATTCTTCTGTGTATAGATTGATTGAATTGAAGCCTTTCTTATAATTTCCAGAACCGGCCGAACAGGCCCAGGTATTTTTCCTTTACTACCGGCACAGCCATTTTTTTGCTTTCAGATGTTGTAACGGCAGTAAAAGAAGTGACTGAAAAAATAGAATAGGCAACGCCATTGGTATATTCTATCACGGGTGGATTTTCCCTTGTGTGCTCCTTTGTATAAAACTCTTTAAAGGCGTCCGGCCCTGGTTTGGTGAGCGCACCGATCAATACAATAGCTATAATAAAGAGAAAGACAAGAGTGCGGAATTTCATACCGGTTTTTGAGTTAAAGATAATCAGAATCGATGAGCGTTGCCCGATTGATCGTTTTCATCCAACGTCTCACCCTATCCTGTCACAAACCTGTACCCGATTCCTTTTATTGTCAATATCTCCAGCGAAGGGTCTTCTTTTAAATATCCACGAAGCTTGGTAATGTACACATCCAGGTTGCGGCTGTTGAAAAAAGAATCATTTCCCCAAAGCAGGTTCAGTATATCACGGCGGTCGATGATCTTATCACGGTTTTGATACAGCAGTTTCAACAATTCCGCTTCGCGGTAAGAAAGCTTTTTCTCTTCACTGCCGTTTTGCAGCAACTGACGGTTCAACTGAAAACTGTATTTGCCCAATGTAATCGTATCCCCGCTGATCTTTTCGGGTTCAGCATTTTTATTACGCAGTGCATTCTGTATCCGTACGATCAGCTCCTCCATACTGAATGGCTTGCGGATATAATCATTACCGCCCAGGGAAAAACCCTTTACCACATCTTCGGTTTGGGTTTTGGCGGTTAAAAAGATAATAGGCACATCTTCATTGATCTCCCTTATTTCATCTGCGATGGTAAATCCGTCTTTATTAGGCAGCATCACGTCCAGCACGCAGATATCCGGACTGGCTTTCTGAAAAGCTGCGGTGGCTTTTGCCCCGTCACTTTCCATGATCACTTCAAAACCGCGGCTCTCGAGACTTTCTTTAACTATTTTTCCAAGGAATACTTCGTCTTCTACGTAAAAAACTTTTGTTGCACTCATGTACTTTGTTTTGGCAGTATAATGGTAAAGGTACTGCCCAAACCCTCACGACTCTCTACTTTAATTGTGCCATTGTGCCGGCGAACCACCTGGGCCACGTAACTCAGCCCCAGGCCATGGCCCTTTGCATTATGGGTGTCGCCTGCCGGCACCCGGAAGAATTTTTCAAATACTTTGTCCTTGTATTGCGTAGGAATGCCGATCCCATTATCGGCCACCTGTAGCTCCACCTGCTCGCCCAACTGTTTCAGGCTCACCTGGATAACAGGGTTATCTTTACTGTATTTCAATGCGTTATCCAATAAATTGAACACCACGCTCAGCAGGTGCAGGCGATCGCCTTTGATCGTGGTATCACCCTGAAGACTGATAGATATCTGTGCATGATACTTCTCCAGTTGCAGGCGCAGGGAGGCTACTACTTCATCCACCACATCCTTTAAGTTGAACAACTCGTATTTGATCTCCATTTCCTTTTTCTCAAACATGGACAGTTTCAGCACCTTATCGACCAGTAAGCCCAGCCGCTGCAATTCATTCTGTGAAATATCGAGGTATTCCTTTGTCCGTTCGGGGTTTTGAATAGCATTGAAATTCTTTAAGGCCTCAATGGCTACGCCAACTGTGGCAATAGGTGTTTTTAGCTCATGAGTGATATTGCTGATAAGATCATTCTTCATCTGAGCCAGCCGGTGCTGCCGGAGCAGGCTCCGGTAAAGCGCCACAAACGAAGCAATGGTGATGCCAACCAGCAATAACGAAAACAGGATCGGCATTTTCAGCTTCCCCAAAATAAATCCTACTTCATTACCCAGTGAAAGCCGGTAAGTCATGGGGTTGGAAAAACCGACCGTTACTTCATTCACTGCTGCAGAGTCTTGTGCTGCTTTATCTACTTTGCTTACAGCAAAACCAAGGTTGATCTTTTCATTCTTCAACCTGGTAGTATAAGCATCCGTAACTTCTTTTACCGTTACTGAATCTTTCAATGATAAAGAATCTACATTATACAAAAACCGGATCACCGCATCGCGGGTTGTATCCCTGGGGGTAACACGAAAGAATGGAGCTGACCTGACCGTAACATGATCCAACCTGTCATCTGCAGCAACGCTTTCTGCGCGGACAAGTGAATCGGTCTTTTTTTGTCCATAACGTATGGTCACCTTAGGAATTTTTGAAATTGCAGCTCTTTCGATTTCCATTTCCCTGATCTCCTCAGGGTCAAGAGAATCTACTTCGTTAAGCGCCATCCTTACCATTCCTTTTACAGGGATCCTTTTAAACATCGCCTGCAATGAATCGGCTACTTTATAAAGAGAGTCCTTCAGTCCCGCCAACACAACTTTTCCATACTCATGATTGATACTATCCGGCAAATCGATTCCCTTGATCCTTTCCTGCAGCAGGTTTACCATGGTGATCACCGGTTCTTTGCGGGCAGCAATAGATCCCTGTGCCTGCACAGGTTTGTCGCTCCTGTCATTTCTATCCTTTCTTTTAAAATGCATACTCACAGGAGGAGGCATGAGCATGGTAGAGTCGAACCGTACGTTTGTCGCTTCCAGTTTCAGTTTGGACGCCTGCAAACGCAGGATCGTTTGCCTGAAAGCTGCATTGGTCTTGATCTCCAGGTTCTGTTTTTCCCGGTTATAATTATCCCGCAGCCAGTATGCCTGGAAACCTGCAATCCCTACAATGGTCAATAGCATAAAAAAGAGCAAAAGCTTTAGTTGCCCTGAGCTCTTTGGTTTT
>DATAJQ010000170.1:0-1832 GCA_036262095.1 Chitinophagaceae bacterium | reverse complement strand
CCCGCCAGATACCCGTCACCGCCTGTGAGTAGGAGTGGAACTGGAAAGCCCACAGGAAGAATATAATAAGTAGTCCTTTCTTTTGCACTGTCCTTATCATAAGCGTCAAAACTAACGAATATGTTCGTAACATGACCGGTTGACCCGGAGCAATAGTTTGTTAATTTTGATCATCTGCAGGCATCCTCTGGCCGGGGATAGCCGATCAGGAAACAGATGCGATACAAATACATTGTTTATTTCCTTCTTATCAGTTCAGTAACAGCGCCCTTCAACGGGCACGCACAAATTCAGATCAGCGCTGATGAAATAAAGTTATTGTATAAGCTCGATTCAATAAGCAAAGCCCCTTCTGTTTCCGCCTATTTTGCAACTGTTTATTTTGATGCCATGGAAAATGCGATCCGGTTCTTTGCCTGTGCGGATGATACAGCAAGAAAAAATATCCGGCAGATGGAGAAGCAGTTCGTCAATTATTTTATTTCTTCTGCAGAAGCATCTGCAAACAGATCGGTCATACCTGCTTCCTGGCAGGCTTATTATGCAGATACGAGCGCTTCACCGGTACGTCATCTGCTGCTGGGAGTGAATGCACATCTCAATGGTGATATATGGAGGGCATTGGTCTCCTCTTTTTCGCTGGAAGAAATAAAATCGCTTGCACCAACTTACAACTCTTACTATTGTGGTCTGCTGGATATTTATGAAGAAGTTTACCGGGAAGCATTTTCCAGGAACAGATCATTGAAGCTGTTGCATACTGCCAGCCTGGGCCTCGACAAATGGTACGGGAAAATATTGCTTCGCCGCTGGCTGAAAAGGCAGTTGAAACTGGCAACCTGGTACTACAGCGATCCACCCCGTTTTCAAAAGAAATTAAAAAGGCTTGATGGCAAAATGAACCGGCTGAACCGGGTGATAACGCGGCATTTCAGGTGAGGGGGGGACAAAGGGGAAGGAACTACCGGTTCGATTTGCGTGTCGGACAACGGCCATCGGCCATCGGCCACTCGGCCACTCGATCAACGGACAACGGCCATCAACCATAGCCATCAGACAACATCTCCACAGAACGAACCACTATTTTCGCTAATTTTGCCATCCTTAAAACAGTAACAAGCTAGATGATCAATATCACATTACCAGACGGGTCCGTGAGGCAATACGAGAAAGGAACTACTTCGCTGGATATAGCGAAATCGATTTCTGAAGGCCTGGCGCGGAAAGTAATTGCCGCCAGCGTAGACGGGCAGATATGGGATATCACACGCCCTGTAGAGAAAGATGCAGCCGTAAAATTGCTCACCTGGACTGATAAGGATGGTAAGAACACTTTCTGGCACTCTTCTGCCCACCTTATGGCGGAGGCAGTGGAAAGCCTGTTTCCCGGTGTGAAATTCTGGGTAGGCCCTCCTGTAGAGAATGGCTTCTATTATGATATGGACCTGGGCGACCGGAAGATCACAGAAGAAGACCTGGCACAGCTCGAGAAAAAAATGACTGAGCTGGCTAAAAAGAACAATGCTTATATCCGTAAAGAAGTTCCCAAGGCTGAAGCTGTAAAATATTTCACTGATAAGGGTGATGAATATAAGCTGGACCTGTTGCAGAACCTGAATGACGGTGAGATCACTTTCTATACACAGGGAGATTTTACTGATCTCTGCCGCGGCCCTCATATTCCCAGTACAGGTTTGATCAAAGCCATCAAGCTCACCAATATTGCCGGTGCTTACTGGAAAGGCGATGAGAAAAATAAAATGCTGACCCGCATCTATGGTGTCACTTTTCCTTCTCAAAAGGAACTGGACGAATACCTGCAGATGCTGGAA
>DATAJQ010000169.1:0-5917 GCA_036262095.1 Chitinophagaceae bacterium | reverse complement strand
CCGGAATAGAAGCAACCCAAACTTTCCGTATCTTTGCGCCCACTATGACACAAGAAAAATTACAGGATATGCGGTCCCGCATTGCCGGGATAAGGAGGTTTCTTTGACGTCGAGAACCGACGATATAAAATCGAAGAAGACAAGCAGCTTTCGTTAAGTCCGGGTTTCTGGGACGACAACAAAAGGGCGACCGAAATTTTAAAGAATATCAAGCTGAATGAGTATTGGGTAAAGCTGTACGAGGTAACCGAGACAGCCGTGGAAGATTTTGCCGTACTTTTTGAATTTTGGAAAGGCGGTGATGCTACGGAAGAGGAGACCAGGGAGGCTTATGAAAAAGCCAATGATCTGCTTGATGATGCCGAATTTAAGGCCACGCTCAATGAGCCTGAAGATGAACTGCCGGCCGTGCTGCAGATCAACTCAGGCGCCGGTGGCACAGAAAGCCAGGACTGGGCTGAAATGCTCGCCCGGATGTACCGGATGTATGGTGAAAAGCAAGGCTGGAAAGTGACTGAACTCGACTGGGTTTGGGGGGATGGTGCAGGGATCAAAACTGCTACCCTCCAGTTTGAAGGCCCTTTTGCTTACGGGTTCCTGAAAGCAGAAAGCGGCGTACATCGCCTGGTAAGGATCTCCCCGTTCGATAGTAATGCGCGCCGGCATACATCCTTCTGTTCCGTATTTGTTTATCCCCTGGTGGACGATTCCATTAATATAGAAGTAAGAGATGCGGATGTGAAAATGGAAACGGCACGAAGCGGTGGCGCTGGTGGTCAGAACGTGAACAAGGTAGAGACCAAAGTGATGCTTACCCACATTCCCACAGGCATCGTGGTGGTGTGTCAAACAGAGCGTTCGCAGCTGGGCAACCGGGAGAAAGCGATGACCATGCTTAAAAGCCGTCTTTATGAAGAAGAACTCCGCAAACGGAATGAACTGAAAGACGCCGTGAACAGCAAAAAGAAAAAAATAGAATGGGGCAGCCAGATCCGTTCCTATGTTTTCCATCCTTATAAGATGATCAAAGATCACCGTACGGATTATGAAGTAGGTAATGTGCAGCCGGTGATGGATGGAGATCTGGATGGATTCATCAAGGCATACCTGATGAGCGAGAAAGAAAGTGAAACAACATAAACTCCGTTGTCCGTTGTTCGAATGTCAGTAACATTCACTTTTTAATGCCGGGCAACGATCAACGGATAACGTTTGAATATTAATTTTCAAAAACAATCACATCACATGGCAATAGGTACATTTTCATATCCGATGCCGGCCAATGAGCCGGTATTAAGTTATGCTCCTGGCAGCAAAGAGAAAGAAACGCTTAAAGCAGCGTTGAAAAAATTGAAATCAGAAGAACTGGATATTCCGATGTATATCGGGGGAGAAGAAGTGAGAACAGGTAAGAAAACAGCGATCCATCCTCCTCACGAAATAAAACATACGCTGGGTTATTTTCACAGCGGTGATGAAAAACATGTTGAGCAGGCTATCAAGGCAGCTTTAACAGCTAAGCAAGCCTGGGCTGATATGAGTTGGGAAAGCAGGGCCGGTATCTTTCTGAAAGCGGCCGACCTGATCGCTACCAAATACAGGGCTTATATGAATGGCACCACCATGCTGGGCCAGAGCAAGAATGCTTTCCAGGCAGAGATCGATTCCGCCTGTGAGCTGATCGATTTTCTCCGCTTCAATGTTCATTTCCTGAGTGAGATTTATAAACAGCAGCCTATCAGCAGTGCAGGTATGCACAACCGGATGGAATACCGCCCGCTTGAAGGTTTTGTGCTGGCAGTTACTCCCTTCAATTTTACTGCAATCGGAGGTAATCTTCCTACCTCTGCTGCCATGTGCGGCAATGTGGTAGTATGGAAGCCGGCCAATACGCAGGTGTACTCCGCACAGATGTTTATGCGTATACTGAAAGAAGCAGGACTGCCTGATGGAGTGATCAATCTTGTTTATGTGGATGGCCCTACACTGGGTAAAGTATGCTTCAATCATAAAGATTTTGCAGGCGTGCATTTCACCGGATCAACCGGCGTATTCAATAATATGTGGGAAACGATCGGTAAGAACATGTCGCAGTACAAAAGCTATCCAAGAATAGTAGGTGAAACGGGCGGTAAGGATTTTGTGATCGCACATAAGAGTGCAGACGCGGATGTAGTAGCAACTGCATTGTTAAGAGGTGCATTTGAGTTTCAGGGACAGAAATGCTCTGCAGCTTCCCGCGCTTATCTGCCTTCCAATATTGCAGAGGAAGTGAAAAAGAAACTGATCGCCGGCGTGCAAAGCTTTAAGATGGGAACAGTAGAAGATTTCACCAACTTTATTAATGCGGTGATTGATGAAAAGAGCTTTGATAAAATTCAGAATTATATCGAGCAGGCAAAAAAGGATAAGAATGCAGATATATGGGCAGGAGGTGAATGTAATAAAACAGAAGGTTATTTCATTCAGCCAACAGTGATCGAAGCAAAAGACCCGAACTATGTGACCATGTGTGAAGAGATCTTTGGTCCTGTGCTTACGGTTTATGTTTATCCTGCTGATGAGTTTGAACAAACGCTGGAACTGGTAGATAATACTTCTCCTTATGCATTAACCGGTTCAGTGATCTCAAAGGACAGGGCTGCAATTGAACTGGCTACAAACAAACTGAGGAATGCAGCAGGCAATTTTTATATCAATGATAAGCCGACCGGTGCAGTAGTAGGTCAGCAACCTTTTGGTGGAGCAAGGGCAAGCGGCACGAATGATAAAGCAGGATCGATACTGAATCTTTACCGTTGGCTGAGTGCAAGAACGATCAAGGAAACGTTTACTCCTCCGGTGGATTATAGCTATCCGTTCATGCAGGATAAATAAGTAAGGGTTTATCTGAACGCCGTCTGTGGGTAATAAAATGCAATTGGTATTGTTTTTATTACTTACTGACGGTTTTTTATTTGCAACAACTCAAGCGTGAATAATCGCAATTCAACCAACTTATCGGATATCTGAAGTAAAAGCGTGATTATGTTTGCTGCATCAACAACATGTTGTCGCGCGCGTCAGTATAAATTTTTTTTTATCGAAAGCATAATATTTGATCTTTTTTTTGATCAGCGGTATTAACTTTTTTTTGGCTAGTTTATTTTGTATTTGAAAATCCGCATATTATGTTTGCGATCATTATTCATTCAAACCTTAAACAAAATTAAATGAAGAAAGTGTTTCTCGTAGCAGCTTTTACAGTTGCTGGATTTATTGGTCTTAACGCACAGAAAGATTTTAAACTTGGTGCTGGTATTAATCTTGGTCTTCCTCTTGGTGATATTAAAGATGCCGCCAACTTTGCAATAGGTGCAGAACTGCAAGGTGAGTTAGGCCTTAGCGAAACTGTTAAAGGTCTGGCTACAGTTGGTTACACACACTTCCTGGGTAAAGAACTGGCTCCTGGCATAAAACCCAAATTTGGTGCAGTTCCCATCCTCGTAGGTGCTCGTGTTTATCCTTCTGAGCAATTCTTTGTAGGTGGCCAGGTAGGTTACGGTTTTTTCACCGGAGATGCTGATGGTGGCGGTTTCGCTTACAAACCTCAGGTAGGTTATGACGCAGGTAAATTCCAACTGGCTCTCAGCTACAATGCCATTTCTGATAATGGTACCACTAGCTGGTTAGGCCTTTCAGGTGTTGTTAAATTCTAATTTAACACGACCTCTTTTACTGAATAAGTAAATACTTTTTTAAAGAGCTTCAATCTTAGATTGAAGCTCTTTCTTTTTATAACGGAGTTAGTATTGGCTTTTATGAATATCTGGTGAAACCTGCACCGGGAGCCTGTTTTATCCAATGTATATGATGAATTCGAGTACTTCTACGCGCTTTTTTACGATACCATTGCAGTTATATAAAACTAATTATAGCTTTGCGGAAACCCATTTTAAAAAATAAAAGACTGCTTATGAAAAAGCTTTTTCTTGCAATCACAATTGTTACAGTTTCACTGACTGCTTCTGCTCAAAAAGGAAATAACCAGATAGGAGTTGGAGTTGATCTTGGCTTGCCTACAAGCGATTTTGGCGATGCTGCTAAGTTTGGATTTGGCGGCTATTTAAAAGGTTTGTATGGTATCGGTTCAGCCGGCCAGATTACGCTTACTTCCGGTTATACTACTTACTCTGCAAAAGATGAAGTTCTTACCGGATCAGGTGCTGATAAAATAAAATATGGCATCATTCCTATCCTTGCCGGTTACCGTCACAACTTTGATGGTTTCTATGCAGAGCCACAACTTGGTTATAGTATCTTCCGCGCTAAAATGGAAGGCGGCGGTATGAGCGTATCCAATTCAGAAGGTATGTTTACATGGGCAGTAGGTCTGGGATATGCAATGAGCGGCTTTGATGCTGGCGTTCGTTATCAAAGCGGCAGCAAAGACGGTAGTACTATTGCTGTTGTAGGTATTCATATTGGTTACAACTTCTCATTGGGAGGTAAATAATAAAGTCTTTATAAGTACTGTAAATAAGGCCGGGTTTATCCCGGCTTTTTCGTAGGCGTGCAGCATTTTAACTTTCTCTTTTTGAAAGAGCGTTTATCATTATTTTATTTACCGCGAACCAATATTATTTTTATATCGCTTTTGAACCTTTTAAACCAAACTCAAACCATCATTTATGAAAAAGCTATTATTAGCGGCTGCGCTTTTTATTATCTCATTTGCCTGTTATTCGCAGAAAGGGAAAAACCAAGTAGGTGTAGGGGCAGATATTGGTATTCCCACAGGCGATTTAGGAACACTGGCCAACGTCGGTTTCGGTGGTTATGTGAAACTGCTTTATGGTGTCGGTAATGCAGG
Source organism: Chitinophagaceae bacterium (assembly GCA_036262095.1). Classification (GTDB taxonomy): domain Bacteria; phylum Bacteroidota; class Bacteroidia; order Chitinophagales; family Chitinophagaceae; genus Terrimonas_A. Next base: position 1,065 of record DATAJQ010000169.1, on the reverse strand, counting down.
CCAACTGACTTTCACTTCCGGCTATAGTATTTTTAAAGTAAAAGATGAGTTCAGGGATGCAGCAGGAGTAGACAAACTGAATTACCGGATACTTCCCCTGTTGCTGGGATACCGCCACAACCTGAATGGATTTTATATAGAGCCGCAATTAGGTTATAGCGTTCACAGCGCAAAAGCTACTGTTGGTTCGGTTTCGGCTACTAATTCAGACGGAGCGTTTACCTGGGGCGGGGGAATTGGAGCAGCTGTAAAAGGTGGATTCGATTTTGGTGTGCGCTATTTAAGTGCTACAAAGGATGGAGACGCCGTTTCATGGGTGAGCATCCATGTAGGGTATAATTTTTCTTTAAAGAAGTAATCAACCGCTTTACTGATCATGGGCATTGAATGACTATTCAGTGCCCATGGTTTTTCTGTAATTGTCCTTTGATGTATTCCCCCACAATTCTTTAATTTTACATCAAATTATCGTTCTTGAAATCTATCCTCACCGAATCTCAACTGGCCATTACCATTAAAAGGCTGGCGCATCAGATACTTGAAAATAACAGTGAACTGGCCAATACGGTATTGATCGGGTTGCAGCCCCGTGGCATTTATTTATCAGACCAGGTGGTGGAAGCGATCCGTAAAGAATTTCCCGGCACCAATGTACAATATGGTAAGCTGGACATTACTTTTTACCGTGATGATATCCGGAAAGAATTGCATATCGCAAATCAGACCGATATACCTTTTTCTATAGAAGGGAAAAGAGTGGTGCTGATCGATGATGTATTATATACCGGCCGCACCATCCGCGCAGCGCTGGATGCCCTGCTGGATTTTGGAAGGCCTGAAAAAGTTGAGCTTTGTGTGCTGATCGACCGCCGCTTTAGCCGCCAATTCCCCATCCAGCCCGATTATGTAGGAAAAGCAATTGACTCCATCGTGTCTCAACGGGTAAAAGTGTACTGGAAGAAAAAAGACGACAGGGAAGAAGTGGCGTTGCTGGATTACTAAGAAAGCCCTAATTTCGCTTTTTAATGCAACTATCTACACGACACCTGCTGGGCATTAAAGACC
>DATAJQ010000168.1:0-2063 GCA_036262095.1 Chitinophagaceae bacterium | reverse complement strand
GAAAGCTTATGTCGCGACTTATGTCAAGACTTGTCCTATCTGTCAGGCTAATAAGGATCCGCGGAAGAAGTCTTCTGCACCTATGGGATTCTTACCAACATCACACCCTTGGCATGTGTTGTCTATTGACTTGTGGGATGGTGGCAAGGTGAGTGTCGACGGAAATAGATACGTACTATCGGTGGTGGATAACTTTTCTAAATACGCCTTTGCTATTCCTATTCCCGACAAGTCAGCGGATACCATTGCTGTTGCTCTATGGAAGAAGGTTTTCGTAATGTTCGGAGCTCCCGAATATCTTCACAGTGACAATGGTACTGAGTTCGTGAATGAAGTCTTAGCTGCATTATCAAGGAGACTAAACATTGAACGAACTAGGACAACCCCTTACCATCCGGCATCGAATGGAATCGTTGAACGATTTCATAAGTTCCTCAGAAATGCCATAGCTTCTTTTGTGAGGGAGGACCACAGGTATTGGGATGAGTTCATTGATGGGATTATGTTGGCTTATAATACTGCTATCCATGAGGCAACAGGGTTTCAACCGGCTCACCTGATGTTCGGTCGATCCATTGTGTCACCGACTGAGTATCCAATTTACCATCCGGACTTGGATAAGGGTGAAGCAGGTGTGCTGTCTTACTCGGAGCGGTTGGATTATTTCCTGCAGAAAGCTCAGAACATGATCCTCGAACGTTTTGAAAACCGTAGACTCAAGCGATCTGGGGTTAATGCACCCTTGACTAAGTTCAAGGAAGGTGATCCTGTAATGATTCAGAAATTACATTTCTCACAAGATGAAACTCCAAAGCTCGCTGGACGTTGGATTGGACCATACCAGATCTCTCGGCGAGGTCGCAATCCGAAGGTTTATTACGTTCGAGATGAACTCGGGGAGAAGAAGTATCCGGTGTCAGTTTGGCATATCAAGCCGTTCAAAACTCGATCATATCCAGTCATTGAGGAGATAACTGACTCCAATACTCACGAGGAGGAGGAAGAGAAGTCACAAGGACTCCCTCCGAACCAAGGTCTGGAGGCGTCTCAACCTAGGGACACAGTTAATTCAGCTTTCCAGATTAGGACAACTGATGTCTACTCCCCACCACTTGATCTCGATATTGATGACTTGGTACCTAGAGATCAGACCCATCCTGTGGAGATTAAGGACAAAGAAATGATTAGGGCTTTCCTACAATCTCGGGATGCTTATATAGATCCCGCCTCAGGGAAGACGTTCCTTAAAGCTAGGATGATCCCTGCGAAGCGTACTAGAACTCGTAAGACTGATTGATTCCGAGGACGGAATCCTAGAAGGAGGGGATAATGTGGCAGTAGCCCCACATCTATCCATCATTCGACCCATTCAGTAGACTGATTGTAGTATCCTAGTATCTTTGTCATATTTCTCCAATACACGGACAACGGTCCACCCCACAGAGAGTGTCTATCCGTCACAATGGAGGAATAATTGAAAAAACACCCCCGACAAGGACAATCAAAACAACTATTCTAATCATCACAAGTAATGTCACAAGAAGGTCCGATCAAATCCGCCTCGTGACGTTCCAGAATGACAAGCGAAAAGAGAAACGAGAAGTCGAGAACGGTTTCTTCGGTCGTTCCGCGCCTCAATTTCTCTTCTCCTAAGTAGGGCCATCTCTGGGTTGTACGACAGCTCCTTGATCACGATCGGGCTCAGCAGCTTATGTCAACTTCTTCTATTCACGCTGCTTCTCGAAATGGTGAATCTACGACTGTTTTGAAACTTCTACGGGATGGAATAGATCCCAATGCAAAGGACCAGGTCTCTCTTCATCCTCCTCCTCCCTCACGAGATAGCTTGGGCATGTATGCTCCTCCTCCTTCCTCCCTCCATCCCTCCTTTATCTTGCTGATCTCACCTCTCACTCATCTCACGCCTCACCCTTACAGACTCCTCTTGATTATGCTGCAGCGAACGGTTTCATAGTCATTGCTAATTACCTCCTTGATCATGGAGCAGATATTCATGCCGAGGACAATGTCCCAACTCCCTCATTCGACTCTCACCTCCTCCT
>DATAJQ010000167.1:0-30719 GCA_036262095.1 Chitinophagaceae bacterium | reverse complement strand
TATTAAAACTGCAACAATGAGACATTCAAAACCCTTTTATAGACTCCTGGGGTGTTTGATGAGCGCCCAATTATTGTCCTGCCTGGACGGTTCTGCGCAACAAAACGGGATCATTTATGCTGCCAACAGCAGAAAAACCCTGGAACAATATCCGCAGCAACAAAGGCCGGAAGAATCCAATGAAAAGAAAACGCTCTTCAACGTACTAAAAGACCTTAATAAAAAGAAAGGCACTTATTTCCTTTTTTCCGAACAAAGCCTTGGCAGCAAGCTGGTCAGTCCCGTAAAAGACTCCAACCTGCCAGTAGAAAAGATCCTGGATGAAATATTAAAGAACACGGGATTGAAATACACGAAAGTATCAGACAACACATTCGTGATCTTAAAAGACAAGGAGAAAATCAATAACGACAAATTACAGCAACTGAATTTTACAGAAGACCTTCCGTCTGCTCAAAAAGCAAATGCTTTCGATCCTGTTACAGGAAGGATCACTGACGACAAAGGTTCACCCTTACAAGGTGTAAGCATCACACTCAAAGGCACCAACAGAGGAACAACCACCAATGCCAATGGTGAGTTCAGTATCGATGCCAAAAGGGGAGATGTGCTGCTGATCTCTTATGTTGGTTTTGCAGAGCAGGCCATCACGGTCGGAGCAAATAATGATAAGCTGGCCGTTACTTTAACACCAGGCAGTCAGCAACTCACAGAAGTGGTAGTAACTGCATTAGGCATTAAGAAAGAACGCAAAGCACTTGGTTATTCTGTAACAGAAGTAAAAGGAAGCGATCTCACACAGGCAAGGGAAACCAATGTCGCCAACTCGCTGATAGGAAGAGTAGCAGGTGTGAATGTAAATTCCGTGGCGGGTGGGCCCGGTGCTTCCACCAGCGTCATCATCCGTGGCATATCCAGTTTATCAGGCGATAATCAACCGCTGTATGTGATCAACGGAGTGCCGATGACAAATGCACTGGCAGAAGGCAATGATCAGAAAAATACCCAGGGACAGTATTACAACTCAGTGGATTATGGAGACGGTATTCAGAATATCAATCCGGATGATATTGAAAGCATTTCTGTTTTGAAAGGTGCTGCAGCTTCGGCCCTGTACGGATCAAGGGCAAAAGCAGGCGTGATCCTCATCACCACCAAAAGCGGAAGCGGAAAAGGCACACTCGAACTCAATTCCAATTTTACTGCCGACCAGGTAATTGATGTTACCGACTGGCAATATGTATATGGCAATGGAGCAAACGGTATTAAACCAAGCACTGCAGCAGCAGCGTATGATGCGGGTAATTCCAGCTGGGGTGCCAAACTGGATGGAAGTAATGTGGTACAATTTGATGGAGTATCCCGCCCTTATTCCGCACAACAAGGAAATATCGGGAGGTTTTACCGGACCGGCAGCACACTCACCAACACTGTTTCCTTTGGTAAAGCATTTGAAAATGGTGCAGTCCGTTTTTCTGCGAGCAACCTGTACAACACTGCAGTGATCCCTAACTCAGGGTTGAACAGGAACAACTTTAATTTTTCTTCCAATTTCGCCATCAACAAACATCTTACCGTTGATGTGAAAGCCAACTATGTAATAGATAAGGCGCACAACAGGCCCATTCTTGCAGATGGTGCAGGCAATGCCAATTTCCAGGCGATGTTCCTCCCTACAAGTTTGAACATAAACACTCTTAAGCCCGGAACAAAACCTGATGGGGATGAGTTATTGTTCACCAATAACAACTATGCTACCAATCCCTGGTTTGCCGCCTACAACTTTATCAATAATACTACACGCAACAGGCTCATCAGCATCGGCAGTGCCAGATATACATTTGATAATGGATTCTTTGTGCAGGCACGTGCCGGCCGTGATTTTTACGACGACAGGTATACAGGAGTTGTGCCCAACGGAGCAGGTTATTACGCACAGGCGCCTTTTAATATCAAAGAGATCTTCAATCGTGTGTATGAACTCAATGTGGATGTGCTTGCAGGGAAAACATTCAGGATCAGCCAGGACTTTAGTCTTACCGCCAATGCGGGAGCCAACCTGATGAAAGCCCGCTCTGAAGGAACTACGGAAGAAGGAACTGATTTTGCAGTGCCTTATGTGTACACGATCCTGAATGCGAAAAACAAGACCATCCGGTATACTGATTTCCGCCAGGAGGTACATTCCGTGTATGCCACGCTGGACCTGGACTATAAAGGATTCCTTTTCCTGAATGCATCAGGCCGTAATGACTGGTTCTCCACACTGGCACCCTCCAGCGACCTGGATGTATTCTATCCTTCTATAAATACATCATTCCTTTTCACAGAATTTGTAAAACCCAGTTGGCTCAACTATGGTAAACTGCGTTTGGGTTGGGCAAACGTAGGCCAGGCAACCAGGCCTTATCAAACCTTGCTGAACTATGGTTTATTCCCCCAACAATTAAATGGACTTCCATTAGGAAATATCACCAACACATCTATCCCGAACAGCAAGCTGCGTCCTTCCAGCGCCAGCGAAATTGAAATAGGAGCAGAGCTTGGTTTCTGGGGCAGCAGGCTTACTATGGATGTAGCCTGGTACAACAAGAAATCAAAAAACGAGATCTTTGAATCACCTGCATCCAATACTTCCGGTTACACAGGTGTTATCCTGAACATCGGAGAGCTAAGGAATAAAGGTTTTGAGTTCCTTGTTACGGGCAAGCCTTTTGCCAAAGGATCAGCCGTGTCATGGACAACTTCGGTTAACGGTTCCATCAATAACAATGAAGTGGTAGCGCTTACTGAAGGTCAGGCAGAACTGGCAGCAGGTACATCCCGCACAGGTGTCGGCTTCACCCGTCATATTGTAGGAATGCCGGCCAACCAGATCATGGCGTTCGATTATCAGTATGATGGTGCAGGAAAAATTGTGCTGGGTGCAAATGGCGTTCCTGCAAGAGGTGATCTGAAACCCTGGGGTTCTGCTTACAGCAAATACACTATGGGATGGAACAATGAGTTCTCCTTTAAGAATTTTACCCTTGGTTTCCTGATCGATGGAAAATTTGGCGGTAAAGTATTTTCGGCAACGGATTACTATGGTTATTTCTTTGGCCTGCATAAAGAAACATTGCCAGGCAGGGAAACAAATAATTTCAATCCTGATCCAAGTGCGCCACCAACCACTGCACAGGCTTATTACACAGAGCTGGCCGGCAATGTATCCAAACTTTTTGTATACGATGCTGATTTTATCAAGTTCCGCCAGTTTACATTGGGCTATACACTGCCGGCAAAATGGTTCAACAACAAGATCAAAGGAGCAAGTATCAGCCTGGTTGGACGCAACCTGTTTATCCTGATGAAAAAGACGGACAATATAGATCCGGAAGCAAGTTATTCAGGATACACACAGGGACTTGAACTGGGCGGTGTGCCGCCAGTGAGAAGTTATGGTGTGAACCTTAATGTAAAATTCTAACTGAACTTAACGATACTACTGCGGGGACTTTATTAATGGATGATGAAATAAGACCTCCCGGAGTTACAACCAATAAAATATTAAGGATGAAAAACAAATTTGTAAAACTGCTCGGTTTGTTTTCCGCCACCATCGTGTTGTGCACGGCGTGTACAAAAAACTTCGATGAACTGAATACAGACCCTACTGCTTATAACCCCACGAATTTTGAGCCTAATTACCTGCTCACTACTGCGCAGTTGGCTTATACCGGCAGCTTCGACTTTAGCTATGAAACATGGCGGGGTAATCTTATCTATGCTTCTACATTAATGCAGCAGTTATCAACCGTGGTCGGCTATTGGGCAGGCGATAAATACCTGCTCAATGCTGACTATACGGCTGCTTACTGGATAGTAGCTTATCCTGAACAAGTGAAACCGGTGGCCGACCTGGTGGAGCTCACAAAAGGTAAAGACAAATACAAGAACCTTCACCAGATCGCGCGGATCATGCGGGCGATGATCCTGCAACGTATCTCTGATCTTTATGGTGATGTGCCTTATTCTGCTGCTGGCCTGGGTTATTACAGCAATGTATACTTCCCGGTGTATGATAAACAGGAGATCATTTACAAGGATATCATTAAAGAATATGAAGAAGCGGCTATTGCACTTGATCCTGCAGCCGACAAACCTACCGGTGATGCTTTTTATAACGGCAAGCCGGACCAGATCGAGAAATGGAAAAAACTGGCTTATTCACTAATGCTCCGTGCCGGTGCACGTTTATCCAAAGTGGACCCGGCAACCGCACAGGCAACCATTCAGAAAACACTGGGAAAGACCATGCAAAGCAATGACGACAATGCTTATCTCGTACATGATGCGACTGGTGGCCGCCCTACAGTGAACCGCAACTTCCAGGTGTTGCAGGGACAGCCTGAAGCGGATTATGTGAAATGGTCGCAAAAGCTGATCGATTTTCTGAAAAGCAATAATGATCCGCGTCTGCCGGTGATTGCAGAACTTGCCAATGGCGACCGCACTGCTGCCAATCAAAAAGGAATGCCGAATGGATATGATCTGAGCGGCGTAGCAGGCCGTGATATATCTTCAGCACCAGGCTATACAGGCATGGGCGCTTATTCAAAACCCAGCGGATTGCTCAATAAGCTGAATGCACCAACATTCATCTTCACCTACGGTGAAGCTGAATTGCTGCTGGCTGATGCTGCTGCAAGATTTCCCGGTGGAATAAGTGGTATCGGAGCGGCTTCCACGTATTATAATAATGGCGTAAAAGCCGCCATTACTTATATGGCGCCTTACGATGCTGCCGCCGCTATCAGCGATGGTGCTGCTGATGCTTATCTCACAGCGCATCCTTATAATGCTGCTGATGGATTAAATATGATCAACACTCAGTATTTCGCTCTCACAGCTACCATGTTTGACTTTTATGAAGGCTGGAGCAACTGGAGAAGAAGCGGCTACCCGGTATTGACGCCGGTTGTTTATCCCGGCAATGTGACCAATGGCACCGTGCCACGCCGTTTCCCTTACCCGCTTGCTGAAGCCAATACCAATCCGACCAATTATAAAACCGCTCATGATGCAGTGCCTGGTGGAGATCTGTTGTCGGGGCGTGTTTGGTGGGATAAGCAATAAGCGTTGACCGTTGTTCGTTGATCGTTGACCGATGGTCTTCTCGAAAATGAAAACCCCTTTTGTATTTGATCGGTTAATGATTGATCAGATGCAAAAGGGATTTTCTTATGTTGTGAATCGGTCAACGGACAACGGTCAACGCTAATTAACTTCAATCTCATCCACAAACAGCCACGCTTTATGATCAGCTCCGGGCAAGCCAGTTGGAATGATCCCCTTGTTCTTTACCCAAACGCGTAAATAACGGGCCTTAACAGGGGATGCCAATTCCAGCTTCAATGTTTTCTGATCAGTGATTATGTTAGCTGATCCAATTGAGCTGAATTGCTTTCCGTCTGCAGACGTAAAGACTTCCATTCCCTGGGGATAATAGATCCAGCTTCCCCTTTGCTCCAGCGTATGAGCAATGACCTCGTTGATGCTGGTAATTTGTCCAAAATCGATGGTGGCATCACAATCGGTCCCTTCAAAGCCAAGAAATTCCCTTGATCTTGACATACCTTTTTCGTTCTGCACACCATTCACAAGCGTAAAGGCTCCATCACTGGCATATTTGCCGGCAGGTTGGGTAGCAAGGGTTATTTTTTTGCCGGTAGCTTTATTGAATTTGAACTCCTGTGAAATGCCGTTGCCTTTTACCATTTTATCAATTACGCTCCATCCTGTAATAGCCGTGGAAGAAGTGATGGGTACGACTGTTTTATACAACACGCCTTCCGCAGGTGCAGGCACAAAAGAAGCTCCAGCAATATGCTTTTTATAACGGATCTGTGCAGAAGACTGCTTGGTTTCCAGTTTCCACAGAACACCTTTATTGCCCGGGGCAGGTAAGATGCTTGAGCGAAGATCAAAAAAGGCCCTGCTATAGTTTGCTTTCCACAAATTGTAGCGGTTGAATTGCACCTGCATCCTTTTTTCAAAAGCATTCCAGTTCTTCTTTTGCGGAGCGCTCCATAATACTTCACTTAAGGCCGTAAGCCGCGGGAAGATCATGTATTCCACTTTGCGTGGATTCGTTATGTATTCAGTCCACAGATTGGCCTGGGCTCCCAATACATATTTTCCTTCTGCAGAATCAAGTGCAGCAGGGATCGGATTATAATTATATACTTTCTCCAGGCTAACGAACCCACCGATCGTTACAGAATCTTCATTGGTAGTTTGTGAATAATCAAAATAAGCATAATCAGTCGGCGTCATCACCACTTCATGATGCTGTTTTGCTGCTGCAATACCGCCTGACTCACCGCGCCAGCTCATCACTGCTGCATTGGGCGCAAGACCGCCTTCCAGTATCTCGTCCCAACCAATCAATTTGCGTCCTTTGCCATTAAGGTATTTTTCCATCCGTTGGATAAAATAGCTTTGCAGTTCATGTTCATCTTTTAATCCGTTCTCCTTCATCCGTTGCTGACAAAGGGGACATTTTTTCCAGTTAGCTTTAGGGCATTCATCTCCGCCAACATGTATCATCCGGGAAGGGAAGAGGGGCAGTACTTCATCCAGCACGTCCTGTAAAAATTGAAAAGTATTTTCCTTTCCTGCACAAAACACATCATCAAAAACGCCCCAGGTTTGCTGCACCTGCTTGCCGGTGCTGTCGCCGGCCCAGGCACAATCCTTTGGATAATAATTTTTCGTTGGCTCTTCAGAAAAACAACTCAATTCAGGATAAGCGGCTATTGCTGCAGAAGCATGTCCCGGCATTTCGATCTCAGGCACTACGGTAATATGACGCTGCGCTGCATAAGCCACTACTTCTTTTATTTCTTCCTGGGTATAAAAACCTCCATAGCGTAATCCATCATTGCCTGTACCGGGATAACGGCCAATGATGGTGCCGTTTCTCCATCCACCAACAGTCGTCAACCTGGGATATTTCTTTATTTCAATCCTCCAGCCCTGATCGTCGGTTAAGTGCCAGTGGAAATAATTCATCTTATGCAAAGCGAGATAATCGATATACTTCTTTACAAAACTGACCGGGAAAAAATGACGGCCTACATCCAGATGCATACCACGGTAATTAAAACGGGGAGCGTCCTGAACAGATACTACCGGTATTTTCAATACAACCGATCTGTTAAGCGGTAAAAGCTGCACCAGGGTTTGCATACCATAAAACGTTCCGGCATACGTGTCGCCACTGATGGAGATGCCTGCTGAAGTTGCTTCGAATGAATAACCGTCCTTATCAGGAGCTTTGATAAACTTTTTGGTATAAAAACGGATGGCATTCTTTACAGGCGTTTTACTTACCGGCAGGCTGAAGCCATAAAACTCCTGCAGGTAATTGTTGAAAAACCCGGCAGCAGGGAGGTCGCCGTCATCCTGTACTACCAGGGCCGTATTTTTTCCAAGATTAAAATATCCTGCACCGCGCTTTAGCGAAGCAGGTTGCGGAATGATCGTTATTTCCTGTGCCGAAATCGCAAAAGGCAGGAATAAAAAAATAAAGGATTTGATCAGTGATCTCATAGCAAACGTTTTATTAAAATATAGTGTCCAGGTGAAGGATATTGTAACTGTTTATTCCATCACAGGCAACACTACATTACTGCTATTTTTTCCATCATGATAGATCTTGATTGTAGCACGCTGAAAATCCTTGGTGTCCATACCTGGGATATATCCAAATTTCTGCGGGTTCCTGTCAACCAGCGGGAACCAACTGCTTTGCACCTGCACCATAATGCGGTGGCCTTTCTTGAATGTGTGTGCCACTTCGTTTAATTTAAAAGATACCTTTTCAATTTTATCTTTTATGAATGGTTCCGGTTTGGAAAAACTGTTGCGGAATTTGCCCCGGAATACTTCAGCCCTTACCATTTGCTGATAGCCTCCCATAGGGGTTGGGCGTTGATTGGGACCAGCAGCAGGCAATACATCATTATCACCCCATACATCGATCAGTTTTACAATAAAGTCTGCATCAGAGCCCGTAATGGAAACAAGCAGGTTAGCTGCGATCTCGCCAGTAAGCGTAAGGTCCTGTGTAAGCGTATCAGTCTCAAAGCTGATCACATCCGGCCTTTGCGCAGCAAAACGCTGGTCTTCCACCAGGTATTCATTGTTCCTGCGTGCACTTACCACACTGGTGTAAGGAACGGGTTTGTTGGGATCGCTTATATAATCAGTAAAACTGTTGGCACCTGCAGGTTTGCTGGTCGACAATTTGCCGGCCGGCTGAAAATAAAAAGGAGTGGGGCGGCTATTGGCCGGTGGCCATACATTATAGTTTTTCCATTGATTGGACCCTGTTTCAAAAAGGGTCACTTCTGCCTGATCAAAACTGCCTTTATCTTTCAAATAGTAATTGAAGAATTTGGTTTCTATCTCATCCTGGTAATGTTTGTTCAGATCAGTGCCGAAATGATATTGGCCAAAGCTTGTCCAGGAAGGAGCAGCCCATCCGCCATGTGTCCAGGGCCCCATCACAAGGCGTGCATTATTGCCTGGTGATTGTTTTTCTATAGCAGCATAAGTTTTCAGCGCACCAAACATATCTTCTGCATCGAACCATCCGCCTACAACCAGCACAGCCGGTTTTATATTTTTCAGGTGCTGGCGGATATTGCGGGATTGCCAGAATTCATCATAGGTGTCATGTTTGATCACCTGGCGCCATACGCTATTGCTATCATAAAAATATTTCGCTGTATTGGCATTCTTCAAAGGGCCGAAATCAAGGAAGAATTTATAGGCATCTGTGTAGCGAGCACGGAAAAACGGTGTATAGCTTTCGCCATTCTCTGCTTTGGGTCCATCAAAGCCGCTATAGAAACCGAAATTGTCCAGGAGGAAGAAAGCACCATTATGATTACAGTCGTCACCCATGAACTCGTCCGACATCGGGGCCTGTGGTGATACGGCTTTCAAAGCAGGATGCGCATCCGGCAAAGCTGCTGAGGAATAAAAGCCGGGAAAGGATATGCCATAAATACCTACACGGCCATTGCTGTTGGTATTTTTCAGCAGCCATTCTATCGTATCGTAGGTATCGCTCGATTCATCCACATCCTTATCTGATTTCTTATTGTCGATAGCCGGCGTCATTTCCCGGAAGCGGCCTTCACTTTTATAACGGCCACGTGCATCCTGGTACACAAAAATGTATTTCTCTTTCATCAAAGAAGTGTTCGGGCCGAGGCGGGGGCGGTAATTTGCCTCTCCATAGGGACGGCAGGAATAGGGTGTTCTTTGCATAAGGATGGGATATTTCTGGGAAACATCTTTGGGTTCATAAACAGCCGTGTACAATTTGATGCCATCCCGCATCTGGATATAATATTCCTTCTTGGTAAAATTATCTTTTACCCAGGCTGCATCTGCGTCTGCCTGTGCAATTGAAATAAAAGGAGAGAAGAGCAAGAGATAAAGAACAAACCGTTTCATTTGGATATATTTAATCGTTTTTTGAGCAATCAATAGATATTTCATAAGCATAGTTATGTAGTTTTGAAGCACTAAATTTACCCAATCTGATTTGCCATAACCAATAAATTTTATGAACAATAACCAGCAGGTGATCGAACGGTTTTACAATGCTTTTCAGCAACTGGATTATGCAACAATGCAGGATTGCTACAGCGATGAGATCATTTTCAGCGACCCTGTTTTTGGCCTGCTGAAAGGGGAGGAGGTAAAAGCCATGTGGGAAATGTTGTGTAAAAACGCCAGGGACTTCAAGCTTACCTATTCCAATATAGAGCTGTTGGATGAAGAATATGCCACCTGCAGGTGGACGGCTTCCTATATATTTTCCAAAACAGGCAATAAAGTGGAAAATAAGATCAAAGCCTATATGCGGTTCAGGGACGGGAAGATCATTGAACACAGCGATGCATTCCGGCTCAGCACCTGGCTTTCGCAGGCAATGGGATGGAAGGGAGTGCTGTTTGGATGGACAGGGTTTATGAAAAGGGCAGTGCAAAAAAATGCACGGAAGAGCCTTGATGCATTCATAAATAAAAAAGGATGATACTCACTTAATCTTCGAGCACGCCAAATTTACCGGCACTCACATCATTGATCGCCTGTTCCACTTCAGCCCAGGTATTCATTAAGAAGGGGCCATACTGGGCAATAGGTTCATCGATCGGTTCACCGGAAAGCACCAGTAATATAGTGTCTTCACTGGCAGCGACCTGTATTTTTTCTCCATCATTTTTAAACAAAACAAAATGATCGGTCGGGGCAGTAGTGTTATTGATGGATGCATTGCCTTCAACCACCAATATGCCGGTGTTATAGAAAGAAGGGAAATCCATTTCCAGCACTGCGCCCTTTTTCAGTTTGGCATTATACACCTGCAAGGGAGTAAAAGTGGAAGCAGCGCCTTTTACACCATTGAATTCGCCTGCAATGATCTCGACCACACCTTTATCGCCGGGTAAATCATATCTGCCCATCATACTGTTGGTGATCTCCTGGTATTTGGGAGGACTCATTTTGTATTTCGCAGGCAGGTTCACCCAAAGCTGCACCATTTGGAAAAGACCACCCTTACGGCTGAATTCCTTTTCATGGTATTCTTTGTGAAGCAAACCGGAAGCCGCTGTCATCCATTGCACATCGCCTTCACGGATCACGCCACTGTTGCCACCGCTGTCGTGATGTGCTACCTGGCCATGATAAGCAATGGTAACGGTTTCAAAACCGCGATGAGGATGCACACCTACACCACGGGGTTCTTCCTTTGGACTGAATTCCACTTTTGAATTATAATCCAGCAGGAAAAAAGGGCTCATCCTTTTTTTGCCGATAACATTATTGGGAAAGAAATTATGCACTCTGAATCCATCGCCCACCATGTGGGGAGGAGGAGGGGCAATAATTGTTTCGATTGTTTTTATGTTGCTCATATATGCTCCTTATTTTTTAAAGTATAAATATTCTTCTCACAGTTCTTATCCTTTGTACTCTTTGTTGCCTTAGTGGGAAATATAAACCCACTAAGGCAACAAAGAGTACAAAGACAATAAACAAACAGTGGGCCTACTCACACCGATATCCTCTCCGGAAGTAATTTCTCGGCCAGCCAGATAAACTCCGTCATAAAATTGTGGACCTTATTGGCAAAGCTTTCATCCACCAATGTGCCATCTGCCCGGAATTTTTGTTCCACAAACGGTACGATCAGCAGGTAAGGGGAAGCCAGGCCAAACAGGGCAGGGATCAACAGCAGCAATTGTTGCGAAGCCCGCAATCCGCCTAATGATCCCGGAGACGCTGTCACGATCCCGAAGGGTTTATGATGCTGCTTGGGATAATGGTCAAGCAGGTTTTTCATAGCAGGGGAATAACTGCCATTATATTCCGGTGTCAGAAGGATAAAAGCGTCTGCACCAAATATCCTTTCGCTCAGGGGGCGGAATTGTTCCGGTGTTTTTTCCACGCTCACAAATACCGTCTGCGCCACCGGCAACTCCCAATCCTTCATATCGATCAACCCTGCTTCATGCGGTGTGTTCTGGTCGATCCAGTGCTGCAGGTGCAGGGCCACCCTGCGTGTGATGCTATTTGGACGGGGACTACCCGATATTATTTCAATTCTCATTTTTGAGTCTTGTTGATGTAAAGATAGTAAATTAATGTTTAAACATCAAATTTCAATTTTGCTTTAACAGAAGCCTTAGAGTGTATAAACATTTTGCCAACAAATCCACAGGATGCGCCTGAAAATCATAATTTCGGCAACCTAAAGATATACAATGATCAACCGCAGAAAGTTCATCTTATCATCCGTGTTCAGTTCCGCTGCCGTGCTTGCGGGCAAACTGGCTGCAAGCCAATCCGCATCACGCAACCTCAAAGGCAACCCCATTGTGATCTCGACCTGGGATGCCGGTCTTTCCGCCAACCGGGCGGCCTGGGAAATACTGGGAAAAGGGGGGCGAGCTTTGGACGCAGTGGAGAAAGGGGTGATGGATACCGAATCGTCCATCAACTGTTGCGTGGGGCTTGGTGCCAATCCTGACCGGGATGGATTTGTAACCCTTGATGCCTGCATCATGGATGAATTTGCCAATTGCGGCAGTGTGGCATTCCTGGAGCGGATCAAACATCCGGTTTCCGTTGCCCGCAGGATAATGGAAAAAACGCCGCATGTAATGCTGGTTGGCAGCGGCGCTCAACAGTTCGCCATTGCAGAAGGTTTCCCCCTTGAAGAGCAAAAGCTTTCAGAAAGTGCGCAGAAAGCCTATACAGAATGGTTAAAGACGTCGGAATACAAACCCGTGATCAATATTGAGAACAAAGGGCATGGGCCATATGCGCCCACACAATTCGGGAATGGCGAGTGGAACCATGATACGATCGGGATGGTAGCCATGGATACAAATGGCAACCTGAGCGGAAGCTGCACCACCAGCGGCATGGGTTTCAAAATGCGGGGGCGCCTCGGCGATTCTCCCATTATCGGGGCAGGACTGTTTGTAGACAATGAAATAGGTGCCTGCACTGCCACAGGCCAGGGAGAAGATGTGATCCGTGTTGCCGGCTCCCATACCGTGGTAGAACTGATGCGCCAGGGGCTTTCACCGGAAGCCGCCTGCAAGAGTGCCGTCAACCGGATCATGCGGATAAAAGGAGAGAAGGCCAAAAGCATACAGGTGGCATTTCTTGCGCTTAATAAAAAAGGGCAGGTGGGTGCTTATGCTATTCAGAAGGGATTCAGTTACGCAATAAGAACAAATGCAGGAGAGAAACTGATACCAGCTAAAAGCTTTTATAGTTAAGTAGTACTTTACCGATGGCCGGATGAAACATTATTATTTCCCGGCTATACTGCTGGTTGATAATCATGGTGCCCTCCAACTATCACTCGGCCATCAGTCATTCGAATGTCGGCCATCGAACAACAAACCACAATCATGAATTATTTAATAGAAATAGCCACTTCTGATTTTTTAACTACCCGTTCTGCAATAGAAGGCGGTGCAGACAGGATAGAACTTTGTGCAAATCTGGCAGAAGGCGGCACTACGCCGTCTGCAGGATTGGTTCGGAAATGCAGGGAGGTCTTTAGTGTATTGCTTTACCCCATCATCCGGCCAAGGGGCGGTGATTTTCTTTACATAAAGGAAGAGTTTGAGATTATGCTGCATGATATCAGGCTCTTCAAAGAATATGGCTGCGATGGTGTGGTGATTGGCTTATTGCAGGCAGATGGAACTATTGATCTATCCCGTACGGCCAAACTGATAGAAGCTGCCTATCCCTTAGGTGTTACTTTCCATCGTGCTTTTGACCGTTGCCTCGATCCCTTTGCTGCGATGGAACAACTGATCGATATTGGCTGTGAAAGGATACTGACCTCTGGTCAGCAACCCGATGCTCTTGCGGGCGTTGAGCTCATAACCCGGTTGAACCAGGCAGCGGATAACCGCATCATCATTATGCCTGGCAGTGGTGTGCGGGTAGACAATGTGCGGCAACTGGCCGATCAAACCGGCTGCACGGAACTGCATTCTTCTCTCCGCCGCAAAACAAAAAGCTCCATGCAATTCATCCATCCTGCGTTTGCTTCGTCAGAAGAAAGCTATATGAACAATGCCATTGATGCAGAAGAAGTGCGTCGATTAAAAAAAGCTTTGACAGGTAATTAAACCAGCATATTTTAAACACAAATCATCTCTCTTCATGCGTACCATACTGTTGCTGTTCGCTTCAAACATCTTCATGACCTTTGCCTGGTATTACCATCTTAAGCATGAAGGGTGGCCTTTATGGAAAGCGATCCTTATTAGCTGGTTAATAGCATTAGTTGAATATTGCCTGGCAGTTCCCGCTAACCGTTTCGGCCATTCAGCGGGATTCAGTCTTTTTCAACTGAAGATCATCCAGGAAGTGATCACCTTGCTGGTATTCGCTGTTTTTGCTGTATTTATAATGAAGGAAGCTTTTCACTGGCGCTATCTTGTGAGCTTTGCATTCCTGCTGGGAGCAGTGTATTTTATGTTTACCAATAAATTTGGATGAACAGGTTGCTACAATGCTTTTGTCAATTGATCGAGTATCTCTTTTACAGAAGGCCTTTTCTTATAATCCGGATTGAAAAAACGGTAGATGACCGTTGATTCCTTGTCGATAATATATGTGGCAGGAACAGGAAGGTAATTCCCGTTCTTGCCATTGATCTCGTCTATTTTAATACCGGCATTACGGTATCGGGTAAGCGTATTTTCCGGTACTTCAAATTCTACGTCATAGGCTTTCATGATCTTGAGCCCTTCATCATATAGCACGGGATATTCAGCTTTTGTTTTTTCCACGGTCTTCGCAACATTCTCGGGCAATTCAGGCGTCACGGCTACCAGCGTTGCGCCTTTATCCTTGATCAGCTGCAGGGAATCTTCCAGCTTTTGAAGATACTTGTTGCAATAGGGGCACCATTCCCCCCGGTAAAAAACCAGCACTACTTTTCCTTTTTTCAAAAGGTCTTTCAACCGCACTTCATTTCCATTCTGGTCCTTAGCCTTGAAATCCGGGGCTTTGGAATTCAGGAACAAACCTTCAGGAGCTTCCTGTGCAAAAAGGGAACAAGCGGAGAATAACAGGGTAATAAGTACAAGGATCTTTTTCATATTGTAAGATATACTGTCAAATCTACAACAGCCAGCCTGCTTAAAGAATGGTTTCTTATGGGTATTAACAAAATCTTGATTTGCCTTATATTTATCCCAACTTAACTGCTAAATAATGAGTGACAAACATTCAATCCGATTCGTACTGTATGCATTGCTGGGATTAACCCTTACCACTGCCGGTATTATCAGTCTTGTTTATGGATTAGCCACCAAAGCTTCCAACGACTGGCTTTTCTGGGCTGCCATTTCTGCTTTTTGCATCAATGCCGGCCTGCTTCTGCTGGGAAGCAGCTTTGTACATAAGATAAAAGCTGACCTGGCCGGAAGAAGAAGAAAACAACATCACTAGCTGAAGATTTTATGGAGCGATCTGTGATCTTCTCATTTCTGCTTTTGAATTAGGTGTTGTGCTGGCAGCATCTAAAAAATGCTCATCGTATACCCATCCGATATTCCTTACATAATAATCGCGATAAATTCCATAAAAGGGTGTTCCGTCAATAAAGGATCCGATGCCGGGATCATACTCGTATTTTTCTTGTACCACAATAGTATTAGGATAGGTGACAGATCCCAATGAAGTGGCAACAGTGTGATTGATATCTTTCTGCACGATGGTAAACTTAATTCTCACTTTTACCGGAATACCCTGAATGGTCCCTGAATATTCAGGCGTTGTCCATGAATAGCCTGCTGCCTGATCGTCTTTCAGGAAAACGAATTCTACCTTTTGTGAAGCCTCAAATTCAAGGTAGTCTTTAAGGTCTACGTAGTGATAATAGTCTCCGCCTGATTTACGATAATTGTCCATATCCTGGAAAGGCATGATCGCTAGGTCCTTAGTGCCTTCCAATGTATTAAACAGATTTCCACCAATCGTTACTGTACCGGCTTTTACCCTTACCAATAATGAATCATTTGCATTATCATCCAGTTCATAACTCCAGTTGCTGCCTGCTGTAAGCGGAAAATAATCTTTTGCTATCGGTGTGCCCAGCACATCAACAGAAAAGCTGCAAGTGGTGCTGCCGGCTGTTAGAGGAATATCGGTGGTCCCTGCAGCAACAGGTGTACCTGAACCTGTAAGTGTGATGATCTGCGCCCCGGTAAGTAAAGTGCCGGTACCGGCAAATGTCATTCCGTTGCTTGCTGTAGTGCTGATGGAATAAGTACCTGCTGTGGTCACATTCACTTTTATAGCCACGGTGTTGCCCGAAGTAAGTGCTACACCCATCACATAATCTCCGCTTGCCGCAAAATCCATACAGGTGCCCGGGCTGCCATTGAAAGTGAACTCTGCGGGGCCACCACTGCCTGCAGGCAATACTGTAACAGGGATAATACATTCTGAAGTGCCATACCTGACAGTGAAATTATCGATGCTTTCCAGCAGAGGGGTGCCATTGCCCTGCAGAGTTACTGTATTCATGCCGGTAGCAAGAAAACTGCCAGTGCCACGGAAAAAATAACCGTTCACCGTATCCGTATAGATGAGGTAAGTTCCTGTTTTCAGCACATTTACCTGTACTTCGATCGTATTGGCCGTTCCTGCCAATGCCACACCCGCTTCATAAGTACCACCAATTTCTTTGGGCAGACAGTCGCCGGTAACATCGCTCTGAAGCGTACCTTCCGAAGAAACACCTTCTCCGTTCTCAAGACTTACTTCTTTCTGACAGGAATAGATCAGTATCAGGCCGGTCAGCAGTAACCCGCATAGTTTCTTCATATAAGGTATAATTAGGATGCTTAAAAATAAGAGTTTTTTCCGAGCTGGAATGATTGATCCATAAAATAACGAAGCCGGAAGGTTTACTGTTGCCTTCGTTGTATTTTTGTGTAAAATAATAATAGTCAGATGCGTTTTCCGATCCTGTTAGTATTGCCCCTATTGATTGGCCTTATTTCTGTTGCACAACCGGGTGCCTCCCATTTGCAGAATGCCGATGAATTTGAAAAGAGCATCAAGGCGGGAAAGGCTTTGATCCTCGATGTCCGCACCGACAAAGAATTCCGTTCTGGCCATATCAGCCAGGCCATGCAAGCCAACTGGAATGACAGCGCCCAATTCAGGGAAAGAATAAAATACATAGACCCTCAACAACCGGTTTATATCTATTGCCTGGTAGGTGGCCGCAGTGCTGCAGCAGCCACATGGATGAGAGACCATGGTTTTTCAAAAGTGATCGAACTGGAAGGCGGGATCAATGCATGGAAAAAGGCCGGCAAACCACTGGAAGGTTTCCAGGAAGAGAAACAGCTGAGCCTGGAGGAATATAGATCAATGATCCCTAAAACAGGAACAGCACTGGTTGATGTTGGCGCTGATTGGTGCCCGCCCTGCCGGAAAATGCAACCTGTGACCGATGCGTTGCGCAAAGATCCTTCTCTCCGTTTTTCCATGATCAATATAGATGCCGGCACACAAACTGAATTGCTGAAAGCCCTCAATATTGGCCCGATCCCCGTCTTCATCATTTACAAAAACGGGAAAGAGATCTGGCGTAAGGAAGGCATTGTTTCCCAGGAAGAATTTAAAAAACAATTACGCTAGGCTTGCGGATTTTTTTTAGCTATCTTTTCGGTCAAAGTACGGCTGATTAACCCAATCGATTATGCTATGAAATCTGCGTTCCGATTTATTTTCTTTTTCTTACCGGCATTCTCTTCGTTTCTTATTTCAGCACAAAGTCCGTCAGTAGAAATATTGACCTCAGGCACCAAGACCAGCCTGCGGGGGCTCAGCGTCGTTAACGATAATATTCTCTGGGTAAGCGGCAGCGGTGGGATAGTGGGCAAGAGCAGTAATGGCGGTAAAACCTGGAAATGGATAACCGTGCCCGGTTTTGAAAAAACAGAATTCCGCGATATAGAGGCTTTTGATGCCAATGTGGCCATTGTAATGGGAATCGGGGAGCCGGCCTACCTGCTGAAGACAAATGATGGCGGAGATACCTGGAAGGTCGTGTATGAGAACAAGGAAAAAGGCATGTTCATGGATGCAATGGATTTTTCCTCTCCGCGCGATGGCATCGTGATCGGCGATCCCATTAATGGAAAAGCGTTTATTGCACTTACACACGATAGCGGCAATACCTGGGAAGAATTGCCTTTTGCGGATAACCATGTAACACTTGACAGTGGCGAAGCATTTTTTGCGGCCAGCGGCAGCAATGTCCGTCTTTTTGAGAAAGGGCAGTACTATCTTGTCAGCGGTGGCACACGTTCGAGGCTTACAGGCCCAAATGGCACTGTTACGCTTCCGTTACTTCAGGGAAAAGAATCCACCGGAGCCAATGCTATCGATATATTTGACAACGGCATTCCTATTAAACCAGGCAACCGTATGGTGATCGTAGGAGGTGATTTTGCCGCAGATTCCTCCCGCGAAAAGAATTGCCTGTACACCACTAATGGTGGAAAAACCTGGCGCACACCTAAAACTCCTCCGCATGGCTACCGCAGTTGCGTGGAGTATCTTTCCAAAAAAGATCTGCTGGCCTGCGGCCTGAATGGAGTTGATTATTCAGAAGACGGTGGAAAAAACTGGAAATGGATCAGTAAAGAAGGTTTCCATGTAGTCCGTATCGCAAAAGTGGGAACAACGATTTACCTCGCTGGAAATAAAGGAAGAGTAGCAAGGATTAATTGGGATAGATGAGATTGATTTTATCTTCGTAGAGCAGATGGATTACATCAAGGAATATCGCCGTTTTATATATGGCCATTACCTGGCCGATGGTGTGCGTATTACAGCAGGTGTATTATTGCCTTCCCTGATATTGAGTTATTTCAACCAGCTACAACTCGGTATTTATATTTCACTTGGCGCGCTTTGCGTAAGCATTACCGATAATCCGGGACCTATTCATCACCGCCGGAACGGGTTGCTGATCTGCTGCGGTATCGTTTTTCTCGTCAGCTTGCTGGTAGGATTTTCTTTGCCGGTGAAATGGCTTTTCATGCTGGTGTTGCCGTTACTGTGCTTTTTCTTTTCCATGATCGGGGTGTATGGCGCCAGGGCCACATCCATTGGTATTGCAGCCCTGCTTGTGATGGTAATGATATCGCATGAAGGATTGCATGGATGGCAGGTTGTTTATTTTGCCCTGTATATGCTTGCAGGAGGCTTATGGTATACTTTGCTGAGCCTGGTGCTTTACAGTCTCCGGCCTTATAAGCTCATACAGCAGGCACTTGGAGAATACGTATTGTCTGCCGCCACTTACCTGCGGGCCCGTGCTGGCTTCTACGATCCTGATGCCGATATGGACGATTGCTACAGGGAATTGATGCGTGCACAGATCGATGTGCAGCACAAGCAGGACCTGGTAGCGGAGTTGCTGTTCAAGACCAGGAGCATTGTAAAAGAGTCCACCCACACCAGCCGCATCCTGATGATGGTATTCCTGGATGTTTCCGATCTTTTGGAAAGGGCTATGACCTCACACCAGGATTATAAAAAGCTCCACGGATTTTTCGATGATACAGGTATATTGCCGGAATACAGGGCCATTATTCTTTCCCTGGCAGGTGAGATGGATGAAATAGGCCTTTCACTCATCAGCGGGAAAGCTTCGGGCTATGATGCCGGTATCGATAAAGAACTGGTAACAGAGCGCGAACACCTGCAGCAGTTGCGGCTCAAATTGCTGAACCCTTCCAACCTTGAAGGATTCATCAGCCTCCGGCATATACTCGACAGTATCGATGATATCGCAGGAAGGATCCGTACACTGCATCAGTACACGTCTTACGACCGGAAGCTCCGTAAAATAAAGATCGATACGCCTGACCCGTCCAAATATGTTACACGGCAGGCGATCGACCCACAGCAGTTCTGGGATAATTTCTCCCTGCAGTCAAATATTTTCCGCCATTCATTGCGCATCACTATTGCGGCATTTGCGGCTTACATAATAGGCCAGTTGCTGCCATTCGGACATGGGTACTGGATCTTGCTCACCGTTATCGTGATCCTGAAAACGGGCTATACACTGACGAGGCAACGGAATATTCAACGCCTTACCGGCACATTGATCGGTGCAGCAATTGCAGGAGGCATCTTGTTCTTTGTAAAGAACAATACGGCTATTCTTGTATTGCTTGCATTGAGCATGATTGGTGGTTACAGCTTTATGCGCTGGAAATACCTGGTGAGTGTGGTAATGATCACGATGTATCTATTGTTCATGTTCCATATCCTTGAGCCAAATGATTTCAGGGAAGTAGTACAGGAAAGGATAGTGGACACTTTACTGGGATGTATCGTAGGCTTCCTGGCATCTTACCTGTTGCCGCCAATCTGGGAACGGGAACAGATAGGGGAGTTGATGCAGCATCTTATCAATGATATCATACAATACTTTGAAACGATAGCATACGCTTTCACCGGTAAACCTTACAATAAACAATTAAGCAAGGAAAAAAGAAAACAGGCCTGGGTTTCGCTGGCCAACGTTACGGACGCATTTAACCGGATGCTTTCTGAACCCAAAAGCAAGCGGAGGGATTATAAGGAGTTCCACCGTTTTGTAGTGTCTTCACACATGCTGGTCTCGCATTTTGCCACACTGGCTTATTATGCAGATAGTTTGCAGCAGGAATATGTAATGGATGATTATGATCCGCTGATCAAAGCAAGCATAACAGAATTGACCAATGCGGGACGCTTCCTGGAGAACCCTCATTTCGAAGTGCCTAAAAAATCAACCGATAACCCTCAGGCATTGCTCGATCACAAGATCAATGCATTAATGCAAACAAGACAACAGGAACTCCGGCAGGGACAACTGGAGTCGACCGGGAAACGGTACCTGAGCACATTCAAATCAATAACCGATCAATTCTATTTTGTTTACAAAACTTCGCAGGACGTGCATAAGATCTGCCGGTCTATTATTCTTAATTAAGAATTAAGAACGTTGACCGTTGCCCGGATTGCAGCATGATGCAGAGTTTTTCGGGCAACGGTCAACGCACAACGGCCAACGTTACTTTCTTAAGTTAGTACCTGCCATCTTTCTTATCCATCGACCGGCCAATACCGTATCCGATACCGCCACCGACCACGCCACCAATTACACCACCCAGCACACGGTTCTTTTTATTGATCACAGCACCGAGTACAGCACCTGAACCTGCGCCGATAGCTGTTCCTTTTGCAGCTTTGCTCCATCCTTTTTTAGCAGGAGCGCTGGCAACAGGATCGGGGGCAGTTGCAGTTGTTGTGCTTGTACGTGTAACTGCTTTCTGCGGTGCAGTTACATACACTACCTTAGGCGCTGGTGTTGCTGGCTGATATGCATTAACAGGGTTAAGCCGTTCATGCTGCGCTTTCCATTCCTGGAATTGTGCAAAGCCTACCGTGTCTTCATAAGAAACACCTTTTACAGCTTGTTCGGCAGAAGGTTTAGCTGTACAGGCCGTTATCAAAACGATTGCGGCCAGTAATAAACTTAAAAGTGTAAATGTTCTTTTCATGATCTTAGATTTAAATGAATAAATGTTTTGCCACTGTGCCAAAACATAAAAAATGCCATAGAAAAGAACATTGTTAAGAAATGAACGGGATAGATTTTAAAGAGCTGGAAATAATTTGTTTATTCATCCATTCTTTTAACAAAAAAGCGGCTGGGATAGAATAAAGCAGGAGATATAAAGTTAACAGTAATTGAAAGCCCTGTTAAAGGGTTATTAAACAAGAAGATCATTCCTGATATCAGGAATGATCTTCTTAAAGAAAAATTATAAGCGTTAAATAAGCTGCCTGTTAATACCTGCGTCCGCCACCGCCGCCACTACCACCGCGGTTGCCGCCAGGTCTGAATCCGCCGCTACCTCTGTTTCCACCTCCCTGGTATCCACCACCACCACCACCACCGCGTTCATCAGCAGCTTTTACAACAAGCGGTTTCTTTCCTAATGAAATATCATTCAGGCTTTCGATAGCATCCTTTGCTTCTGCATCATTCAACATTTCTACAAAACCAAAACCTTTGCTTTTTCCTGTTTCCCGGTCAATAGCTACTTTGGCGGAAACGATTTTCCCGAACTTTTCAAATATCTCTTCCAGTTCGGCATCGTCAAGGTCATAGGGTAAACCTGCTACGAAAATCTTCATTAGTTTAATTTTTACAAAAGTACACAAACTTATGTTTGGTATAGCATCACAAGTACCTGATATTCTTATAAAAATTTTCTACTTGGGAGTTTTACCAGGCATGGGGGAAATATCTTTTGTTAATATGTGGGTAGCACATATTGCACGACCCTGCTTTGTATTTTCTTTAAAAATAAAAGCTGGCCGTTTATGGCCAGCTTTTGCGGGTATACTCTTAGCTAACTGTCATGTTATTGTAAACTTCAGTTCAGGCCGCCTCTTCTGGTCGGAGAAGTTTGAGCAGGCCATTTGCCTGGTTCTCCTGTGCGTGGGCTAGGAGGCAGCACACTTTTTTCGCGGGAGGTTTTTACAGGATCCTCACAAGCCATGTACACCAGTATCGCAGCCAGTATTGCATTGTTTCTGACATCATCAAAAACGATCTTGTCATAGGTGTCGCGATTGGTATGCCAGGTGTAGCTGCCATATGACCAGCTATTGGAGCTTAATGAAAAAGCCGGAGCACCTGCTGCTACAAAAGAAGCAAAGTCGGAACCGCCACCGCCGGGTGACCCGGGGAAACGGGTTTCGATCTGTGTACGGATATCTGCTGGTACTTTTGAAAGCCAGCGGGTCAGGTATTCATAAGAATTCAGAAAACCCTGTCCGGAAAGATTAACCACTCTGCCTGTACCATTGTCCTGGTTGAACAATACCTGCAGGTTCTTTACAACCTCAGGATGATCTTCCACAAAAGCCCTTGATCCGTTCAATCCCTGTTCTTCACTGCCCCAATGTCCTACAAGGATAGTACGTTTTGGATTAGGATATATTTTTTTCAGGATCCGCATTGCTTCCATCATCACGAGGGTTCCGGTACCATTGTCTGTAGCACCAGTGCCGCCGTCCCAGGAATCAAAATGCGCGGAAAGCATTACATATTCATCCGGTTTTTGAGTGCCTTTTATTTCTGCGATCGTATTGAATGTGGGCACTACACCCAGTTCTTTTGAATCAGTACGCACACTGATCTTTGGTTTGATATCCGATTCAGTAAGGCGGTACAGCAAACCATAATCTTCCAGGGCAACATCTATTGTAGGGATCCTGGTAGTGTTGGCGCCGAATATTTTGTTGACACCAAAGCCATTCGACCAAAGAGAAGATACTATACCGGCAGCACCTGCTTTTTCGAGTGCCAGTGCCAGGTTCTTGCTGGTAAGACCTGTTTTGCGGATACGTTTACCCCAGGCTTCTTGCAGCGCAGCCCTTTCCTTTTTCATTTTTTCAAATGATTCTTTGGTACCGAATTCTTCCCAGTTATAATCGGGACGGCCGGTTGGCTGCATCATGGAGATGAGCACGAACTTGCCCTTTACACTAGGCAGCCATTGCTGAAAGGCAATTGAGTCAGCTACGTCAGCCAGTATGATCGTTTCGCCGGTAATGGTTTTGCCGCCGGTGCTTGGGCTCCAGGCAAGTTGTGTACCTTCCAGCGATCTCACACGTGGATAAACCATATCAATATGTGAAACACCTCTTTCCCAACCTCTCCATTCACCCCATTTTTCATTGCGGGCCGTGATGCCCCAGCTATTGTATTTTGCCACAGCCCAATCATTGGCCTGTTTCATTTGTGGAGTGCCTACCAGCCTGGGGCCGATGCCATCCATAAGTTCATGTGCCAGGGTTTTCAGTTGAGAGTTTTCGGTGGCTTCCTTCACAATGCTTTTTACAATTACAGAGTCATTTACCTGCCCGAAAGCAAGGCTTCCGGCCAAAAGACAGGCAGGAAGGAAAAGCGTGCTTGTTTTTTTCATACTAATCAAAGATTTAGGAGATTGTTTTACTGGTCGAATATATGGAATCATCACAACTTATCCGCTGTTGCAAAGCAACGCTTTTACCACCCCTTTTGTCAGCGTGTGGATAACCCCCCTTTTTTAGTATAAGCACGATCACTATGACCACCACACCGAAACACTGCCAACACTTTTTAATCACATCTGTATTATCCGTGTTATTATTCATAGAAACAACAGCACAATCAAAGGATCATCCTTTTATTGTTTCGTTGACCGGTGGACTGTCTTTTCCCCTTGGCCGGTTTGCGGACAATAATGTTGCCACCCTGAGCACAGAATCATCTATGATAGGGGCGGCCGGGACAGGATGGAATGCCAACATTCAAGTTGACTATCGATTGAAGGCTCATTTTGGCATTGCGCTTACCGGGGGAGTAAGTGAGTATAAACGGGACGGGAGCATATTTGCAAAATATTATGAGCTTCTCTACGGAAATAAGAGTGCGGTGGATTCAAAACAATGGAGAGTAGTGAAAGTACTGGCAGGTCCAACTTATACTGCCACTTTAAGCAAAAAACTATCATTCCGGTCGGGCCTGTCGGCGGGCATCGTCAAAACAGCAATACCGGGTTATAGCTTTACCATCCGCGATCCCATGGGAGAAATATTACTGGAGCGTACGGCGGACAAGGCAAAAATGCCTGCAGCATTTGCTTACCAGGTGAACGTAGGATTAGGTTATGAACTGAAGCAAACAGTTTTGTTGCTGTTTGATATGAATTATTTTGCTGCCACTGTTACTGATGACCGCACACCTTCTATGGGCCGCCCGGTCATACCCACCCCTAATCCCCAACCGGCTTACTCACAGGCCGAAGAAAAGTACAAGCTCAGTGCGTTCTCAGCTACGCTGGGCATTGGTTTCCGTTTTTAACCGGCTTTTCTTTTTGGTCTTTGGCTGATCAAACCGCAGTTCCATCTGGATATTACAGCGTTCATACGGTGAGGGGCGGCCGGTCAGTTTTACAAACCCCAGCTTATCATATAAACGGATAGCTGGTTTCAGCAGGGTATTGCTTTCCAGGTAAAGAGCTGAAGCGCCCTCAGCTTTCGCTTTCTTTATTGCAGCCAGCCCCAGTTTCAGACCGATATGCTGACCCTGGAATTTAGGGGATACGGCCATTTTTGCCAGTTCAAAATCATATAAGGGATCATTCATTTTCACCAGGGCGCAAACACCTGCAGGCTCCCCGTTGTATAAGGCCACAAGTATATGACCGCCTTTATCCAGGATATATCCTTTGGGGTTATCCAACGCTTTATAATCGGCCTCTTCCATTTTAAAATAACGGGAGATCCATTCCACATTCATGTCTTTGAACACGTTCTTATAGGCAGGTTTGTAATCAACGATCTCGACTTTGCGGCTTTCGCGTTTCTTACGGTGTTCCTGCACTCGCTCAAAAAGTGATTTTTGTTCCAGCAGGTATTCCCATTCAGCAACAGCTTTCCAGAGATCGTAAGTGGCCTGGGATGACAACTCATCCACTGCGCTGCTGATATCAGTGTACTGGTCCTGAATTTTTGCTGTGATCTCTTTTCCTTTTTTGGAAAGGGCAACTACATTGCGGCGGCCATCCATTTTGTCTTTCTTTTCCGTTACCAATCCTTTTTTGGCCATTTCACTGATGATCTTGCTAACGGAAGGGTGGGAGTGCCCGATCTCTTTGGCTATCTCAGTAATGGCTTTCTCACCATCTGCTGAAAGCGTATAAAACACCGGGAACCATTTCGGCTGCAGGTCCACGCCATACATTTCATAAATGAGATACGCATCAGCGACCATTTTTTCTGTAAGCATCCGCAACCTGCTGCCGAGTGCGAGCTTGCCAACTTTGTTGAAAAATTCCATATTGTATAAGTACTTATGTAACCAGTTACGTAAATATAGGAAAAACCAATACCCGACAATTCAAACCAGCAGGATTTTTTTTAGCGGGGGGCATCTTCCTGCAGCATCTTCAGAACGGCTTCTTTTACATTCACTTCATTCTTTACTTCCTTACCAAGACACCAATGAAACAGCTCTTCTGAGCCTGAAAGATATTGCTGCACAATGCACTCACCGATCTTATCAGGACTGACCAGGTCTTTTCCGGGAGGATAAGAACGGGCAGGGAAATCATAGGTTACATTGTTCACAAACAAATGATGATAGCGGATGCCGTAACAAGCCGTTTCCCGGGCAAAGGTTTTGGCCATTTCAATTTCAAGCCTGGTATACAGGTTAGACAAAGCAGCCCAGGGCCGGGGCTCCAGGTGATCGGTGTTGCTGACACTGATATACATGCCATGACGGTTTTGTTTCATCAGGTCGAGAATAATGCGGCCGCAGATAAAAAACAGTGTGAGATGCTCATCCAGCATTTTATGCCAGTTCAGTATGGGAAGGCTTGTCAGGTCCGCCGAAGGGGATGGAGGTTCCAGGGCAACAATAGCCAGTTCCAGTTGACCCAGCTCCTCTGCGATGGCATCAGCAAGCTCAAAGGCTTTGCGATGATCAGGCATATCCACCAGCAGGGTGATCAACCGTCCGCTCGGAATGCCCTCTACCTCCTGTTTCAGGCAGATAATATCCTCGGCGCTTTTAGCCGGTGCAATAACAGTAGCGCCGGCCTTCATCAGGCTGCGGACGATACCATTACCGATGATGCTGAATGCACCTGCAACGAATACATGTTTGCCGGTAAGTGTTTTTTGCATGGGTCAATTGCACAAAGTTCAGCACAGGAGAAGGTTTCACCCATGTCGGAAATACTTCAGTATATGTCGGAATCACTGAGATTAAACTCCCACAAAGACAACAGAGACCACAAAGAAATATTCTATCTTACTTTATTACGGTCAATAATAGCTCGGGCATTATTTCTTTGTGGTCTCTGTTGTCTTTGTGGGAATCCGACTGGTGAAACTAAATCATTACCAGATATAAAACAGTGAGCGATCAACTGATCTTTGCCATATACGCTTCGAAGAAGCGGTTGAAGGAACGGCTCTTTAATATTTTTTCAAAAAGAAATATGCCGATGGCCGCGCAAAGTATACCCGCCAGCACATCCAGCACATAGTGATGACTGGTATAGACTGCCGAAAACCATATACCCAACGTTACTATAATGAAAAGAAGATTGAAGTAACCCAGTTTCTTTTTAAATCCATAATACACTACGATCAGCGGATAAGCCGAATGAAGCGATGGCATAGCTGCAAACACGTTGGAGCTTTTTGCATAAATGGATTGAAAAATGCCTACTCCAAAATATTCATCAAAGCGGGCCAGACCGGCTGTGCTGCCCGGTGTGTTCAATTCTGCCACCAAACCATGTTCCTGCAAATACCAGGGTGGGGCAGCGGGATAAGTGTAGTAACCAACAAAACCTACCAGGTTGACCAGGAAAAAGGTAAGACTGAATTGCAGGAAAAGCCTGCGGTTAGTGAAAAATAGATAAGCAGCAAAAGCCAGGGGCACGGGTATCCAGCACAGATAAAATACTCCGCTGAGGATATCGAAAAAGGAAGAGTGATGCTGAAGGAAGTACTCATTTGGTGTAATAACAGTTCCGCCGGAATGAATGCCGAAAACTGCTTTTTCTGCTGCATGAAGGCTGCCGGTATGCACATCACTGAAAAGGTAATTGGGAAAAGCCTTCATGTAATCAAACAATATCCAGTACACGATGAAGACCGAAAACCCAATAATGAATTTACGGGTGAAGCCGGAAGCATAATACAGCAAGTTGAATAAAACCACCAGGAACACCTGGTCCGACTTAAACCCTACCAGCAATGCGGAAATCAGGAGATAAGCCGCCGATAAAAGAAAAGTGATCAGCAGGTCTCTGGAAGTAAATAATCCAGGCTGCCCCTGGATTGTCTTCATGCTTTGTGCTTCTTGGGAAAACCTGACCGGAAGATCTCATCCCAAAGCGAGGAACTTACGCCATATCCTTTGGTTGAGTCATCGTAGTGATGCAACATGTGATGTTGCTTCACTCTCTTCATCAGGGAACTTTTAAAATTATAGTGATGCATGGCATAATGCATCATATCATATACAAGATAACCGGTGATAAAGCCAGGGTAGAATGACCACAAATAAGCTTTCTCTTTAAAGAACAAAGAGAAGAGGAAATAAAACCCGACAGCCAGGGGAATACTGGCAGAAGGTGGCATTACCAGCCGTTTTGCATCTTTTGGATAATCATGATGCACGCCATGAAAAATAAAGTGCAGCCGCAGCGCCCATTTTGCTTTGGGCACAAAATGGAATATATAACGGTGCAGCAGGTATTCCGTAAGGGTCCATGCGCCAAGACCGCCGATAAAGCACAACGCAAACGTCCCGATATTCAACGGAGCGGTCAATGCACGGTAAGAAAAATAGATGACCACAGGCACATATACAAAAAGCGGCACCGTAAAATGAACTTTAGATAAGCCCTCTAACAGATTGCTTTTGAACATCCTTGTGGATTCAGCGGAATTCGAAATATAGTTCTTCTTCATGTACGCAGGTTTAAAAACGGTCCGGCTATTTCAAGACTTTTTTTCTTTCTACCACTTCTGCTCCTGTGGCCGGGTCTGTTCCTTTTACTTCAAAATATTCAATGTTTGGCGACCAGAACGTACCGCCTTTATTGATCTTTATAAAGATACTTTTAAGAATGACCATTTTTTCATTGATCGTGGCAAACACATGGTATTTACCATCTGCCGCTTTGGTCAAAAACATCGGGTACTTGGAATAAGACACAAAATTAAGCTTGTATTTGCCATCTTCCAGCCGTTTTGTTTTAACGCCATAGGCAAATTTACGCTGTATAAAACTAAGCTCCTCTTTCTGCCCTTTTTCCGCATACCTGATCCAGTATACATGAACCGGGTTGTCTTTATCCAGTTCGCCATTTTCTTCCAGGCGCAGGTCACACATGATAGTGTTCGTGTTCGGATTGCGCTGTAAATAAAATAACTGCTCGGTGGTGGGTGGTGGTGTAGGGAAACTCTCCTGTGCTGCAGCTAACATGCTCCAGCAGATAAACAGAGCCAACAGGCCCTTCTTATGCAACATAACTGATCTTTAAAATTTATTCCGTTCTATATATAATTCAAAAGTCAAAATGAAAAAATCAAAATCACCTTCCTGATTAACACCATTATCCTTAACACTGTTTACAGATTTTTACTTTTAAATTTTGCATTTTGACTTAATGCCTCTCTTCTTTATCCAGCGCTTTTTTTGCATCCATCAGCCGCTTCACAGCTGTAATATTGGTCAGTACAGCCATTATGGTAATAGGAATGGTGAAAACAGACATGGTTTCGAATACCGGGATCGGCAGGCCCTGCACGGATACTTTATAATCTCCGCCGATAATACTGCCGGTGATCCCGCAGGCAATTGCCGACACGCCCGTCAGCACCACCCGTTCGGGTCTTTGCATCAGCCCGCCTTTGTTCTCAATCCCCAGTCCCTCGCTGCGCGCCCTGGTATAACTTACCATCATGGAGCCGATCAGGGCGATAAAGGCAAAGATCGAGCTCAGGAAATAATGATGTGCCACCAGGTAGTAACAGATCCCTAGAAACATGATACATTCACTGTAGCGGTCCAGTACAGAATCGAACAGGGCCCCGAATTTGGAGCTCATATTACCCAGTCTCGCCACCTGCCCGTCAAGCATATCAAATAACCCTGCGAAAAGGATCAGACCACCGGCCCACCCAACATAGGAAAGATCCCCGCGATGCCCTTTTTCACCACCTTCGATAAAGATGATCGCCACCACTATATTCAGGATCAGGCCAGTAATGGTCACAGCATTGGGCGTGAAACCAATCTTGATCAGGCCTTTGACCAATGGGTTAATAATGACATAAATACCTTTCTGCAGGCGGTCCCTTGTACTGGGCATTGCTCTATAATTTTGAATCGTTAGAATTCGAATCGTACACGGCCCCTGATTCCCCATTCCGGCACATCCGGGTGCTCCAGGTAACTCAGCCTTTTCACCACGTCCAACCTTAATATCTTAAATATATTACCGATACCCACACTTGCTTCCATATATGGTTTGCGGTTGAGCGTAAAGGTAGTAGGATTACCCTGATCATCCGTAGGGAAACGGAGTGTATTCGGATTGGACGCCGGATTGTTCTCATTCCTCATTCCTCCATACAGGAATTTGAAGCTGGCCACTTCCCGCAGTTTCAGCTTTTTCAGCAATGGGATCTTATTAAAGATAAGCCCATTTAAAAAATATTCCGTGTTCACAGACACATACCGGTCACTTACAAATTCCATAAAGTTCATCATATTGAACGAGTAGAACTGGTAAGAATAGGTCTGGTTGGCGCGATGGATGCTCAACAGGGGATAAGGCACTTTTCCAAACGTTTGGCCACCTTCCACCACGATATCCGCAAAACCAAACTGCGATAAATAAAAACGTTTGAATGCGCTCAATGTTATGTTCTGATAATTGTATTCTCCACCTAAAAGACCTTTAATCCCGGCAAGGAACCTTACCCGGAAAATGGGATATTTATTGAAAATGGGGATCCGGTAGTTTTTACCCTGGTAGAACTGCTCATTGGGCGCCCAGCGGAGCTCGCCGGAGATCTCTGTTGTGGTAAGACTGGACAGTGTGTCAAAACCGATCCCGCTGCCGCTTGGTTTATCATAAATGATATTACCAGCAGGCATTTGTTCCCAGCGTTTGAACCCGAATGTGTAGGAAACATTTTTACCGAACTCCCTTACATATTCAGCCTTGGCAATCCTGTTATAGAGCCACTTATTATTATCCCCGCGCTTGAAAGAGAGCAGGAAGTTATCTTCAGCCACAAACTGCAGTTCCTGACCAGGGATCTTTGTATCATACTGATAACTCAGGCGCAGATAATTCAGCGGATACGAGTAAATGGATTTGTGATTGAATGAATAGGTGCCTGATAAATAATATTTCCATTTCTTATCCTTGAAACCATACGCCACATAATTCTCAAGGTAAATATTGGGACTCAACTTGGTGGTGGTACGTCCG